>CAXDLF010000006.1:0-42153 GCA_963989885.1 uncultured Gammaproteobacteria bacterium
GATGAAGTGGTTGCTCAAGCCGTTCGGTCCGTCAAAAGGGCGACTAAGTTTACCAACAATATTGAGTTTAGTCCTGAAGACGCGGGTCGATCTGATATCGATTTCTTATGTCGAATCATTGAATCTGCTATCAATGCTGGTGCGACAACGATCAACATTCCTGATACGGTCGGTTATAACATCCCTCACCAGTTTGGTGAAACCATGAGAGAGCTTATCGAAAGGGTGCCAAACTCTGATAAGGCAATATTCTCAGCGCACTGCCATAATGACCTAGGGCTGGCAGTTTCAAATTCACTTTCTGCTGTCCTTAACGGGGCAAGGCAAATCGAGTGCACTATCAACGGTCTAGGAGAACGTGCAGGAAATACCTCTCTCGAAGAGGTCGTGATGGCGGTTCGTACAAGGCAGGATATCTTTGGTTGTGACTCCAATATTGACAGTAAACAAATTTTGGCGGCCTCGAGGCTAGTTTCGTCAATTACCGGCTTCGTTGTTCAACCCAATAAGGCAGTTGTTGGCGCTAATGCATTTGCTCATGAGGCCGGGATCCATCAAGATGGCATCCTTAAGCACCGCGAAACCTATGAAATCATGAAAGCAGAGGATGTTGGCTGGCATACCAATACTCTTGTAATGGGTAAACATTCAGGTCGTAACGCCTTTCAAGTGAGGATGAGAGAACTAGGTGTTGAATTTGATTCAGATGATGAATTGAATGATGCATTTTCTCGCTTCAAGTCACTGGCTGACAAGAAACATGACATCTTTGATGAAGACCTCCAGGCGCTGGTTACAGAAGCACAGGCCGAGTCCGCAGAGATTATCCGTCTAACGTCACTAAAAGTTTGTACCGAGACCGGTAAAGAGAATACTGCAAACGTCACCCTTCTAATCGACGGCAAAGAGAAAAGCGCCTCCGCAAGAACTTCAGGGGCGGTTGACGCAACTTTCAGTGCAATCCTATCTTTGGTCGATATCGAGCCGACATTGCAATTATATTCCGTGACAAACGTCACCCAGGGTACTGATTCTCTTGGGGAGGTTAATGTTCGACTTGAGCATGATGGAAAGATTGTTAACGGACAGGGAGTTGATACTGATATCATTACGTCTTCAGCTAAGGCCTATGTTCATGCATTGAATAAGGTAATGGAGAATGTAGAGAGGGAACACCCACAAATATGACCCCAGAATTGCGCAATGACTATCTCGAGGCACTAGATATTCCCGAATTTTTTCATATCAAGAATGATTCAACTTCGACAATTAAATCTAGAGTTCAATGTTTATTGGTAGAAACTAGCCCAGAGGAATCTTTTTGTGAGTCAGGTGATAGTAGAAACCTGTTAACAAAGATGTTGTCTTCGATCGGTTTGTCATTAAATAATACGACCTCTATCTCGATTCAGTCTGGCGACCTTGAAGAGAGTATCAAGAATCATCCAGCCAGTGTCATTCTAGTGATGGGAGAGTCGATGAAATACATGTCAGATAATCTATTTTCTACTCACCATCCAAGAGACATTTTGAAAAATCCAGCCCTCAAAAGGGAAGCCTGGGAGGTATTAAAAAGAGTGAAAAAATGTCTCAGATAGATTATTCGCTGACCTCCTATAAACGTCCAAAACTCACCACCCCTAATGGTGAAAAGAAATTGTTGCTTCACTCATGCTGCGCACCCTGCGCTGGGGAGGTTATGGAGGCATTGGTAGCTTCAGATATTGATACGACGATATTTTTCTACAACCCAAACATTCACCCCATCGAAGAGTATGAGATCAGAAAAGATGAGAATATTCGTTTTGCCAAAAAACTTGGCATGCCTATTATTGACGCGGATTACGATCGAGAAGAGTGGTTTGAGAGAACAAAGGGTCAAGAGAACGCTCCAGAAAGAGGCGAGCGCTGTACAACTTGTTTTGATATGCGCTTTGAGAAGACAGCCCAATATGCATCGGATAATGAATTTGATTTGATTTCTTCGACGTTGGGTATCTCTCGTTGGAAAGATATGGACCAAATCAACGCTTCCGGTGAAAGATCATCTGCGCCATACAACATCCCTTATTGGAATTTTAATTGGCGAAAAAAAGGTGGATCCTCGAGAATGCTTGAGATTTCCAAAAGGGAGAGCTTTTATCAACAAGAGTATTGTGGCTGTGTTTACTCTTTGAGGGACACCAATCGTTGGCGCGTTTCCAAGGGTCGCGAGAAAATCAGGAGGGGAATAAAGTTCTACCGTGAAGTGGAGCTCGAAGTATCCCAGGATAGTTAAGTTTTCATAAGATAAAGCAATAACGCCTTTTGGACATGCAGGCGATTTTCGGCTTCATCCCATACTGCACTGTGCTTGCCGTCAATCACATCTGCGCTCACTTCTTCACCTCGGTGCGCAGGAAGACAGTGCATAAAGAGGGCGCCACTGTTTGCATGAGACATCATTTTTTGGTCGACCTGATAGTCTTTAAAAGCTGATTCTCGCTGTTTTTGCTCTAATTCTTTACCCATACTGGCCCAAACGTCTGTCACCACAAGATCGGCGTCTTCACAGGCTTCCATTGGGCTTGTGTAGTAATCGATATTGTTTTGATATCTTTCAACAAACGATTGATTTGGTTCATAATTCTTCGGGCAGGCGATATTTAATTTAAAGCCGAATATTTCAACTGCCTGCATGTAGGTCTGACAAACATTATTACCGTCGCCTATCCAGGCTACTTTTTTACCTTTTATCGATCCTCTATGTTCTTGAAAGGTCATCAAATCTGCTAGTATTTGGCAAGGATGAGACAGGTCAGAAAGAGCATTAATGACAGGTTTATTTGAGTATTTAGAGAATGTAATAATGTCTTCGTGAGAGGATATTCGTAGCATCACAGCATCAACCATAGAACTGATAACGATAGCACTATCAATTATCGATTCACCCCTACCTAGCTGTATGTCTTTGTTTGAGAGAAAAAGAGCATGACCACCCAGTTGTGTCATTCCTGCCTCAAAAGAAACTCTAGTTCGTGTCGATGATTTATCAAAAATCATCGCCAGAGTTTTGTTTTTAAGCGAATTATTGATGACCCCCTTATTGTGTTCCTTTTTAAGAGTTATCGCACGATCAATAATGTCCTGCAATTCCCCGAAAGAGAGATCATCAAAATCGATAAAATGTTTTGTCATAATAAATCCTTAAGCGCGGATTAATTTTATAATCTTTTCAATCAAAATGTCCACCTCTTGTCGGGTGATAATCAGAGGAGGCAAAATTCTAATCGAGTTTCCTGTGATGTTAATCAATAATTCATCCTCGAGAGCTTTTTGAAGTAATTGAGTGCAATCGATAATATTTTCATCGAGTCCAATACCTACCATTAGACCTTTGATGCGAATCTGGATAACTTCAGAACATCCTTTTAGATTTTTCTTGAGTTGTTCTTCGATGTAGTTGCCCATCTCAATAACATTATTAAGGATAGCCTCTTCTTCAAAAACATCTAAAACGCTCAAAGCAACCTTACAGACCAATGGGTTGCCTCCAAAGGTTGAACCATGAGTCCCAGCTATAAGCATATCAGAGGCCCTTCCTTTTGCAAGGCAAGCTCCAATAGGAACTCCATTGCCAAGCCCTTTTGCCAAACACAGCACATCGGGAGTGAGACCATTGTGTTGGTGGGCAAAGAGTTTTCCGGTACGGCCCATACCTGATTGTACTTCATCCAAAATCAACAGCCAATCGTTCTTTTCACATATTGCCTTGACTTCATTTAGATAGTTTTGCTTAGGAATAATGACACCGGCCTCGCCTTGGATAGGCTCCAACATCACAGCGACAATGTTTCTATTATCACTGTATTGCTCGATGGCTTCGATATCATCAAAATCGACATGTATGAATTCACTCATTAGGGGTGAGAATCCGGCTTGAACTTTACTGGTCCCTGTCGCAGAAAGCGTCGCCATGGTACGACCATGAAAGCTCTCTTTTGCGGTCAAAATAACTGGCAAGTCTATACCTTTTTGTCGAGCAAATAGTCGAGCAATCTTGATCGCCGCTTCGTTAGCCTCGGCACCAGAATTAGAGAAAAACACTTTATCCATGTTGGCTAACTTACATAATCGTGCTGCAAGTTTCTCTTGGTGCTCAATAAGATACCAATTCGAAGTATGCAAGAGTTTTTGTGATTGTTCTATAATACTTTCAGTGATTTTGGGATGGCAATGACCAAGATTAACCACACCAACCCCAGAAAGTGCATCAAAATACTTCTTTCCTGAAGTATCAGTGAGCCAGCAACCACTTCCGCTAGCGAAGGTCACATCGAGAGGTGAATAGTTTGACATTAAATTTGACATAGTTATTCCAAAAAAAATAAAAAAGCCCCATAATGGGGCCTTTGAAACTCATTTGAATGCATTATTACTGCAATTGCGGCGCCATTGAAATAGCTGTCAGAAGAACAAGTCTTCGAATCAAAAATTTTCTTAAAAGCTTTACAGTGTCCAGCATTGCTGTTTCAAAATATTCAAAAGAGTAATTATATCCTAGTCTTGAGATTATATTTTTCTGAAATTCTATTAAAAAAATAGATAAAAAAGTCAACATTTGTTTTAACTTTATGACACAATAGAGTTGTTTTTATTTATATTTTATTTCATTTATTTTAGGAGTAAAAATGCAATTAAACATCTCAGGTCACCATCTCCATATCACTCCAGCTCTCAAGCAACATACAAACCAAAAACTCTCAAAAATTAAACACCACTTCGACCAAGTCATGAATGTCAATATGATCTTGGAAGTTCAAAAAGACGTTCAAACAGCTGAAGCTACGATTCACGTGAGGGGTGCTGATTTATTTGCAAAGGCCGAAAGTCATGACATGTATATATCCATCGACAAACTCATCAATAAGCTGGATTCACAAATACTAAGGCACAAAGAAAAACTACATAGCCACAGAGGCTAGCCCATATAAATTATAATATGTCCATTTTTTGCATGTCGAGCTTAGCTTGACGTGTTATTGTTAATCACGGACTATCATTATGGCTGAAATTGAAATCACCTCTTTCGAAGAGTGCCTACAAAATTTAATGACCGCCCTAGAAGCTTCAAACCATGAGGAGGCTAAAGAACAGCTCAAGAATTTACATCCAGGAGAAATTGCACTCCTTCTGGAGGCTATAAAACCAAAGGACCGGAGTGTTATTTGGCCAGGCATAGAGATCTCTATACAGGGCGAGGTGCTAAAGGAGGTCAACGAGGATGTTCAATCCCAGTTGATCGATGAGATGTCGGTTGACGCCTTGGTTAAGGCAACCGAAAACCTGGATACCGACGATCTCGCTGATATTGTTCCAAATCTTCCGGAATCGGCTGTCCATAGCCTGTTGCTGACATTGGATTACAAGCACAGAGAGCACCTTAACAAGGTCCTCGAATATCCTGAAGACTCTGCGGGTGGTTTAATGAATACTGACTTCATTACAGTCAGACCGGACGTCACCATTAGTACTGTTATTCGTTACCTAAGGCTGCTTAAGGAGATGCCCGTCGATACAGACCAGGTGTTTGTTGTTGATCGGAATTTTACCTATCTGGGCTCTCTTCCTATATCAACCATTCTTACAGAGGAACCTGAAGAGGTCATCATGTCGCTCATCAATAGTGATTTTTCAACGCCAATCCATGCCGACACAGATGAAGCCGAAGTGGCACTCCTTTTTGAGCAAAGAAATTTAATTTCCGCCCCAGTGATTGACGAAAAAAATCAATTGGTTGGAAGGATAACGATCGATGATGTGGTTGATGTTATCCGAGACCAGGCCGAACACTCGGTGATGTCAATGGTTGGTCTTGATGAAGATGAGGACGTTTTTGCACCAATTATTCAAAGCACAATGCGTCGCAGTATCTGGTTGGGCGTGAACCTGGTGACTGCATTCATTGCGGTATATTTTATTGGTTTGTTCGAGGCAACATTACAGCAAAAAATTGCCCTAGCTATTCTTATGCCTGTAGTGGCCAGTATGGGCGGTATTGCTGGCACCCAAACCTTAATCATTGTGACTAGAGGTATTGCAACAGGTAGGGTGACAACAGCTAATATCAAGTCCTTAGTCAACAAAGAGGTTGCGGTTAGTGGATTGAACGGCGTTATTTGGTCGATTGTCATTGCTCTGGCGACCTATTATTGGTTTGATGATGTTGTTTTGAGTGTTGTCATTGGTATGGCTATTATTGTTAATTTAGTTGTAGCCGCATTTTCGGGAGCGTTTTTACCATTATTGCTGACCAAACTTAGAATTGACCCAGCCTTGGCGGGGGGAGTCATACTGACTACCATCACTGATGTGATTGGCTTTGTTGCCTTTTTAGGCTTGGCGGCATTGGTTATCTAAGCCCAAGGCGTCAAACTCCTACTAAGAGGTTCATGTACGAATAATTGTTAAAAACCTTATGAAGCTTGTATATACTCATGAAAATCGCTTGATGGTTCTAAATGTAAGGAACATTTTGAGCAATCATGGAATTGATGTTGTTATAAATAAAGAATATGCATCAAGTGCAGCAGGCGGTTTGGCTCCGATCGATACATGGCCGGAAGTATGGGTTGTAAGTGATGACGATTTTGACTCATCGATGAAGATCATTGGGTCGCTCGACGATGAATCTCAGAAAGCGATCTGGCAGTGTCGCGAATGCCTTGAAATGAACGATGAATCGTTCGACTATTGTTGGAACTGCAAGCGAGATAAGTCTTGATATTTCAACAATAACTATTTGGATGATATCATGGAGCTTAATTTATGAATGTTTTTCATCTAGCGTATACCGTTGCCGACCTTGATTCTGCAAGAAGCTTCTATGGTGAGCTTTTGGGGTGTGAAGAGGGTAGAAGCACAGAAACCTGGGTTGACTTTAATTTTTTTGGAAACCAGCTCTCGCTTCATGTTGGAGAGATTGTGAAAAGAAACAAAACTACTTCAATGGTGGAGGACATCTCCGTTCCTGTACCCCACTTTGGTTGTGTTCTTGATTGGAATAGTTTTAATGATTTGGCTGACAAACTCGACTCAGCAGGTATTGAATTTATTGTGAAACCAAATATCCGATTTAAAGATTTACCAGGAGAGCAGGCGACCATGTTTTTTGAGGACTATTCTGGTAATGCGATTGAACTTAAGGCATATCGAAACGCCTCCGAAGTTTTTAGTAAATAATTCATTATGAGGCCCGTAAATGTTTGAAGTATTAAGCACCGAAACAATAATCGCTTTTGTTACCGCCTCGGTAATATTAAGTCTGGTTCCAGGTCCCGACAATATCTTTGTCATGAGTCATTCAGCTCTAAAGGGTTGGAAGATTGGCTTTTACACCACTCTTGGACTATGTACAGGCTTAATAGGTCACACAGTCCTTGTTGCGATAGGTGTTAGCGTTATCTTTCAGACTAGTGCAATTGCTTTTAATGGACTGAAAATCATTGGTGCTTTCTACCTTCTTTATCTTGCATGGCTTGCGGTTCAAAACAAAGAGTTAAATTTAGGTGGAACTGACAAAAACAGTACCAATCGATCCTACTACTTTACTGGTGTTGTTATGAATCTAGCCAATCCAAAAGTAGCACTCTTTTTTTTGGTTTTTCTGCCTCAGTTTGTAAATATCAGTTACGGTAATATCAACGTCCAAATATTTTTACTTGGACTGTTATTTATTCTTAGTGCGCTTTGTGTCTTTACCTTGATCGCATATTTAGCTAGTTTTCTTGAAAACTTCCTTAAGCAATCAAAAACGATCAACAAGAACCTAAACTTACTGGCAGCTTTAGTGTATTTTGCTCTTGCAATTAACCTATTTTTTGTAACCTGGTAGAAGGGATTAATTTGAATGAATATTAAAGCCATAATCTGTGACTACAAATCCCATACTGAAGATATCTGTGCAATAAGATACGAGGTTTTTGTTGGCGAACAAAATGTTCCAGAGGAGCTCGAAATTGATGGCCTCGATGGTGAGGCGAAACATGTTTTGGCTTTTGTTGATGATCTGCCAATAGGCACTGGCAGAATTTTAGGAGATGGACATATCGGTAGGGTAGCTGTTTTAAGGGATTATCGAGGACTTGGGATTGGAAAGATGATTATGAAAGAGCTGATTAAGTGGGCCCAAGACATGAGTCTGGATAAGGTTTGGTTGTCGTCGCAATGGCATGCGCATAGTTTCTATCTGGATCTTGGTTTTGTCTGTATCGGTGAGATTTATAAAGAAGCTGGTATTGACCACATCAAAATGTTTAGGAAATTTTGATGAGAGAGAGGGTTATGCAAAATGCTTTCTTTGAGAGCTTTAAATGACACCATTCATAGTTTACTACCATCAAGATTGATTATTTCTTCCTGTCGAATCGTTACCCAGATTACTGATAACAGCACTACTACTGCTCCTATAACCACGGCAACCGGGGCTGAAAATATTGTAGCTAGGGCTCCGGCAACAAGTCCACCGAGTGCAATCATGCTGAAAGTGATGCTGTGAATTCCCATCACGCGGCCACGTAAATTATCGGGTACTTTGAGCTGTAAAACTGTCATGGAGCTAACCAGAAAGACTGAACTTAAGGCTGCAGCCAAAACCACGAGAAAGCATGCAAGCCAAAATGCCCCGGCCACTTTGGCCAGTGTCCCTGCAACCAGACTGAAACCTACTAGTGAGAATGGTACCAACGCTACGCAAGATAACATCAGTAACCCCAGTCGACGGGATTGTTGAAAGTGAGATATGAAAAAGTTTCCAGCTACTGACCCGAGCCCAGCTGCCGAAATTAATAAACCATATCCGCGTTCTCCACTATGGAATATGTCAGCAAAGATTGGCATGATCTGTATAAAAGAAGTTCCAAAAAACATGGAGATCCAAGTTAACATGATCAAGGTTAGGAACAAACGCTGGTGAAGAACATATCTTACTCCATCTTTAAATTCGTGCCAGAGATTAGTCTTATCCTGAATTATCTGCTCCAGTTCAATTGAAAACAGTACCATAACCATTGTTATAAAACCAATTCCACATATGGTAAAGATTAGCGAGGTATCGGTCAGTGCAATGAGCAGTCCTCCAATTGCCGGAAAAATCATACGTGATCCCTGCCAAAGGATAGAATTTAATGCTACGGCGCTCATCATCTGTTTTGGTTCAATCAGTGCTGGAAAAATCGAAGAGCGCGATGGAAAATCAAAACCATGAACCAATCCAAGCAGGGCTGAAATTAAGAGAGCGTGCCAAACCCGCACTAGCTCAGTGGCATCCAGTACCGCCAGTATAAGCAGCAGTATAGCTGAAGTTCCAGATGTTAAAATTAAAACTGAGCGGCGGTTTATTCGATCTGCAACCAGACCACCAACTAGAGTTGCAAGAATGGTGGGTACCGCAGTTGCTGCACCAAGCAGGCCGAGATAGAGTGCAGAATCGCTGAGTTCGTAAACGAGCCATGCCATCCCTAGCAAAAAGAGCTGCGTACTACCTACTGAGGCGATGGATCCAAGCCAGAAACGTCTATAAGGGACAGATGAAAGCGCATCAAATCGCACTCAGAATCTCTCTATCTAAATCCCATTGCTGCAGAACTTATTCTAGCAGCATCAAGTACAGCGTCTCTAATAATAATTGCCTGTTTTGATTTTTCATTAATGAAGATATCTTTTGGTCCACTTACGTTTAATCCAGCAATAGGCATTCCTTCATGGTTATATATAGTTGCAGCACAAGATCCAATATTGGGTTCAATCATTCCAACGCTCCAAACATAACCCCGCTTAGCATCAATTTTACGTTGACTTAATATTTGCTGAAGATTCTGAGGTGCTTTATTGGTTCCACCACTTAATTGGCGATTTTTATAAATATCTCTTACTGTTACTTCACTAAGATCAGAAAAAATTGCTCTTCCAATAGACGAAGCATGAGCGGGTAAACGCGAACCAATATGCATGTTACTAATCAGGTGTGTTTTAGGAGTTTTACGAGTTAGATACACAACATCTATTCCATCAAGAATGCCTAGATGTGCAGACATATTTGATTTTTTTACTAACTCTTGGATCGGCTGCAATGACATCTGGACAATATCCCTTGATTGAATTGCTTGTGCTCCAAGTGAAATGACTCCAATCCCAAGGCAATAACCTTCATCTTCACTAATTTGTTCAATCATTCCGTTGTCGAGTAAGGAGTATATTAATCGAGTTAATGTTGTCCGATTTATAGATAGTTGATTTGATGTTTTTGCAAGATTCCGACACTTATTTCCCTCACCAATATATTGAAGAAGCTTTATAGCACGTTCAACAGGAGGGACTGAATAGCTGTTTTTATATAAATTCCCATTTTCAAATTTTTTCATATTTTCTTCTTTCTTCTATCAAAACAAATATCCATTATTAGGTTTCCGCCCATGGATGCGAATTCCCAGTAAGATCAAAATAAAGTGACTTTTGAGACATGTAAGCGCGAATACCGTTTCTTCCTTTTTCCCTACCCATACCACTGTTTTTTTCACCACCAAAAGGTGTCGAAATTGAAAATTGTTTGTATGTATTAACCCAGACAGTGCCTGCATTAATAGCTCGGCCCACCCGCCATGCCTTCGGAAAGTCACTGGTCCAAATTCCACAAGCCAAACCATAATCATTATCATTGGCCTGTTTAATAACATCCGCTTCATCATCAAAAGGCATTACCACCAAAACTGGGCCAAAGACTTCTTCACGGCAAATCTGAGCTGAATTATCGACTTCAGTAATAATTGTTGGCAGGTAGTAAGCACCCTTTTTATATTCAGCACCACTTGGGCTTTTCCCACCGCACAATATCTTTGCCCCTTCGTTGCGTGCCAGATCAACATATGCCGCTACACTGTCGCGATGTTGCGTATGAATCATTGTAGAAACTTGTGTATCTAGATTATAGGGGCTACCAACTTTCAGTTTTTTTGTTGCTTTTACCAATCGCTCGACAAATTCATTGTATATATCTTTTTGAACAAATAACCGTGAACCTGCGATACAACTTTGACCAGTTGATGAAAAGATACCAAACATAACACCGGCAATTGCAATATCTATATCAGAATCTTTAAATACTATTACTGGAGACTTACCTCCCAACTCTAATGAAATAGGCATCAACTTTTTTGCTGCTTTTATTGCTAAGCTTCGTCCAGTTTTGGTACTACCGGTAAATGTCACTTTAGAAATATCTGGATGCTCAACTAACAAATTACCAACTTCTTCACCTGATCCTGGCAATACCGAAAATAAACCTTTTGGTAAGCCTGAGGACTCAACTAATTTTGCAAGCTCAAGACTTACTAAGGGAGACCATGATGATGGTTTCAAAAGCACCGCATTCCCAGCTGCTAAAGCCGGCGCAATTTTTTGAGCATCTGATGCAATAGGAGAATTCCATGGAGTTATTGCTGAAACTAGACCCAATGGCTCATAGACTGACATGGTTAACGAGTCATTCCGCTGCGCTGTAAGTAAATCGTCACTACTTTCAAGAAGTGCTCCAAAATACCTGAAAGTTCCAGAAGCAGAGCTTGCTAAGATTGCTGTTTCTCTGAGTGTTTTTCCGGTATCGCGTGTTTGTATTTGTGAAATCCTATCAATATTAGCTTCAATTCCATCAGCAATTGCATATAAATATCGAGCTCGCTCATGTGGTTTTAATGAACGCCAAGAAGACTGAGATTGAGCAGATTTAGCAAGTTTGACTGCACGCAGGACGTCATTTTTTGAGGCTCCATAAAGAGAACAGTTGATGGAGCCATCAGCTGGAAAAATTGAAACTATTTCTTTTCCAGTTCCAGTTTCCCATTCTCCACCAATAAACAACTTACCATCGGGCATTTTAATCATTTGATATCCTCAAATTACAATAGGACCTATACGATTAGTGATTTCGCGCATGATACTATACACAGTTGTCACTGATGTTTTTGTATTTCCTGACGAAGGTTGACTTTCAACTCGAAGAGTATAATGGGCTAAGGGACAATCTACACTATATTCGTGTATATTCCCTGTTGCTTTTGGATCAGCAACTAACTCAGTTTGAGTTGCATCAAAACCCGCACCTGCTAGAGCAATAGTGGCAGCGACGTTAGCATTTTTTGGATAGTTACTTGCAGCTTCACGAGCTGAGCCACTGAAAATCACTGTTTCCTTAGACAAATGATCTAGATCCATAAGTTTATCAGCTAGTGTTCCCGTCCATGCAGCAGGTGGCTTTATTCCTCGATAAGAAACATCCAGCTTTCCATGTTTTTTCAATGATGCCAATAAATCAATTCCTCCAATAGCACCTGCTGGAATGATTAGTCTAGCCGACCCTTTATGAGCTGCATCATACAAAGAATCCGCAAGAGCTGCGTCCGCTAAAGCGCCGACTGATGCCACTACAGTGTCAAAACCCGCACTCAAGACTTGAGCAATATGTTCAGTAACAGCTTCATGGCCTGCACATTCAACAATAAGGTTGGGTTTGTTGTTTATTAGTGTTTCTGTATTACTAGTTATGCTATTCTCTAAAGCAACACCGTTAAAATCTTCCCTCATAACTTGATTGACTTGAGATTCGTATTCTGGCTTACAAACAATGGTGAGATGCTCCAATGGCTCCTCTAGAACATCTTTAAGAAGTGTAAGCAATGTTGTTGAAATACTACCAAAACCAATTATTCCTAGTCTTATCATGCTACCTCCTTAGTATTTGCAGAGCCAGCAGGGGGTCCAGAGAATGTTTCAGCATATGGTCCAATACTGCACATATCAACTTCTACCATCTGAGGTCCTTTAGCCTTAAGCGCTCTTTCGATTGAGCTCTGAAAATCATTTACATCTTTAACAATTTGATGAGGTAATTTGATGGATTGGCAAAAAATTGAAAAATCTGGTACATCTAATTTAGAATAGTGGCGGCGACTGTCATATTGTGCATCTTGAATATTTTCTATAACACCATAAGCCTGATCATTCATGAGCACATAAACCAATGGTGCATTCTCACTAACTGCAGTGATCATTTCAGCCAAACCTAACATCGCACCGCCATCGCCTATGAGTACAATAGCTTTTGTTTTCTCACTTGCAATTGCTGCACCGATTCCCATAGATATGCCCTGACCAATACCACCTCCAAGGGCATGAACCCCTAGAAAAGCTTTAGCAATTTTTACATATCTATTACCAAATGTTGAATTAGCAATAGTGACATCTCTAACCCATGGGTGCGAACCACTGTAGACGATATCCTTTAATGTATTCGCTATACTACTATATGGACCAAGCTTCTCCAGGAGCTGAGATTCGCTTAACTTTCTGGCTTTTTCGATATCATCATGAAATTCCTTGTCAAAATTTAATTTTTCAGGCAATAATTCTAGTAGTTTCTGAAGTACTTCCTTAGCATCACCATGAATAAACTTTTGAGTCTTATAATTTCTTACTCCACGAAAATCATGAGCATCAATTTGAACAAGTGGAGGGAGTTTCATTTTGTAGTTCAGTGTCTCATTCCCTCTCAATTTAGATCCAACAACAATCATTAAATCACTTTTTGAATAAATTAAAGAAGCAGCTTGAGTCATGTTGAATGCTCCAAGGTTTGCTCTGTGACTTTCATCAACCGTTGCGCGTCCATTGGTGGAGGTCACTACACCAAATCCTCTATTTATAAGTTCAGTTGCTTCAACAGAAGCGCTGCGTGAACCGCCTCCCAGCCAAAGCATGGGTCGCTTTGACTTTTTAACGAGTTCTGCAAGCTCTTCAATAGACTCTTCAGAGATCAAAATTCTACTTGGTTTGGGCCTCTCAATAGATCTAGGATAGCTCAATTGAGAAAGCTGAACATCGATGGGTATTTCTAGACTGACCGGTCCAGCTGGTGGAGAAATTGCTGATGAAATAGCGGCAGAAATTGTTTCTAACGTTTGTTTGGCACTCTTAATGAAAAAATAAGCCTTTGATATAGATTTCAGCATATCAGGTTGATTAGGAACACTATGGATTGCTGAAGAATTGCAATCTAATAATTCAGTATCAATTTGTGTAGTAATATGCAATACTTTTGAGCCTGCAGTTAACGCCTCTAATTGAGACCCTGCGGCATTACCAGCGGCAGTTCCAGTTGATGTTATACAAACCCCTAAATTTCCACTTACTCTAGAGTATGAGTCTGCCATATTGATGGCACCTGCTTCACCTCGAGTTGGAACAAAGCGAATTTTATTCTGACGGGCTATTGCATCCAGGATGGGCATATTATGGATTGAAATTACCCCAAAAATTACACTAATACCAATATCAGCCATATATTTTGCTATGGCATCCGAGACTGTTTCTAGTTTTGATAAATAAGTACTACTCATTAGATTCACTTATATATGTTTTGATAAGCCTCCTGAAATTTCAAGTTGGGCTCCCGTAATATAGGAAGAATCAGAAGATCCAAGGAAAGCTATTGCACTAGCAACTTCTTCTGGGTTACCTAATCTTCCTAGTGGAATACCTTTATTTAATGCAAGATTTTGATACCAATCATTTCTGTTGATTGATTTATCCTCACGATCTTCAAATCGACTTTCCCATTGATTTGTTTTTATTAATCCTAACAAGATTGAATTAAATCTAACTTGTGGTGCGAATTCAACGCTTAGAGTTTTAACTAAATTTTGTACTGCAGCCCGTGCCGATGAAGTGCAAATCATGTGCTGTTCTGGCTGGATTGCAAGAAGTGAATTAACAACAACAACTGATCCATTTTCTTTTTTTAACATCGACTGAAAGGCTCTAATTGGATATATTTGACTAAAAATCTTTAATTCGTATTCACTTTTCCAATCATCGTCGTCAGTTTTATCAAATGTAGAAATCATTCCTTGTCCTGCATTATTCACAAGTAAATTACATTTTCCAAATTGTGATTCAACATCTTTTGCGAATTTATTTACTTCTTTTTGATCTAGGACGGATAGTGCTTTTGCAAAAACCTGGTCGTTACTAAATTCAAGCTTCAACTTACTTTCAACTTCCAATAATCGCTCTCTTGAACGAGCGCAAAATGCGACCTTTGCACCTGACTTAAGGAGAATTCTTACTGTTGCAAGGCCAATTCCAGATGTTCCACCGGTAACAACTGCTACCTTATTTTTATAATCAAAATTAATCATTATTTACCCTTAGAATTGACTTGATTAGGAAAGCCAGGATCTGGTCTGCCCTGCATAGCAGTCCTCTGTGCGGTTGATGGTGGGCCCGCTGTCATCCATAAATCCATGGACGCTGGATCGTCCCTTGACCAAACCTTGGGCTGATGCTTTTTTTCATTAATTATTTGCAACTCAGTTGTAAATTCAACGACAAAGCCGGGTGGAGAAACATAGTATGCAAAAGGATTGTTTCCAGGACCATGTCTACCAGGTCCCCAGGATACATTGTGACCCGCCTGTTTCATTCTTCCAATACTATGCATAAACTCATCAATTGATGATAAATCAAATGCAACATGATTAACACTTGGATAATTAGACCTTGATAAAGCAATAGTATGATGCTCATTATTACATCTTAAAAAGACCATCTGGTCACCTGAATAATCAGATACACGAAAACCTAATACGGACGTAAAAAAATCTTGAAGTAGTTCCATATCAGGAGTATTTAAAACAACATGTGAAACCTTATCAGGGTAACCCCACTTTTTATTGTTAGTTAACTTAAGTGCATCAGTTCGAAATCTTAGGCGTCGGTTATCAGGATCTAAAATTTCAAAACCATACCCACCAGCAAAATCATTAAACTCTCCTGGTTGACTGATTATTGTGCAATTTTGTTTAACAAGTTGCTTGAAAAGGGCATTCATTGAGGAGCGATCTTTTGTTGAAAAATGAATATATTCAATTCCAAAAACTGGATGATCGATTAGGCCGTAGGCTATAGGTTCTGAACCATTGCCTCGAAAAAAAACTTCGTTATTTTCAGAGTGAGAAAGCCTTAACCCCCAGAGATTTTCAAAAAAAGAGCAGCTCTCTGTTACATTAGGCCCACGCATTACAATTCCTCGTAGCCCATCAATAAGAGAAAAGTTAGTCATAGTTTCATCCTGTAGAAGTTATTAAAAGGTTAGATTTTGCTAATTTTTTTAAAGATTTAGCAAAGTTTTTCGGAGATTGTTGATAAATTGCATGACCCGCTCCTTGAAGTTCAGTGAAAGTACTTAAAACAACTGAATTAAGAGTTTCATGGAGTTTAAGAGATGATTCTGGCGTGGTAATTATATCTTCAGCTCCAACGACAACATCAGTTGGACAATTTAATTTAAGTGCATCTTTCAATAATTCACCAGAAGCAAGCATCTTAACTGCCTGAATGTATCCAGGTATATTTATTCGCATCATTTCTTTGATAACTTTTGAGACAATGATTGGGTTTTCATCTGGTTTAGCTACAAGCCTACTAGCGCGCTTTTTTGAAAACTTTTCTACTCCTAATAATTCAAGTTCATCAATTCGTTCTTGGGCTTTCGAGTCAAGAGTTTCATTTACTGTTTGACCGTAACCCAATGCTGGAGATGCAAGCAGCAGTTTTGAAACATTTTTTGGGTAGTTGGCAGCAAAGCTTGTGGCGATTAACGCACCTAGTGAATGTCCAACTAAAAAAGGGGATTTTAGTTTGAGTCTATTAAAAAAATTCTTAAGTGCTAAAGCATAATCTTCAGCAATTGGCCAGTCTGGTTTTAAAGGCTTAGAGTCGCCATATCCTGGAGCATTCCATGCGATCAATCTCCAGCTATCTGGCAATTCTTTGATCAGTGACTCAAAAGACAATGCATTTGAGCCAATTCCATGAAGAAGGACAACTTCAATTTCGCTATGACCTTTTCTTTCAAAAAACTCAATTGGTCCAGATTTGTGATGACTTAAATTATTCATAAAATTAAGAAAAGACAAAGCCATTATTCACAGTCAGAAGTTGGCCAGTTAGGGTTAATGCTCCTTTCGTCAAAAGAAAACTTATTGTTTCGGTAATATCTTCAGGTGCTTGAGGACCAGGAACGGCGCGATTTTCATTATAAAAACTGTGTCTAGTTGCAGCAACATCACTAGTTGATTCAGTAGTTAAAATCCCTGGAGCAACAGCAGTTATACCAACTTGGTCAGAGCCAAACTCTTGTGCAAGAGATTTTGTCATAGAAATAATTGCACCTTTGCTAGCGACATATGACAACAATAATGGCGCGCCCCAAATAGCTGTATCAGATGCAATATTTACTACCCTTCCAGAGCCGGAAGCGCGTAATAGTGGTGCAGCTGCGCGAGTCATTAGCCAGGTTCCTCGTACATTTACACGCATAACTTTATCCCAGGTATCTAGGTCAATTTCTTCAAATGAAACTCCACCAATCCCCGTAGCAATGGCCGCATTGTTAACCAAACCGTCTAGTTTGCCATCAAAAGTTTTAGCAACATCCTTTAGAAGAGATTCAATGGAATTTGGATCTTCTATATCGACATGAAAAAAGTGAACACCTAGTTTATTTGCAGTGCGCCGACCTTCTTGAGCATCTATATCTGCAATAATAATCTTAGCTCCGTGCTCGGAAAGACATTTGGCAATTTCTGCGCCTAATCCACGTGCACCGCCAGTCAACAATATTGAGCGATTATTAAGCACTATGACTTCCCTTTGATGTTTAGCTCGAAGTCAACATTTGATTTTGCTTGCTTCAAGAGAGTTTGGCGAATACGATTTACACCAACATCATGTTGGTATAACTTTTCATTGCCACGTACATCATCTGACATCGCCTCTAATATTTCTCGATCCTGCTCTAAGACTGTCCAGTGCCTTGATTCCAGCTCTGTTCGATAAAGAAATCTCCAACAATCACGTTGGATGCCACTAACCTCTCTCATGCGCCAAAAAAATACTTTGCAAGAGTTCTCATTAATAGGCAAAACAAAACCTACTATTCGCATATTTCCGCCTGGGCCTGCAGCTTTCGGATATGGAATATCTAGAAAACAAAACATTGTTCCATCATGCATTTCAAACTCTGTCCAATCAAAATTTTCACCTAACTGCCCAGTACGACTAACGATAAACCCGTTTTCGGTATGATCAACCTTAAATAAATCTTCTTTGGTGCCGTATGCAAGCGTAAAACTTTCAGCGTGTAAGTATGATCCATGCATCGGATCAGCAAGATTGTCTAGAGCATATCTGTAATTTGTTTTCCATACTGCGGTACATAAAAAACCCGACCAATTATCTGAAAGAAATTCTTTTGGAAACACCATACTTGGTGCTTTTTCGTTTTTAGCAGAAGGCATATAGATAAAAATAGCGTCATAAATTTCTGTAACCTCAAACGCTCTAACAATCTTTTCTCCTTCAAATGGGCAGTTCTTCATAGCTGGAACGCTCACAACAACACCTTCACCACTAACAACGATTCCATGATAACGGCATGAAATATGTCCTTCATGAAGTCTTCCAAATGATAATGGTGCACCTCTATGAGGACACTGATCTTTAATGCAGTGAACTTTTCCGTTGTCTCCGCGCCAAAGTACAAGTTTTTCTCCGAGTGCTTCAATGCCAAGAGGTGAAATGCTTTTCACTTCAACTGATTTGGCTACAGGGTACCACTGCCCCAATATTCCATTATTAATTCTATTTTCTATTAATGCGTTTCTATCTAAATCTGGCATAAATTACACTCCTGATGCATTTTTTGTTAATTCTCTGGTCGTTTAATTTTAGAAATCGGATGACTTTCTGGATAAGTAGGTGTCACGGGTTTTGGGTTGCCAATCATGACACACATCAGTGCCTCTTCAAGGCCTTCATTACGCAACCCGCGATAGACGCCAGGTGGAATTGAGATTACATCTCTTTCTGTCAAAACTGTTTCTACTTCCTCACCTTTGTGCTCAAAAAATAATCTAATTTTTTTACCCTTTAGAATAAAAAATACTTCTTCTGCATCGTAGTGAATGTGGAGTGGTCCTTCACAACCAGCAGGCAAAACCATAGTTGAAAATGTGAAGTGATCAGCTGGAACAACGTTCGGATCCGATTTAACTCCCGAACCACCAGTTCCAATATATCGCATTTGAGCACGCTTGTATTTGGGATCAAAATCAGCTTGAAATTTTAGTGCATTCCAATCAATTGTTCGGGTTTCATATCGAGCAGTACGACTCTCAATCCATTCTTTAAAACTTTTACCATTAGGAATTTGCACATTATTTGGCTCTATTTTTGGAAATTCAGGTGGAGTTTTTGACATAATTTACCTTTTATTTAGAATTATTTTTTAAACCTCTTAAGGCTTCGAATTGTCGAACGGAAACCACAAAGAACCTTGATACATATTTAAATTCAAGCCCCAAAACCGTTTTCCTTATAAGCTAAATCTAGCTGATTATTAGTTTCTATAAGCTCCTCATTAAGCAAGTCAATTGTCCAGTCCTTTAGGCCACTTCGTGGTGCAATAACTTTCATACTCGTAAGAGCAGCAGCAACATCTTTGAAATCATGCACTCCATTCTCAAAAATACTCATCAAAGCTTTAGCGAGTGCTTTTTCATTAGTATCTAAATCTCGCCCTTGGGATTGATGAGCTAAATTTGAACTATGTAAAGACTCTGCATTTAATTCTACGTATTCTTTTTTCATATTTCACCTTAAGTTATATATGTTCATATATGAACAATGTGTTCATCTTTTAATTATACTTCAACTAAACCATCAACATCCAATATTTTTTGATCCGACCATGCGGTTCCCTTCAGGCTTGATGGGTTGGAATCAGAGACTTGCTTCGAAGGGCAATTTGCCGGTCAATCAGCAAATGCATCATCGTCATTTTCTGCGATGTTGCAGCGGGATCAGCCCACAGGTTATTCAACTCATTAGGATCCTCGCCAAGATTAAAAAGCTCACCAAGATCAGATCCTTCGAAAACGCTTATCCGCCAACTATCATGAACGAGCGACCAGAAAGCGGTACGCCCATCATTCGATGCCATCAAGAAGCCGGAATCCTCGATCAGTACAGGTAAGTTTTTGACATCATCAGCCAAAAGATCACGACCCTGCATTCCATACGGGGCTTTCAGACCCGCTTTTTGCAGAAGAGTGGGTGCAAAATCGATCGCACTACCTTGAATTCCCGTGATGTCCATCCTGCGATTTACCGGATCCGACCAGATTAGAGGCACACGGATCAATCCGTGACTATGAATACCGCCTTTAAGAACGGTACCATGATCACCCATATAGTCACCGTGATCTGACATGAAGATGATATTGGTGTTTTCGGATTTTCCCGTATTCTTCAGGGCTTGCATCACAACGCCAACTTGTTCGTCAATCATGGTGATTGCTCCATAATTCAGCGCAATCATTCGGCGCGTGGCTTCATCATCAGTATGAAATGGCCAGAACTCATCGGGTTTTTCCGCGCCAATTTCATACATCCGCTGAATATGGTTAGGTAAATCGTTTCTGGCGCTGGTTCGATGACCAAAACTTTTTGGCAGCGGGATGTCGGCAGGATCATAAAGATCAAAATAGCGACCTGGGGGTGTGAATGGGTGGTGGGGATCTGGAAAAGACACGACAAGAATGAATGGAGTGTCGTCCTGTGCCTCCAGAAACTCGCAAGCTTTCTCACCAACATATGACGTTGGATAATGTTCCTCGGAAAGTGCTGTTCGCCAGATTTGTGGCGTTTCCGGTGAGTCGTCTTTCAACGCTCTAGCCCGTCCGCGTGGGTCTGGCGTACCAGCCAGTTTGGCTTTCAGCCAGCCAGAATAGTGTCCCTCAACCTGGTCGCCGTGTCCAATACACAAGCGAACGTGGTCAAAGCCATAGTAGGGAAGTGGTAATTCCTTATTAGGATTCTTGATCCAGCTTGTTCGAATTTCACACTCATATTCCGAACCCCGCCGTTGCGATCTTAAGGCTAGTTTGTAGGGTTCGTTTGGTTCTTCCCCTATCCCATTTAATTGAGGCAAATTTAGCTCAATCGGTGAGACGTTCTGAAAGTGTGCTTTACCCACAAGACCTGTTCGATAACCACTAGATCGAAAGACATCCGCATAGGTCGTACAATCCAAGCCTAGTGGTATACCATTTTGCCTGCACCCGTTGACCGATGTCAACTGTCCCGTTGCAAGTGCTGCGCGGTTTGGTTGGCAAACTGGATTTGTGACATAGAAATTATCAAAACGCGTTCCACGATTGGCAATTGCATCGATATTTGGAGTTCTTACGATGGGATTCCCATAGCAACCTAAATGATCAGCCCTTTGTTGGTCCGTCATAAAGACAATGAAGCTAGGTCGCTCATTTCCCATGTTATGGTTTCTTTGCCACCTTGTAAGGACTGTCGCTAAATTGGTAGAGTTTTCGTTCGGTCATTCGAACATCAGATCCACTGGATATGTCACAATTTCGGGAATAAAGAACAGTAAGAGGATTGCGATAAAGTCGCAGATAACGAAGGGCAAAGCGGCTCCGTAAATATCACCCATTGTTGTGCCTTTTGGCGCCACGCCTTTCATCACAAATAGAGCTGCGCCAAATGGTGGCGAGGTCGCACCGGTTTCAATAGCAACCAAATACATTGCTGCGAACCAAATTGGATCGAACCCAAACTGTATCACGATGGGAATGAATATCGGCAAAGTAATCAGCATTATGGGCAAGGGCCCCATAAACATGCCCATCAAAATCACAAGCATGATCATCGAGAAAACTATGGCTCCATTGGAGATATCAATTGACATCACTGCATCAATCATGCCGTATTGTGCGCCAGTGAACGCCAAGAGCTGCGAAAATGTTATGGCCCCGGATATGATCAACAATACCATCACCGAAATATTGGCGCTGGAAAACATTGTGTCGCCAAAAACCTTGAATGTCAGACGTCTTTTCAGGGCTGCTAGAATAAGGACCGAAAAGGCACCAGTGGCCGCTGCTTCACTTGGCGTTGCTATCCCTAAGAAAATGACGCCAACGACGGAAAAAATCACAAATGTGAGTGGCAGAATATTGATTACTGATGCAGACAGTTTTTCTGAAAGAGGAACCTTTGGCACGTCGAATGTGGGCGCTAACTCTGGTTGTAGCCGACAACGTCCAATGATATAGATGATGTACAGAAGCGCCATCAACAGACCCGGAATGATGATGCCGATTAGGATTCGGCGGATTGAGAGTTCAGCGATGACTCCGAGCACAACTGCCAAAGCCGAAGGTGGGATCATAATTGCCAGACCGGAAGAACCTAGAATCGGACCAAGCGACATCGGTTTTTTGTAGCCTCGCTTTTCCATTTCTGGTGTTAGAGACGATCCAAGCAACGCGATAGATCCCATCGAATTGCCGGTTAGAGTAGAAAAAAGAACACCACCTCCGACAGCCATTAACGCCAAACGCCCACGCAACCGTCCAAACCATTTGTCGAGCGTATCCATTAGATCAACTGCGATACCTGATCGGAACATCGCCTCGCCCATAATCATAAACAGAGCGATTGGTATCAGCACGAAACTAGACACTGAATCAACCGAATTCAGAATGAGTTGCTTAATGCCCGGCAGGCCACCCATCAGGATAAACGATCCAACAATATTAACCGCGAGAAATGAAAACGCGACCGGCAATCCTACAAACATCAGGACAAAGAGTGGTCCAAGAATAATGGCGATTATATAGTACCATTCCATGACTATAAAGCCTTACCTTTTAGAGTACGGATAAACTGCTCTAGGAACTGGATAGCCATCAATCCGGCACCCAATGGCAATGATGCGGTCAGCCACCAGCTATGGGGGCGCATCACGGTGATTTCCCGGACGCCAAGCCCATATTGTTCAACAACAACTATTACTCCGACAATTGCCAGAATAATACAGACCAGAAAACCTATTATGGAATTCAATGCTTGAAATATTAACCGCCAGGTATTTGTGAAATTAGTGTAGACAATGTCGATAACCACATGCATATTCTTCTCGAGCAAATAGGGAGTCCCAAGGAATGTGATGTAAAGAAGTGAGTACTCACTGGTTTCTAAGACCCAAAGACGCGATGAAGCACCAAGTGCACGCCCAGTAACCTCTAAGCAAATTATGGTAGCGATGAAGAATAGGAGTGCAGCTCCAAGGATTGCACAATACAAATTTAAGCGGCTGAAAAAATGACTCAACTTAGCAAATGTGCTGTACAAATTCTGTACTCCTGTAAAAAAGAGGTGGAGCCAATATTTGCTTGGCTCCACCTAACTTTCGTTACCTGTGCGCTATCTGTCTAGCATTGCACGCAGCTCGGCGGCAACTTCTTCGCCGGCATTTTCAGCCGTGACAGCCCATGCGGCATCCATTGCCATTTGCTCATAACGTGCGGCTTCATCAGCTGGTAGCTCCAAAATATTGAACCCAGCAGCTTTCATCAGTTCGATGTTATCGGCGATATCTTGACCCCAGAGGTAGTCAACACGATATGCAAAGTCCCATCGAAGGAATGTTGTCAGCCGTTGCTGTAAATCGGGCGACATCTTAGCCCATGTGTCCTTGTTGATTAGGACCGGGAAGCCAGCGCGGTAAACACCGGGGAAGATCACCGTCTTGACCAAGCCTTCGAATTGCTTGGCTTGTGCAAGTGGGCCTTGCATGTATCCGTCAATCGCTCCGCGTTCCATCGCCGTGAAAATATCTCCCATCGCCATCACGATCGGCTCTGCACCTAGGGCTTTGACGATCGGTAGCAAAGTTGGGAATACACGGATCCGTTTCCCTTTTAGATCCTCAAGACTTGACACTTCTTCGCCCATATAGATCACAAAATTCAGCTGTGTCGCTGGAATTTCACCGAGAAAGATAAGGTCTTTTTCAGCGTGAAGTTCCGTCATGCGTTTATGGTAGTTTGTCGCTGCGATTTCAGAGTAAGTCTTGTACGACAGGTTCATGGTTCCAGAGGTTGGTACCAGACCCTGATAATAGCTCGGGCTGGTATAGGTCATATCGACTGCGCCATTACGCACGCCCTCGGCTTGTTTGAATGGTGGCATAATTTCGGGGCCACCGCGCCAGTTAATCTCAATTTCGCCAGCGAATTTTTTATTCACTGCATCAACGAACATCTTGAACGGTTTGTTGATGTAAACTGGTTTTGGTGCCAACGTCACGGCGTCAATCTTAACCGCATCTGCCAAGGCCGGCGTCGCTACAAGCGTCGCTACAAGGGATGCCGCAATGAATGCGCTTTTTAGAAAGTGTTTCATGATTTCTCCTTTTATGGTTGGTTGTTAGTTCACTTTAAGTGGTATACGTTCGTGTATGAACAATGTGTTCATATTTAATTATATTTCATTTGGCTTTATTAAAAAAATATATTTCTGAATATATTTAAAGTTTGAACTAAAGACCAAATTCCGCTTGATATGCTGGGGAGGTTATATAAATAAATGTCCAAAAACAAGATGAGCTCTACTCAATAAGTTGCTTTATAATTCTATATTTTTGTTAAAAGGAACTATATTGTTCCTATTTATTGAACCTGGGAGATACTATTATGAAAAGTAAGGCATTAGAATGGTTTGGTGTTGTTACAGCAATAATGTATTCAATGTTAGTGGCGTTGAATATTGGTGTCGAATTTATTGGTTTTCTTTTATTGTTAGTGTCAGCATTTTCAATTGGATATTGGGCATACCTTGGGCGACATAACGGGATACTTTTTCTTCAGTTCTTTTATGCAACGGCAGGAATTATTGGTATGCTTAGATGGTATTAGATTATTTCAACTTGAAACAAGTTTCAAATTCCGTTTGATGTGCAAGTGATTGTGGTTCGATATTTGTGAGGCTGTTTAGTTACTTAAAAAAGAAAACACCTGTTTAATAGAATCTTCATGGGCATTGTTATTGTACGCTTTTGTTAGGGTAACGTTATTTACCGTTACAGAATGTTTTGCTCTTTTTTCATCAAACTTACGGTAACTATCGGGATACACTACAACTGTCAAGGGATATGAGTTTCTTTCTGCTGATTGTTGTAATTCCTTATAAACATCAATCGATTCAGCTTCATCTTTTTCACCTGCAAGCATTAGTGTAGGAATTGTAATATTGACATCGGCAATCTCTCTCCACATTCTTCCTCTCATCATTTCTTTCCAATACTTACTGTTGGGATAAACCGCTACCAATGAGTGAAAGCCACCATTGGTAGGAGAAAACATATTTATTACCCTTGGGTCTATACCCATCAATCCAGAGGTAGCTCCCCAAGAAAAACCCATTAAACTAATTTGATCTTTTTTGACAAAGTTCTGCTGAGCCAGATATTCAAACGCACCAAAAGCATCAGCACCTCGTTGCGGCGGGGTAATTTCTTTCCATCTGTTCACTGCTTTTCTTCTTTTCGGGTCATTATCTGGGCTATCGTGTTCGCACAATAATTTTCTTTTGCAATAACTATCAACAAATAGCACGACATAACCTTCATCACGAAGCTGTCTTGCCCAGTCAAGCTGATAAGGAAATATACCGCCTGCTCCATGCAACATCACAACAGCCTCAAAAGGACCAATTCCATCAGGTTTATATATTAAGCCACTAATTTCCTTTCCGTCGTACATTTCTGCACGCATTTTCGGAATAATACTGTTAAAGCTAACTTCAACAGCACCTGCTTTATAGTTTTCATATTTGTAGTCATCTAAATCATCAGCAAATAAAAGCTGTGAAGTAAATAAGGTCAAAACAAATATAAAATTTCGTAAATACATGGCAAACAATATACCACGAAATCTGAAAATTTTGCATCAACCCGATCTATGAAGCAAATTCTGTTTGGTTTGCGAGGGAGGTGGAACTAAGCCAAAATACTTTCTTTGAGAACTTTAAATGAAGATTCTCCTTGTAACTGTCTGACAATTTTAAGGGCGAAATCTATAGCAGTCCCAACCCCCTGAGAAGTCATAACCTTGCCATCGATAATGGTAGGTTGGTCTTGTTGATAGCCGTCAATTCTGATTTGATTTTCGATGCTCGGATAGCATGTAAATTCTTCATTTAGAACATCAGCAGTGTGGAGTGCGAGAGGCGCTGCACAGATAGCACCTATGTATTTACCCTGTTCTTTCATTTGTTTCAGTATCGATTGAACGTTTTCGCTCTCACTAAGCACAAGAGTGCCCGCTAAGCCTCCAGGTAATGTAATCATGTCGTAAGAATTTATGTCAACTGAGTCTATTAGACAGTCGGCGGTAACTTCTATTCCCTGGCCACCTTTGATAGTCATTCCAGTGACTCCAGCAACAGTGACATCAATGTCACCCCGTCTACAGACGTCAATAATAGTGATAGCCTCTATTTCCTCAAAACCCTCGGCCAGGGGGACTAGCATTTTAGGCATAAAAGTCTCCAAAAAGTATTAACTGGGGATACAGAATATCACATTCATTGAGTTATGGTGATGTCTTATAGATTTTTATTAAAAGGTATGTTCGTTACTGTTGCTATCCTTGAACCCCAAGGAGTATCTACATCAACTTTTGAACCGATAGCGTTAGAACCTTTATCTATCGTTGCAATGGCTATGTTTTGTTTCAATCTAGGTGAGTAGGCAGCGCTGGTGACTTTTCCACAAACTTTAATGTTATTTTTAACTTCCCAGGGGCTAGCGCAACCACCATCAAACGCTTCACCTTCTACAATCAAACCAACGACTTTCCTGGTAACTCCTTCAGATCTAGTTTTATGGAGCGCATCGCGACTCAAGTATTCGGCACTCTTGTCGAGCTGACAAAACCTTTCAAGCGGCAATTCGAGGGCATTGGTGTTCAAATCCATATCATTGCCCCAAGAGAAAAGTCCTGACTCGACTCTTTCAATGTTGTTTGGAGAGCCTGGTTTGATGCCGTACTTTTTGCCCGCTTCCATAACCATATCCCAGAGCTTTTCCCCTTTAGATCGATCTCTTAGGTAGAGTTCAAAGCCACCTTGTTTGCTCCAACCTGAGCGCTGAACAATTAAAGGTATTCCGTCTAGTTCAAATTCCTTGAAGAAGAAGTATTTCAAATCTTTAATCCAGTCGCCGAAAAGATCCACCATTAAGGGTAAATTTTTGGGTCCCTGGATAGCCAGTGGAGAAGCGTCAGGTTCATCGATTTGGACATCCCAGCCTAGACCACAGACAAGTCCACGAGTCCACAGAAGGACGTCACTATCAGCGATTGAAAGCCAAAAATGGCTCTCACCCAAACGCAGTATGATAGGGTCATTGACGACTCCACCTTTTTCATCAGTAATCAGCGCATACTTACCCTGACCAATCTCAAGGCTGGAGAGGTCCCTTGGGGTGATATATTCAACGAAACGGTAGGCATCATTTCCGGTGATCTCGACCTGACGTTCTGCAGCAACATCCCAGAGGGTGACATTGTTGATGAGATTCCAGTAGTCGTCATCTGTTCCCTCGTAAACGACAGGCATGAGCATGTGGTTGTAGATTGTAAAACTTTGAGCTCCAGAACGCAGTGTAGCTTCGTAATATGGAGATTTTCTTAAGCGATCTGATAGTGTAATTTCTAAATTTCCGGCCATTCTTTTCCCCGAATATAATGTCTGCTAAATGGTTTACAGTCCATCGATTCTTGTCAAAATAGAAGTGTATTTATACCTTATTCTATTGCCTAACTACTGTAAAGTTTTAGTTGAAATATTGTTTTTTTCTAGCCAATCTTTGAACCTTTTTTTAATGGATTTTAGCGCCTCTTTGTCATTACCCTCAAAGCGCAACACTAAACAGGGCGTGGTGTTTGAGGCTCTCACCAAACCCCAGCAGTTTTCATATTCAACCCTGACGCCATCAAGTGTGTTTATCTCAGCGTCTGGAAAGTCAACACTATTGCAGAGTGTCTCCATGGCATCATACTGTTGCCCTTGTTCATCAAAATGAATGTTTATCTCTGGTGTACTAACACTGCCAGGAAATTCAGAAAATATTTCGGCGCAGGTTTTACTAGTTTTGGAAATTATTTCTAGTAGCCTAGCTCCAGTATAGAGAGCGTCATCAAAGCCATACCAGCGATCCTTAAAGAAGATGTGTCCTGACATCTCTCCACCAAGCTCTGCATCTGTTTCCTTGAGTTTGTTTTTTATAAAGCTATGACCAGTTCGTGACATAATTGCTTCACCCCCATGCTCGGAAATATCCTTTGGAAGTAAGGGAGAACACTTCACATCAAAGATAATTTTAGCTCCCGGTTTTCGACTCAGGACATCCCTAGCATAAAGAATCATTTGACGATCAGCCCAAATCACATTGCCATTATTGTCGACCAAACCTAAACGGTCGCCATCACCATCAAAAGCAAGACCCAAGTCAGCACCGGTATCGACAACCTCTTTAATTAAATCTTTCAGGTTTTCTGGATTTGAGGGGTCAGGATGATGGTTAGGAAATCTTCCATCAACCAAACAAAAAAGTTTGCTGACTCTGGCCCCAAGTGATTCAAATAATTTAGGTGCGATGTTTCCTGCAATGCCATTGCCGCAATCAACGACAATGTTGAGCTCTCGGTCCAGAACGATGTCAGACTTAATAGTATCCATGTAGTCTTGGTCGATATTGATTGAGGTTAAAGAACCGGAACCTGAAAAAAACTCTTGGTTGACGATTCTTGAATACAGGTTCTGGATTTTGTCAGCCGAGAGGGTCTCACCTGCAATTATGATTTTAAGACCATTGTATTCTGGAGGGTTATGTGAACCGGTAACCATCACTCCTGAGCTTGCACCTTTCGTGTAGGTCGCGAAATACACCAGAGGTGTTGGAACCATACCAATATCAACGATATGACAGCCACTCTCAATGAGTCCAGATATCAGCGATTCGGATAGCGTAGGTCCGGTCAAGCGTCCATCTCTGCCGACAACTATACCTCTCTCACCTTGGGCAATTGACTCGCTACCGATCGCCAAGCCTATTAATTTGACTACTTCTGGAGTTAACTCTTTTTCAACAATTCCACGAATATCGTATGCTTTAAAGATCGAACTTGTAATATCCATTAAAATAGTTGATAAAATAAGCGTAATCTCTATTTTAACAAAGAATGATTTTAGATAATGAAAGAAGATTTTGAAGTAATTGAAATAACGCGCGACACGATGACCATCAAGGCCGATAGACAGAGTGGTTGTAATTCGTGTACTTCAAAAAGTGCATGCGGCACTGGAGTTCTTTCGGATTTATTTTCAGGCTTCAGTCTGTTTAAAAGGCCCCTACAGAAGGGTGTAAAGGCGGGCGACACCATTACTTTAGAGATTTCATCGAAAGAGCTTTTTTTGCGCGCTAGCCAGCTCTATCTTATGCCTTTGTTGGCGTTGTTTTTGGGCGCTTATCTTTCAAAACTTTTTTTTCCATCAAATGATATTGTTCAAACTCTAGTTGGCCTGTCATCCCTGGCAGCCAGTCTAGTTTTGTTAAGGTTATTAATTAGGTAAACATGTCTCTGACTATTGGGGATAATATCCTCAAAATTTGAGATAAAGTGTGTCTTAGATTTGATTTGATTATATTACATGTCTGAAAAAGATATCGATCCCCAAGAAACTACGGAATGGCTCGAAGCGTTCAGGTCCGTTGCTAAATTTGAGGGAGAAGATAGAGCGAAATACATCCTTCGGAGGCTTATGGATATGGCCCATGAAGATGGGATGGATCTCCCAGAAGGTGTTAACACGGCCTACCTAAACTCAATTCCAGTAGAACAAGAAACTGAGCCAGTTGTTAACGAAATTGAGCATAGGATTAAGTCAATTATCCGTTGGAATGCGATGATCATGGTCGTCAAGGCGAACCAAGAGTCATCTGAGCTGGGAGGCCATATTGCTTCATATGCCTCATGCGCCACTCTTTACGAGGTTGGTTTTAACCACTTTTATCGCGGTAGTGGATTGGATCAGGGTGCTGACTTAGTCTTTTTTCAGGGGCATATTGCTCCTGGTATCTACTCAAGAGCCTTTTTGGAGGGCAGAATTACTGAAGAGCAGATGCTTAACTTCAGGCAGGAAGCAAACCAAGAAGGTCTGTCCTCATACCCGCACCCGTGGCTGATGCCTAATTTCTGGGAATTTCCGACTGTTTCTATGGGTCTTGGTCCGATTATGGCTATTTTCCAGGCTCGATTCATGAAATACCTTCATCACCGTGAAATCGTGAAGACTGACAAGAGGACAGTTTGGGCTTATATAGGTGATGGTGAAACCGATGAACCGGAATCATTGGGCGCGATTTCGTTGGCCGGTAGAGAAAAACTCGATAACCTTATTTTCGTGATTAATTGCAACCTTCAGCGCCTAGATGGACCCGTTCGAGGTAATGGAAAGATAATACAAGAATTGGAGGGAATGTTTCGTGGTGCTGGCTGGAATATCATCAAGGTCATCTGGGGTAGGGGATGGGATGTACTCCTTGCAAACGACTCCTCTGGGCTCTTAAGGCAACGCATGGAGGAAGTTGTCGATGGTGAGTATCAGTCCTATAAAGCAAAAGATGGAGGCTATGTTCGGAAACATTTTTTCGGGAAATATCCTGAACTTCTAAAGCTCGTCGAACATATGTCCGATGAGGAGATTTTTGCGCTTACCCGTGGCGGTCATGATCCAAACAAGATTTATCAGGCATACAAGAAGGCGAAGGAACATGTCGGTCAACCTACGGTCATCTTGGCAAAGACCGTCAAGGGCTATGGGATGGGTGAAGCGGGAGAGGGGAAAAACACCACCCATAGTCAAAAGAAATTAGGTGTAGAAGCTCTAGTTAAAGTTGCCAAAAGATTCGACATTCCTGTCACTGAAAAGGATGCGGAGGAGCTCAATTTTTATAAACCCGATGAAGATAGCGAAGAGTTAATACACTTGAGAAAGCGTCGAGAGGCATTGGGTGGATATTTACCAAGTAGAAGTTTTAACTTAGAGAAGTTCAATATACCGAAACTAGAAGTTTTCAAGCCATTACTAGAATCTAGTGGCAAAAAGAAAATGTCCAGCACAATGGCGTTTGTACGCTTCCTTTCGTTATTAATTAGAGATAAGGAGATTGGTCCAAGGGTCGTACCTATCGTTCCAGATGAAGCTAGAACTTTTGGCATGGAAGGTCTGTTCAGGCAAATGGGTATTTATTCTTCTTCAGGACAGCTCTATGAACCTGAAGACTCAGACACAGTGATGTGGTACAAGGAAGACATCAAGGGACAGGTTTTACAGGAGGGTATCAATGAAGCGGGTGCAATTTCTGACTGGATAGCGGCAGCAACCTCCTATGCATCTCACAATGTGACCATGATTCCGTTCTATATCTATTACTCAAAGTTTGGTTTTCAGAGAGTCGGGGATCTTGCCTGGGCAGCCGGAGATATGCAAGCCAAAGGTTTCTTATTGGGAGGTACTGCTGGCAGAACAACTCTGGCTGGCGAAGGTTTGCAGCACCAGGATGGCGACTCACTGATTGTTGCCAACACGATTCCTAACTGTATCTCCTACGATCCAACCTATGCCTATGAGCTTGCAGTCATTATTCAGGACGGTATGCAACGCATGTACGAAAAAATGGAAAATATTTTTTACTACATCACCCTAATGAATGAGACCTACACTCACCCCGCAATACCAAAAGGGATGGAACAGGGCATCATTAAAGGTATGTATCCCTTAAAAACGGTTGGAAAATCTAAAGTTGAAGTGCAACTGCTAGGAAGCGGCGCCATTCTTAGGGAAGTCGAAAAGGCTGCAGACATGCTTGACAAGGATTGGGGCGTCAAATCGCATATCTGGAGTGTTACCAGTTTTAATGAAATAACCCGTGAAGCCCAATCTGTTGACCGTGATAACCTCTATCAGGTGGGCGACAACAAAAAAACCCCATACATTACACAATGTCTAGAGAAATCCAAAGGTCCTGTAATTGCTGCTACTGACTATATGCGAAACTACGCGGAACAGATTCGCAAATACGTGCCGGCACATTATGAGGTCTTAGGGACTGACGGTTATGGCCGTTCAGACTCTCGTCAAGAATTAAGGTACTTCTTCGAAATAAACGCCAACTATATCGCTTATGTAGTATTGAAGGCCCTTGTTGATGACGAAATCTTGAATTCAAAGACGCTAAATAGCGCGATAAAGAAACTTAAAATTGACAAGAAAAAATCAAACCCCATGTATACCTAAGGTTAGTAGGAGTTTCCATTGCTGAAACAACTCTTTCAGTTGAAAAGATTGATTTCTCTAAAGGGGAATAGCTAGGCAGGTAATGACTGAGAATAAATCAATCAACAGAGGTATATATAGTTGCTTTCTGGGCGCTTTCCTTATGATTTTTCAGATTGGGGTATATTTTGTTTACATCCCCTGGAATGTTGAAAGGCTGCAAATCTCCGAATCTGAACTAGGACTAGGACTTCTGGTTTTTGGGATATCAAATCTTATCAGCAATCAGGTCTCGGGCAGATATATCGTACCAAATATCGGTACAAAAAATTCCATGGTGCTAGGTCTTTTTATCGTCGCTTTTTGTCCCTTGATGTTAGTATCAGCACCTAATTACCTATCTTTTTTGTTGGCTTTCATACCGTTTGGGATTGGTGTTGGATTGTTTCATCCTTCTGCTCAATCTCAAATCTCAATGATTGAGGATAAAACATCTCGAATAATTACACCCGCATATCAAGCGGCATTCAGTGCGGGATCATTAGTAGGAGCTATTTCAGCGGCATTTTTTATAAAAAATATAATTGATCCTCGCTTAATATTTTTATTCTTGGGTTCGATATTGACGTTTGGCTCATTCATTATTTTCAGGATTGGGTTAGTAAAAAATCTAGAAATCATTGAAAAAACTCCAAGATTTAAGTTGCCAAAAAACAATATATTAATTTTCGGTTTTCTTATGATGATGAATTATGCAACCATGGGTATCATCCTCGATTGGTCAGCGCTTTGGTTGACAAGAGATTTGTTGGCGCCTCTATTTATAGGAGGAATTATTATCATCATGTTTAATATTGGGGAGATTGTTTCAAGACTATTAGCTTCAAAACTCATCAAATATTCTAGCGAGAGATTTGTTGGGGGATATTTAAGTATATTTTCTGGAATTATTCTTTTTCTCTGCATAATGACATCAAATTTATATGTCATTGTTATCGGTATGTTAATTTTTGGTTTTGGTACTGCAAATTTTGTTGCAATTGTAATACGTCAAGCCATCAACATAACTGACGAACCAATTTCTTTGACTGTTTCAAATCTAGTCACACTCGGTTTTGCTGGTTTTATTTTTGGACCTGCTCTTGTAGGCTATTTGGCAGAATATCTCGGTTTAACATTTAACATGTATCTTCTTAGCGTAATCTGGGGACTTAACGGGGTGGCACTTCTTGTTATGATGAAGCGTTTAAAGTACTCCTAGAAACTATGTCATTTCTTTACCAAGAATTTTTCTTATTCAAACGCTTGCCTGCTATTCAAAAAATAGTTATAAATCTGCGGCAGTTTCACTGACTAGCATGTCCACTACATCTTTCAACGCATCCTCATGATTTTTTCCTGCATCTATTGAAAATTGATAGGTTTTAAGTTGACGGTGGGCGCTTGTACCTCGATTCAATATATCCTTTGTTTCTTTAACCTCTCTTTCACATCCAAGTAATTTTGCATCCTCGAGTGCAAGCTCTACAAATTCATCGAGCAATTCTTCAAACGGGACAATACTGCCTATACCGAAATCAATAAGCCCCTCATCAAAACTGTAGCGCATTGCGCGCCAACGATTCTCTCTAATAAGCATAGAGCTGTAGTCACGCCAGCGTTGGTTTTTGACTCTTAGACGATAGAGAACACGTATTGTAGAGACTAGCAGAGCTGCGATTGAAATTGCATCATCTATTCTCGTGCACACGTCCATAATGCGTGTCTCAAGTGTTGGGTATCTTGCACTTGGCCTGATATCCCACCACAGTTTGGTTGAGTCTTCCATGACACCAGCGTTAATCAGGATTTCAATATGCCGCTTATAATCAGAAAAACTTTGAAATTCAGTTGGTAAGCCTGTTCTAGGTAAATTATCAAAAATAGTTAGACGATAACTTTTAAGTCCAGTATTTTCACCATTCCAGAATGGAGAAGAGCACGATAATGCGAGCAGATGTGGCAGGAAATAGGCAAGTTGGCTCATTAAATCAATACGCAATTCGTCGTCATTAATGCCGACATGTACATGCATGCCGCATATCAGCATTCTCCGAGCTACCGCCTGCATTTCATTTGTGAGTAATTCATAACGGTCTTTTGGTGTTTGCTCCTGCTCAGACCAGCGGCTAAATGGATGGGTTGAGCAAGCAATCGGAGCTAGTCCGTGTTGACCTGTGATTTCAACTATATTTTTACGTAACTTAGCAAGGTCCTCACGAGCCTCTTGTATATTACTGCATACTTTTGTACCAATTTCGATTTGTGATAGCAAGAGTTCATTAGTAACTTGATTTCCCAATACTTCCTTGCACTCTTTCAATAGAGATTTTGGTGGATTGATTACGAGACCTCTGGTTTCCTTATCAACCAAAAGATATTCCTCTTCGATACCCAGAGTAAATTGTGGAATATCGAATGTCATCCTAAAAATTCCTGTTTTTGAATGTTTTTTGGCCTCTCAGGAATTGCATGTTTACTAATAATTTCACTTAGGATACTCGTTACACGTTCGACCCCGTCATCATTACTAATAAGGTTTTGAGAAATTTCGATACCGACATGAGGCAATCCAGCTGATTCAGCGTGATAATCAATTGTGAAGTCTTCAGGATCCTTACCAGAGTAGGGTTCATTATTGCCAACCAAATAGCCAGCTTCGCCAAGTCTAGTTAAAAAAATCTCAGCCGTTTCGATGTCCTTATCCCAGAGAACACCTATTTCCCATTCTCGGTCACTGCCATTGATAATAGGAGTGAAACTATGAATGGAAATAACAACTGGATCAATACCATTCTTCTTTAGGCGAACAATTTGGTCTTTGATAGCATTGTGATAGGGCCAGTAGATTTCAGAGGCTCGTCTCTCTTTTTCATCGTTTTGTAGGTTTTGATTGCCAGGTACATCAATACCATCGCTATGTTCAAGAAACGCGCTGTCATCGATGAGCTCGCGATTACAGTCTACAATTAGGCGCGAATACTGACAGAGAACCGCAGTCGCACCAAGATTATCGGCAAGCATCTCGGCAACTGCATTTGCACCAATATCGAGGGCAATATGGCTCACTCTATCCAGATAATCGAGGCCCATCGTTCCAAGGGAGCGTGGGAACCTATTACTGGCATGGTCACAAACCAACAAAACTGGTGTATTTGCTTCCGCATTAAGAATTACAAAAGGACTTGGTTCTTCTGGATTTAAGAGTGTTTCTTTGAGTTCTTTTTTTTCAATTTTCAATATATTATTAGTGTTTATTATCAATTGCTTTTCATAATATACCAATTGAGCATTGAATACTTAAAATAATCTTATAAGTGGTAGGGTGTTTTGTTATTATTAACTTTAATTTTTGGTTATGAAACACAATATGATAAATAAAAAAGCCACCTTGCGGTGGCTTTAAGTAAACTTACTTATCTATTAAAACTTTGCGTGAAAGTTTGATTCGACCTCGGTCAATGCCAAGTACTTTAACTTCTATTTCTTCACCTTCTTTGAGGTAGTCTTCGACTTTATTGACCCTTTCATGGGCAATCTCTGAAACGTGAAGAAGTCCATCTTGATTTGGCATGATTGTTATGAAAGCGCCAAACTCAACGATCTTGGCGACCTTGCCGGTGTATACCTTATTGACTTCTGGAACAGCGGTAACGTCCTTGACCATCTTGACAGCCTTTTCAAAGCTCTCATCATCGTTAGCAAAGACATTAACGTTGCCGTCATCGTCGACATCAATACTGGCACCAGATTGGGCGATGATGCCTCTGATTGTTTCACCACCTTTGCCGATAAGGTCACGAATCTTGTCTGTAGGTATCTTAATAATCTTTGTTTTGGGTGCATTCTTCGAGGCCTCGTTAGGCTCTGAGATGACCAGATTCATTTGACCAAGGATATTAAGTCTCGCCTCCTTAGCTTGTTTAAGCGCGATTGACATGATATCTTCGGTGATTCCATCAATCTTGATGTCCATTTGCAGGGCATTAATACCGCGCGATGTTCCTGCAACCTTAAAGTCCATATCACCTAGATGATCTTCGTCGCCTAGAATGTCAGTTAAAACAGTGAAGCGTTCATCATCCTTTACGAGGCCCATCGCGATACCGGCAATGGGAGCTTTAATCGGAACACCAGCATCCATCAATGACAGTGAAGATCCGCAAACACTCGCCATAGAGCTGGAGCCATTGGATTCAGTTATTTCTGATACCACCCGGATTGAATATGGAAAATCTTCAATGCTCGGAAGACATGCGCTAATACCACGACGTGCCAGACGGCCATGGCCGACCTCGCGACGCTTAACACCCATAACACGCCCAGTTTCACCAACACAGTATGGAGGGAAGTTGTAGTGAAGCATGAAGTGGTCTTCTATGCGGTCATTGGTTTCAAGTTTTTCAATAAGCTGTGCATCACGCTTCGATCCCAATGTTGTGACCACCAGGGCCTGTGTTTCACCTCGAGTGAATAGGGCGGAACCGTGGGTGTTTTCAAGAACACCGGTCTCAATAGCAAGTTCCCGCACGGTCGAACTGTCGCGACCATCGATTCGAGGCTCTCCGGCGAGAATTCGTTCGCGGACAGTTGATTTTTCAACTTTCTTAATATAGCTCTTTATTTCCTCTGGGCTTGGCGATTCTTCTTCATCGCCGCCAAGTTCTTCAACAGCAGTATCCTTGATTTGACCCATTTTTTCGTAACGTTCCATTTTGTCAACAGTCTGGTAGGCCGCAGAAATTTGATCGCCAAATTTAGACTGGATATCAGAAAGCAAAGAATCGTTTTCAGCTGGAGCTTCCCACTCACGTGGGGACACACCAACCTCTTTGGCAAACTCGGCAACATTATCGATTACGACCTGGAACTGCTGATGAGCATGCATAACCGCACCCAACATAATTTCTTCGGAAAGCTCTTTGGCCTCTGACTCGACCATCAAAACGGCATCTTTAGTGCCCGCTACGACCATATCAAGGTCTGAAGTTTTAAGATCAGAGTATGTTGGGTTGATGATGTAGTTGCCATCTTGGTAGCCTACACGGGCTGCACCGATCGGGCCTTTGAATGGGACTCCTGAGATTGCAAGTGCAGCTGAAGTGGCTATCATTGCCAATATATCTGGATCGACATTCTTGTTTGCTGAAACGACTTGGATCATTACCTGGACTTCGTTCATGTAGCCGTTCGGGAAGAGGGGGCGAATAGGGCGATCGATCAAGCGGGATGTAAGTGTTTCCTTTTCGCTAGGACGACCCTCGCGTTTTAAAAAGCCACCTGGAATTTTGCCGGCGGCATAAGTTTTTTCAATATAGTCAACTGAAAGGGGGAAGAAGTCTTGACCTGCTCTAGCCTCTTTTGCACCAACAACGCTAACCAGTACCTGTGTGTCATCCATACTGGCTAGAACAGCGCCGTGTGCTTGACGGGCAATCCTTCCGGTTTCAAATGTGATTTGACTATTGCCAAATGTAAAGCTTTTTTGAACGATATTCATGTTCATATTGTGTCTCCAATAAAATAATAATTGTTTTATGGATTAACGCAATAAGCTTTATTTGAAACATACCTTGCAGGTATGCTTGAGATAAAACTTACCAAAAACCCATAAAACCAGTGAATTATCCCCTAATTAGATTACTCAAATAGACTAATTTCACTAGTTATGTCAATGTTTTAGCTTGTCGTTATTAGTAATTTTTTAGTTATTACGGAGTTATTTACAGGTCCCATAATTACTATTTATGAATATCTAAGCATCTATATAATTGGTTTCTATTCTCATTATTTAAAACAATTATGGACAAAACTGAAAGCCATCTGTTAAGTTTGATTGACTATGAAAAACATCCCTTAGGAAATGAAACTTATCGGCTGAAATGTAAAGAAATTCTGGACAAAGAAGGTGTTTTGGTTCTTAAAGGATTGCTTCAACCTAATATAATCCGGAGAATCTTGGAGGAAGCTGAAAGTCAGGAGCATCTGGCATATTATTGCGTAAATAACCATAACGTTTATCTGGAGCCTTCTGATAATTCTTATCCTTCAGATCATGCACGAAATAGAAATATAGTGTCTTCAAAAGGGTGCATTACCGATAACCAGGTGTCAACAGATTCGCCATTAAGGATTCTATATAATTCGGACGAATTTAAGGGTTTTCTTTGTTTCGTGCTCGGTGAAAAGTCTCTTTATAAATATGATGATGACTTATCTTCAATAAATATCCATTATGCGAATGAGGGTCAAGAGTTGGGATGGCATTTTGACAACTCTTCATTCGCGATTACCTTACTCATTCAAAAACCTGAGGATGGTGGTTCTTTTGAATATATTCGTGACTTTAGAGATTTTGAAAACAATGAGATGAACTTTGAAGGTGTGACAGATCTTCTTGACGGTAAATGTAGACCCAAGGTCCTCTCTATGGAACCTGGATGTCTTGTCTTGTTTCGAGGTCGAGATGCTGTCCATAGGGTAACTCCTACCATAGGTGACAGAGTTAGGGTTCTATCGGTTTTGGCATACAATTCAAAGCCTGGAGTGCAATTGTCTGAGACTGCTCGAAAGACATTTTTTGGAAAACTGTATTGATATATCAGCTGGTTTCGGAATATGAGTGGGAATAAAAAAGGATTAAAATTTTATGAAAATTTAGATCTAGCTCATTCTCATAATGATGAAGATTTACGAGATGTCTATAAAGAATGGGCGCCTGACTATGACCATGATAATGACAATTTATTGGGCACAGTGTCACAACCTTTATCGGTTAAGATTTTCCAAGAATATATGAAAGACAATTCAGTAAGAATCATAGATGTTGGTTGCGGTACTGGTTTGGTTGGAGTAGAGCTTAAGAATAGCGGTTTTACTAATTTCGATGGCATCGACATTTCTGGAGAGATGGTTGAAATTGCAAAACACAGGGGTTATTCCAAACTATCTGTCGGTAGCCTTAACAGCTCCCTTCCTTTTGAAAATAATGCGTATGATGCCGCCTTTTGTGTGGGCGTTTTTACGCATGGCCATGTAGGTTCCGACCGCCTAAAGGAGTTGGTTCGAATAGTTAAAACTGGCGGCATTATTTGCTTCACTATAAATGAGGGAGTATTTGAGTCCTACGGGTTTAATTCGGAAATTAAGAGACTTGAATCTGAGAAAGTATGGAAGGTTTTGGAAGTACGCAAAAATGACTATATGATTAAAAAAAATGTAAAGGGATTTTATTGCATAGTGGAGGTGCAATAAAAGTTCTCATCTGATTGATTTATTGGTGATAGTTCGGAGCTTCCTTGGTAATCGTGACATCATGCACATGCGACTCTGTCATGCCTGCGGAAGTTATTTGAACGAATTCTGCTTGTGTGCGCATAGATTCAAGGTTTTTACAGCCAGTATAGCCCATTGAAGAACGGATTCCACCAACAATCTGGTGAATGATAGGTCGAATAGAGCCTTTAAAAGGTACACGACCTTCTATACCTTCTGGTACAAGTTTTTCGGCTGCGAGTTCGGCTTGAAAATATCGATCTGAAGAACCATGAGCTTGACCCATCGCACCCATTGAGCCCATGCCTCGATAGGCTTTATAGGAACGACCTTGGTAAAGCTCCACTTCTCCGGGTGACTCTTCAGTTCCGGCGAACATTGAACCTAACATGACACTGTGGGCTCCAGCCGCAAAAGCTTTAGCGGCATCCCCGGAATAACGCACTCCGCCATCTGCAATGAGCGGTATTTCAGAGTCCTTAAGCGCATCAGCAACGTCCGCTATTGCACTGACCTGAGGAACGCCTACACCGGCTATAATTCGAGTCGTACAAATACTGCCTGGACCAATACCCACCTTGACGCTGTCGGCGCCTGCCTTCACCAAATCAAGTGCTCCCTGAGCGGTTGCAATATTGCCAGCAATAATTTCAAGGTTTGGATAATCTTTTTTGGTTTTCCTTACCCGATCTAGAACACCTTTAGAATGACCATGAGCGGTGTCAATGACTACAACATCTACTCCAGCATCAACGAGTGCCTTAATTCTTTCTTCTGTACCTTTTCCAACACCAACTGCCGCTCCAACAATTAATCTCTCTTGAGTGTCCTTAGCGGCTTTTGGAAAGTCGCTAGTTTTTTTGATATCACTAACCGTAATCATGCCGCCCAATTTAAAGCTTTTATCCGTTACCATTACGCGTTCAATACGATGCTTTTGGAGTAGGGCGCGAACTCTGTTCATTGAGGCTCCCTCCGTGACCGTAATTAATTTCTTTTGGGGAGTCATGACACTCTCTACAAGTGCATCTAGGCGTGTTTCAAAACGCACATCACGACTGGTAATAAGACCAACCAAGGTTTTCTTTGAAACGACTGGAAGGGCGGAAATACCATGCTGAGCCTGCAATTCAAAAACATCTTTTATGGTTGCCTTTGGTTCTATACTGATGGGATCTCTAATAATCCCGGACTCGAATCGTTTTACCTTTCTGACTTCATTTGCCTGGGAGGCCACAGACATGTTTTTATGGATAACGCCCATACCTCCCTCTTGAGCGATCGCAATAGCAAGCCTGGCTTCAGTCACGGTATCCATGGCGGCAGAAATAATAGGTGTATTCAAGGTAATTTTTTTTGTAAGCTTTGTCGTTAAATCAACCTCTTTAGGGAGGATGGAGGAATGCGCAGGTACTAATAAAATATCATCGAAAGTAAGTGCTTTTTTTAATTCATTCATAAATTTCTCCTGATATTGTTTAGTATCGCCTACGTTTCACAAGTCCTGGCACTATGTAGCCAATCAGCATACCAAAGAATAACACCAGGGAGCCGACAATAAACCAATTTCTTTGACTTGTGTCTCTTTCTATTTGGGTATTGTTTTCCGCCAACTGTAGTTCAGTCTTTAGTTGCAGTGTTTCTTGTATGAGTCTCTCATTTTCATGCTCTAGTTTCAGCGCGTCTTGATAGATCTGCTCGATGTGTGCCTTTTCAGCTTGTGATTTAGAACTCTGAACGACAAGGTCAGAGTTTTCTTGTTTTAGAGCGACAAGCTGCTTTTCTAATTCATCCTTTTCACTTTGAATCTTAGAGATCAGTAACTTGTTGGCGTTATAGGTTCTTTTTAGTTTTTTTAGCTCTTCTCGAGCTGGCGGGTCATTAGATAAATAGGAAGCTATAATCCAGCCAACTGTATCCTCATATTTGATCTGCGCCCAGGCATTGTCATCCGTGATTTGTAATATAGACAGTTCAGTGCCTGAAGGTAGTGAACGGATAATATTATTGCCAAAAGCCTTATCTGAGCGGATAGGTATATCTACCTGGTCAGTGATATAGACAATCGAATCGGCGCTAGCAATTGTGGCCAAGAAAAAGAAAACTAATGGTAAAGCTTTAAATTGTTTCATAGTGATAATTGGTATTAGTGTAACTTTCCTGTAGAGCCAATAATGTTTTATTTATGTTTTTTTGGTGGAATTTTTTAGTATTCTGCTTCATAGTGATGATATTTTTTTCAATTGTAGTTCTAAACCATCTAGGGCTTTTTGTACTGAAGAGAGTTTTAATCGTTCTTTCTCAACTACCTCCTTTGGAGCTCCAGAGATAAATTTTTTATTGTTAAGTTTGGATGCGTATTGCTGTTTTTGTTTAACCAATTTTTTAATTTCTTTATTCAATCTCAATATTTCCTTCTCCTTATCAACGATGCCTGCCAGTGGGATAAGTATTTTCATTTCACCGACCAATGCCTGTCTCTTATACACATCTCCGAGCCCACGAGACCGAGGCTGATCTCGTATGCCGTCTTCTGCTTGAAAA
>CAXDLF010000007.1:0-38664 GCA_963989885.1 uncultured Gammaproteobacteria bacterium
AAGCAGAAGACGGCATACGAGATCAGCCTCGGTCTCGTGGGCTCTGAGATGTGTATAAGAGACAGATGTTATTAGAGAGATCAAAATGTGTCATTTGTTTAGATTAATACTTTTAACTTTGGGCGTCTTGAATACCAACATAGTTATTGCAAATACCTTAACAAATGAAGCTCAAGAAAGAGGCATCAATTCAACTTGTGTATCGTACTTAGGTCAAATTGAAAACTCTTATAATTTGGATGGCTTGAATATAACTTTTGCTCACCCTACTGACCCCTCTTTCTACCCATCGTTGCATGTCTCAAATAAAAAATACAATAATGGAAGCACTGTCTTTTCTGCGAGTCTATCACCTGATGGTGAATACTGTTACGTCTCAACGGTGAATGTAACAGAAGTTAACAGTCAGAATTGCAACGATATAACTATGCTAAAAGTTGCAGAAGATTCAACATTAAAAGTAACAATCTATGCAGATGGTGATTTTCATATCATCTCTCCTGAAGATAACAGCTATCAGATAATACTTATTGACAATGGAGAGCAGTCTTGCACAATGGTAGAATCTCGAATGATGTGGCCTGGAAGATAAACACTGGATTGTTTCCATTCAATTTAAATCAATTTACTCACCTCCATCAAAACCTTGTTATTAAGGTATCGATGATGAAATATTAAATAACATAAATAAAGTCTTTCTATAAAATAGCTTTTATAAATAACAATTAAATAGGAATAAATAAATGAAAAGAATTTTTCTCTTCCTGATTACCAATATTGCCATCATGGTGGTTCTCAGTATTACGCTAAGAATACTGGGGGTTGACAGCCTTCTTGCACAGAATGGTAGCGATTTAAACATTAACGCTTTGGTCATTTTTTCGGGTATTTTTGGTTTTGGAGGTGCTTTTATCTCTCTCGCCATTTCAAAATGGATGGCTAAACGGATGACTGGTGCAAAAGTTATTGAACAACCATCCAATAGCGTTGAGACTTGGTTATTAGAGACGGTTGAAAAGCATTCCAACATTGTTGGTATCAAGATGCCTGAAGTGGCTATTTTCCCTTCTGGTCAGATGAACGCATTTGCAACAGGTGCTAGCAAAAATAATGCCCTAGTTGCTGTATCACAAGGTTTGCTTAATAATATGAGTCAAGGCGAGATTGAGGCAGTAGTGGGCCATGAAATGAGTCACGTTGCAAACGGTGACATGGTAACGCTTACTCTCATTCAGGGAGTTGTAAACACTTTTGTTATTTTCTTCTCAAGAGTTATAGGTCATGTTGTTGATAGAGTTATACTTAAAAATCGAAGTGGCCATGGAATTGGATATTTTGTAACAGTTATATTTGCTCAAGTAATACTCTCGATTTTAGCAAGTATCGTTGTAATGTATTTCTCTAGAAAAAGAGAATTTATTGCTGATACAGGTGGTGCTGACTTAGCAGGCCATCAAAATATGATTGATGCCCTTAAGCGTTTAGCGAAAAAAGAACCAGAACCTCTTCCTGAACAGCTGGCTGCATTCGGGATTGGTGAAAAACCTAAAATGGGCTGGTCTCAGCTGTGGGCATCTCATCCACCACTAGAAAATAGAATCAAGGCGCTTGAAGCTCGCTCAATTCAATCTAATTGATTTTTCTTTATGGCGATAACTATCAAAACTGCTGAGCAGATTGAAAAAATGCGTATAGCTGGACAGTTGGCTGCGAGCGTACTGGAAATGATCGAACCTCATGTCAAGAAAGGTGTAACTACAGGATATTTGGATCAAATCTGTCACGACTACATAGTTAATGAGCTGGATGCTATACCTGCCCCACTGAACTATAACGGTTTCCCTAAATCGATATGCACATCAATCAACAATGTTGTTTGTCATGGGATTCCTGGAGAAAAAAAACTTAAAAAGGGTGATATTATCAATATCGATATAACCGTAATCAAAGACGGGTTTCATGGTGATACCTCTAAAATGTTTCTTATTGGTAAGCCAAGTGTCAAAGCAAAAAGAATTTGCAAGGTTGCACAAGAATGTTTACTGATTGGAATTGAAAAGGTCAAACCAGGCATACACTTGGGTGAGATTGGTAGAGCGATTGGAGTCCATGCAAAAGCGAATAATTGTGCAGTTGTTCGTGACTATTGCGGTCATGGAATTGGTTTAGAGTTTCACGAAATGCCCCAAGTCATTCACTACGATGACGGTAAAGTCAGTAAAAGCCCTATTTTAGAGCAAGGAATGACCTTCACCATTGAACCTATGATCAATCTAGGTAGTTATGAAGTAATAACTTCCAAGCTGGATGGATGGACAGTTACCACTAAAGACCGCTCGCTTTCGGCACAATGGGAACACACCATCTTGGTTACCAAAAATGGTTGTGAAGTATTAACACTTAGAAAAGAGGAATTAATTTCTTAGTAAGCCCCAGATTCCATACTTCAGGTTGCAATTGATATTCCAGCTTGTGCTAAAATGACACTTTTTTTACTCTCACTTGTTTGACTTGTGAAACGCTTAAGAAATTATTTTATTTCAGGCCTTCTTTTCTGGATACCTCTAGCTTTAACTGTCCTCGTTATTAAGTTCTTCTTAGAGCTTATTAATAATCTTGTTCCACAACAATACCTACCAGAAGCTATATTTAATTTAGATACTACTATTCCAGGCTCCGGAATTATCTTGATAGTGTTAATCATACTTGTCACCGGAGTGCTGGTTACTAATATATTGGGTCGAAGGTTAGTAGCCCTATGGGAAAAAGCTCTTAATAAAATTCCAGGTTTTCGAAACGTATACAACGTATTAAAAAAAGTTTCCGATACTGTATTTAATACTTCAACTGAAAGCTTCAGAAAAGCGTTTTTGATTCAATATCCAAGCAAGGGAATTTGGGTGATTGCATTTCAATCAGGAGATTACAGAGGCGAGGCTGAATCCATTATTGGTGAAGACATTATGAATCTTTTTGTGCCGACCACCCCTAATCCAACTTCAGGTTTTTTTGTCATGATGGCGAAAAAAGATGCATTTGAACTCGATATGAGCGTTGAAGAAGCATTTAAACTAGTCATCTCTGCAGGAGTTGTAACGCCTAACTCGGTCGGGATTAAGGATCAGAAATGAGAACTCATTTCTGTGGAGAATTAGATAAAAATCTTCTCGAAAAAGATGTTGTGTTATGTGGTTGGGTAAATAGAAGGCGCGATCATGGCGGTGTCATTTTTCTTGACCTAAGAGATAAAATAGGACTTGCACAAATTGTTATCAATCCTGAAACCAGTGAAACTTTCAAGTTGGCTGAAAGTATACGAAATGAATTCGTTCTCAAAGTCAAAGGAAAGGTAATAGCTAGAGATGAAGAAATGATTAATCAGAAAATCTCTACAGGAGAGATCGAAGTTATTGCTAACGAGATTGAAATCCTAAACACTTCGAAACCTATTCCTTTTCAGCTTGAATCTGATAATACCTCGGAAGAAGTTAGACTAAAGTACCGCTATCTTGACTTGCGTCGAGATGAAATGCAAAAGCGTCTCCGCTTAAGGTCTAAAGTGACAAAGTACATTCGTGACTTTATGGATAAAAACGACTTTATCGATATTGAAACACCTTTTTTGACAAAAGCTACGCCAGAAGGAGCCAGAGATTATCTTGTACCTTCCCGAACTCACGAGGGTAGTTTTTTTGCGCTGCCGCAATCTCCCCAGCTATTCAAACAGTTGCTCATGATGTCAGGCTTTGAACGATATTACCAAATAGTCAAATGCTTCAGGGACGAAGATTTAAGAGCTGACCGTCAGCCGGAATTCACTCAGCTGGATGTAGAAACATCTTTTATGAATGAGAGTGAGATAACTTCATTGATGGAGGAAATGATTAGAGGATTGTTCCAAGAGGTGCTCAATGTAAGTCTTCCTGATAAATTCTCATCCATTAGCTATCATGAAGCCATGAAATTGTATGGTGTTGATCGACCTGATTTAAGGATTCCCATGCAGATGGTTGACATGAATGAGACAATGAAAGATGTTGAATTTAAAGTCTTTTCAGGCCCAGCAAACAGCGGCGAGGGTAGAGTCGCTGCATTGAAGGTTCCTGGTGGCGCTTCGATTAGTCGTAAACAAATAGATGACTACACTAAGTACGTTAGTATTTATGGGGCAAAAGGGTTGGCTTATATAAAAATTAACGAAAATGGACCTTCTTCGCCAATCATTAAATTCTTGGGTGAAGAGGTTACTAAAAAAGTGATTAAGGAAACCAAAGCAAAAATTGGAGACATTATATTTTTTGGTGCCGATAAAACTAAAATTGTTAATGAATCTCTTGGAAATTTGAGAGAGAAATTAGCTCGTGACCTTGACCTATTCGATTCTGATTGGGTTCCTGTTTGGGTATTCGATTTTCCAATGTTTGATGTTGAAGATGATGGCTCCTTAAATGCAATTCATCACCCCTTTACAGCACCCAGTGTTGATAGTGAAACACTATTAAACGAACCGGAAAAATCTCTTTCTCGTGCCTATGACCTTGTCATAAACGGTTCAGAGATTGGTGGAGGTTCTATTCGTATTCATCAAAGTGATATGCAAAAGATAGTCTTAAAATTACTTGGTATTGATGATGATGAAGCAAGGGATAAATTTGGATTCCTTCTCGACGCCCTCGAGTTTGGATGCCCTCCTCATGGCGGTATTGCTTTTGGTCTTGATAGACTAGTGATGATACTTTGCGAAGCTGACTCTATTCGGGAAGTTATCGCATTTCCAAAAACGCAAACAGCAGCCTGTTTGTTGACCGATGCTCCTGCAAATATTCCAAAAGCACAATTACGAGAGTTAAAATTAAAGACAATCTAGTAGTAAAATCACCACAATGAATATTAGAGGTTCCATAAAAAAAGCTCTACTTGAAAAAAACGCTACTTTGGTAGCCCACTATTATGTTGATGCAGATTTGCAAACCCTGGCAGAAGAAACCGGGGGTATTGTTTCAGACTCTTTGGAAATGGCAAGATTTGGTCAAAACTGCGATGCCGATACAATTGTTGTTGCTGGTGTTAAATTCATGGGTGAAACTGCCAAAATTCTTTCCCCTGAAAAGAGAGTATTGGTTCTTGATGATCAGGCAACTTGCTCACTTGACCTTTCTTGTCCTATCGATAAGTTTTCAGAATTTTGCGATGCTAACCCAGACCATGTCGTTGTCGTTTATGCCAATACTTCAGCCGAAGTCAAAGCTAGAGCTGACTGGGTTGTAACATCTGGTAGCGCCCTTAAAATAGTTAAGAAATTACACCAAGAGGGAAAAAAAATACTTTGGGCGCCCGACAAGCACCTTGGTCACTTCGTTCAAGCGGAGACTGGCGCTGACATGCTTTTATGGGATGGAGCCTGCGTTGTCCACGAGGAATTCAAAGTAGAGGGACTTGAAAGGCTTATGCAACACCATCCTGATGCAGCAGTTTTGGTACATCCAGAGTCACCCAAAGGAGTTATTGCTCTTGCTGATGTTGTTGGATCAACGACTCAGTTAATAGAGGCAGCTGCCTCCAGACCTGAAGAAACATTTATTGTGGCGACAGACAATGGTATTTTTCATAAAATGCGTCAAGTAGCGCCTGGGAAAAAATTCATTGAAGCTCCGACTATGGGTGTAGGAGCAACTTGCGAATCATGTGGACATTGTGGCTGGATGGCTATGAATAGTCTTGAAAAATGCTTGAGCACATTGAATACCGGTAAAAATGAAATAAGGATTAATGATGAAGTTATTGAAAAAGCAAAGCACTCTATCCTTCGATTGCTCGCATTCACTCAATAGACTATTCACGGATATAAATAATTAAGAATGGCAGGACATAGTAAGTGGCACAATATTCAACATAGAAAAGGTGCCCAGGATGCGAAGCGCGGAAAAGTCTTTACAAAACTCATCAAAGAGATAGTTGTTGCTGCAAAAATGGGTGGTGGCGTTATCGAAAATAATCCCTCATTGCGTGTTGTAATCGACAAAGCACTTGCCGCCAACATGAAAAGAGACACCATAGACAATGCAATCAAACGCGGTACAGGTGATTTGGATGGAGAAAATTACGAAGAAGTCCGCTATGAAGGTTATGGCTTGGGAGGCACTGCTATTATGGTTGATTGTTTAACAGACAACCGCAACCGAACAGTTGCTGATGTTCGTCATGCCTTTTCAAAGCACGGTGGAAATCTAGGCACTGATGGTTCTGTTTCCTATATGTTTTCAAAACAAGGCTTTATCAATTTTGCTTCAGGTGACGAAGATGCCATTATGGAAGTTGCTATTGAGTTTGGCGCTGATGATGTTATTACGAATGGTGACGGTTCCATTGATGTCATAACAACACCGGATGACTTTTTTATTGTAAAGGATGCCCTTGTCGCCAACAATTTGAATCCAGAACACTCTCAAATCACTATGGAGCCAGATAATCGTGTTGAACTCAATTTGGAAGACGCTGAAAAGTTCATGAAGCTTATCGACAGACTCGAAGACTTAGATGATACTCAAGAGGTATACCATAATGCTGATATTTCTGATGAAGTAATGGCTCAATTATGATCTCAATTCATTCGGGAATTCAGGCTCTTCGAAACTTTAAGGTTAAGACTCTCCAACAAAAACTAAGATTAAAACTGACTAATTTGAGTTTGCTATCTACTGAATACATTCATTTCATTGAGTCCGAAACAAAACTCAGCTCTGAAGATAAATCCCACCTCGATAGACTTTTGAATTACGCCCCATCGATTAATACTTTCGATTCGATTGATAGTGTTATTGTTACACCAAGACATGGAACTATTTCACCTTGGTCGTCAAAAGCAACTGACATAGTTCATCTCTGCGGTCTCAAACAAATTAAAAGATTAGAGCGTGGTATCAAATATCATTTCAATCGTCAACTTAAACCCAAAGAGTTGGAGATTGTTCTAAATATAATTATGGATAAGATGACTGAATCTTGTCTGAATAATATAAATAATGCAGACATACTATTTAGCGAATTAGAACCAACACCTCACCAAGACATAAATGTAACTCTTTTAGGAAGATCCGCTATTGAAAAAGCTAATATTGAACTTGGTTTAGCATTAAGTAGGGATGAGATAGAGTACTTATATAATCAATTTAGTGTGTTAGATCGAAACCCAACAGATGTCGAATTAATGATGTTTGCACAAGCGAACTCAGAGCATTGTAGGCACAAAATTTTTAATGCAGACTGGATAATTGATAAAGAAGCCCAAGCTATTTCACTTTTCGGAATGATAAAAAACACCTATCAACAAAATCCTCAGGGGTTGTTATCTGTTTATAGTGATAATTCAGCAGTAATGACTGGCTACGAATCAACTTACTTTGAGCCTAATAAAGAAGGTGTTTACTCGTCAAAAATTGCCCATAAGGCTGTACTCATGAAAGTCGAAACACATAACCACCCAACCGCAATTGCACCTCATCCGGGGGCAGCAACAGGTTCAGGTGGTGAAATCAGAGATGAAGGCGCCACTGGTAGAGGTTCGAAACCTAAGGTTGGTCTGTGTGGCTTTTCTGTTTCCAACTTAAAAATACCAAACGCTTTAAATGCATGGGAAATAGATTACGGGAAACCCGATCAGATTGCTTCTGCTCTTGACATCATGATAGAAGGTCCAATAGGTGCAGCCGCATTTAATAACGAGTTTGGTCGACCCAATACTTGTGGCTACTTTAGAACCTATGAACAACAAACTCATGACAATGAAATCAGAGGCTATCACAAACCAATCATGTTAGCTGGTGGTATCGGCAACATTAAAGCAAATCACGTAGAAAAAGGCGTAATTTCCGATGGCGACAAGTTGATTGTTTTGGGAGGACCAGCGATGTTGATTGGTCTAGGTGGTGGCGCAGCCTCAAGCGTTGGTAGTGGAGAACAAAGCGAAGATTTAGACTTCGCTTCTGTGCAACGCGCCAATCCAGAAATGCAAAGACGTGCTCAAGAAGTTATCAATTGTTGTATAAATTTAGGAGATGACAATCCGATTGTTTCAATTCACGATATAGGTGCAGGGGGGCTTTCAAATGGTATTCCAGAAATCGTTAATGATTCCAATAAAGGTGCTCAACTTCAACTAAGAAATATTCCAAATGATGAAAAAAAAATGTCACCTATGGAGATATGGTGTAATGAATCTCAAGAAAGATATGTTCTTGCAATTAGAAAGGAAAGTGTTTCTCTATTTAGTGCAATTTGTGAAAAAGAGCGGGCACCATTTTCTATTTTAGGCGAAGCGACTGAAAAACCACATTTAAGCTTAAAAGACGCACACTTTAACAATAAGCCAATTGATATAGGGATGTCATTATTGTTTGGGTCAAGCCCAAAAACACTCAAAAACGTCGAATCTATCATCAACAATGAGCCAGAATTCAAAAATACAGGAATTAAACTTGATGAAGCCATTAATCGACTATTAAGATTGCCAACAGTAGCCAGTAAAAATTTTTTGATTACGATCGCTGACCGAACCGTTACAGGACTGATTGCAAGAGATCAAATGATTGGCCCATGGCAGGTGCCCGTAGCAGACTGTGCAATTTCATTATCTGATTATATTGGCTATCACGGTGAAATTATGTCGATCGGTGAAAAAACCCCTTTAGCCTTAGCTAATGCTCCAGCGGCGGCTCGAATGAGTGTCGGTGAAGCCTTGACTAACCTATTGGGTGGATATATTGAAGACATCAAGCACATCAAACTATCTGCAAACTGGATGTGTGCTAGTGGCTTTGCTGGGGAAGATTCAAAGCTTTATGAAGCCGTTAATGCGATTGGAATGGAGCTATGCCCGGCTTTAGGCCTTGCCATACCAGTAGGCAAAGATTCGATGTCAATGAGTAGCACTTGGCAAGAAGACGAAAAGGAAAAATCGGTGACTGCCCCGCTTTCACTGATCATAACTGCATTTTCAAAAACCCCTGACGCAAGAATTCAGATTAGCCCTCTACTCGACACTGAAATTGAGTCAGAGCTACTTTTGATTGATCTAGGATTTGGAAAGAATAGAATGGGAGGCTCCTGCCTGGCACAAGTCTTCAACCAAATTGGAAAATCAACTCCTGATCTAGACGACCCCAAACTTTTCGCTCATTTCTTTACAGTTATTAACCGACTCAACAAGGATGGATTAATTGTCGCATACCACGACCGTTCTGATGGTGGAGCGATCGTAACCCTACTAGAAATGGCTTTCGCTTCACATTGCGGACTAGATATCGAATCATCTAAACCTTTATCTGAACTATTTAATGAAGAGCTTGGTTGTGTCATACAAGTCTCTAAAGCTAACAGATCTGATGTTCTTAATGCTCTAGAAAATGCAGGCCTTAAAAAATGTGTTTACCATATCGCCAACATAAACCAATCTGACAATATATCGATTTACCAGCAAGGCAAGTTGGTATTTAATGAAAAACGTGTCAATCTCTATAGTTGCTGGTCTTCCACTTCATTTGAAATCTCTAAATTAAGAGATAACCCTGTATGCGCTAAGTCAGAAAATCAACAATTATTGATGCGCTCGGATGGATTAATGGTTTTAACGAAATTTGACATCAATGAATCTATTAGTGCACCCTATCTTAATGTTGAAAATAAGCCTAAAATAGCCATTTTGAGAGAACAGGGAATCAATGGTCATGTCGAAATGGCAGCAGCCTTTGCACAAGCGGGATTCTCTGCAATCGATGTTCATATGAGTGATATTTTATCTGGCAGAATCTCTTTCTCTGACTTTCATGGTATAGCAGCCTGCGGAGGGTTTTCATATGGAGACGTCCTTGGTGCCGGACGTGGTTGGGCAAACTCAATCCTTTATAACAACCAAACCAAAGATGAGTTTAGTCGATTCTTTTCTAGAAGCGACAGTTTTGCTTTGGGCGTATGTAACGGCTGTCAGATGATTTCTAATCTCAAAGAGATTATTCCTGGAACTCAAGATTGGCCTTCTTTTGAACGCAATACTTCTGAGCAATTTGAAGCACGTTTTACGAGTGTTGAAATTCAGAGCTCTCATTCTCTGTTTTTTGATGGCATGTCTGGCTCAATAATGCCAATTGCTATTGCTCACGGAGAAGGCAGAGCAAATTTTGCTTCTTCACAAAATAAAAGTAATATTACAGTCAAGTATGTCGATTATCAAGGAATTCCAACACAAACATACCCTCACAATCCGAATGGCTCCGAAGTTGCAGTTGCAGGTCTTTGTAATGACTCAGGCAGGGTTACTATAATGATGCCTCATCCTGAACGAGTCTTTAGGGTAGTACAAAACTCTTGGCACCCAAATGAATGGAATGAAAGATCACCATGGATAAGAATGTTTGAAAATGCTAGAAAGTGGGTTAACTAATGTCATCAAAACCATTCTATTTATTTTAGGAATTTTTTATAGATGACAACTCCCCAAATTATTCGCAGCAATCGTAAAACATTAAGTCTCGAAATCGATGATAACGCTGACCTCATTGTTAGAGCTCCGCACAGTGCACCATATGTTGAAATTCAAAAATTTATTTCTAAGAAGTCTGCCTGGATTGATAACAAAAAGAGACTCATAAATGCTCAACTTAAGGATAACTTGAATTATATTTCAAGCAGTCAGTATCTCTATTTAGGTAGCATGTATCCAATCAAGATAGATAATGATATTGAGTCAATATCCTTTAATGGTGAGATGTTTACCGTTACTAATGTCAATAGAGAAATAATGATCTTGACTCTAAAGAGTTGGTATAAAAAGAAATTTATGGAAATTGCGCTGCCACGTTTAAGTTATTTTTCCGATAAACACAATCTTGCATTTAATCAGGTTAGAGTCAAAGAACAAAAAACTCTTTGGGGGTCATGTTCAAGTAAAAACAATATAAACCTGAATTACCTATTAATTATGGCTCCAATGAAAGTAATTGACTATGTGATAGTGCATGAATTAGTGCATACTATCCATAAAAATCATTCAACTAAGTTTTGGCAAAAAATTGAAACCATAATGCCAAATTATAAGGACGCTAGATACTGGCTAAAAAAGAATGGCCACAAGCTAAGACGTCTTTAACCGTTATAAATAATTTACCCGTTATACTTCTCAACTGCCTCTTCCATAGCCGCTTTCAATGTATCTTGCTCTGCCATTTCAACTATGATGTCACCACCACCAACCAATTCTGAGTTAAAGTAGATTTGAGGAAAAGTAGGCCAGTCAGCAAAATCAGGCAGGCTTTGAAAAACTTCTGGGTCTTCAAAAACGTTAACGTAAGCAAACTCAACTCCTGTTGCAGCTAGTGTTTGAGCGGCACGAGCAGAAAAACCACATTGAGGAAATTGAGGTGTTCCCTTCATATAAATCACAATTGCAGCACTATCAACTTGTTTTTGAATTTTCTCTAATACGTCCAATTTAATACTCCAAAAAATTTACCTACTATTTTAGTATAGTATCGGATCACGTGTAAAGAATCATCCTCCAGTTACTGCTTTGTTGCTTGAGAAACAATATATTTTTGTCCCTGCTTTAATTTTTTATAATTACCAAATACCGACTTAAAATTGTTTTTAATAAAGTCCTTTAGTCCCTTTATTGTTACTACAGTAATTTTTCCGCCCGGTTTTAATGCATCTAAAGCGTCATAAAGAATGATTGAGAGCTGTTCTCGCCCTACTTTAGCTGGAAGATTGGAAATAACTTGATTAAATTTTACTTCATTAGGAACCTGCAAAAAAGCATCAGAAAAATATGCTTTTGCATTACTTAAGTTATTTAATTTTGCATTATTATTGGCAAGCTCTATAGCAACAAAATCTTTATCAATCATGTGCACCTCACCTTTTGAGCAATGCTTTGCTAATGCAAGACCGATAGGACCATATCCACAACCTAGATCAAGACAAACATCATTTGTATTAACCTCAATATGCTTCATCAGTAGTAAAGTACCCTCATCGATTGATCGAGGACTAAAAACACCCCATCGAGTATGAAATGTAAGCTCGTTATCTAAGAGATTAACGACAATCTCCATATCTTTTTTTAAATTAATGATATCTTTCCTTTCAAACATTACACCCTCAAAAATTAAAAAGTTATTTCATACTTTTTGTTTTATTTTTTTTGTAATTATTTTGCTTGCATCGTCACCAAGATGAGTTTCGCCACGAGCTTTTGCAAGTTGAATTTGCTTTTCTCTTTCACGGTAGCGATTTATTTGTGTGACGTCTTTAGTACCATAACATCGTCGACAAGACACTCCCTTTTCATAATTTGGGTGGATTTTATCTTCCTCTGTGATTGGGTATCTACATGCATGACATTGGTCATACCGACCTAACTCTAAATTATGCTTGACTGCAACTCTGTCATCAAAAACAAAGCATTCTCCCTCCCATAGGCTTTCTTCTTCTTCAACCTCTTCGAGATATTTTAAGATGCCACCTTGTAAATGGTAAACATTTTTAAAACCTTTTAATTTTAAATAGGCAGTAGACTTCTCACATCGAATTCCACCAGTACAAAACATGGCTATTTTTTTATTTCGATATTGCTCCAAATTGTTTTGCGTATAACTAGGAAACTGACGGAAAGTTTCTGTATTTGGATTAATTGCTCCCTTAAAACTACCGATCTCGAATTCATAATTATTGCGGGTATCAATTAAAACAACTTCAGGGTCACTAATTAATTCATTCCAATTTCTAGCTTTAACATAAGTCCCAACAGAATAGGTCGGATCGATATCTGCAATACCGAGAGTTACAATTTCTTTTTTAAGTTTAACCTTAAGTCGCTTAAAAGGAATTGTTTCACTGTAAGAAAATTTATAGTCTAAATCTTCTAATCTCTTGTCAGCATTGAGGTAATCAAGGACTTGATTAATCGCACTATCGCTTCCAGAAATAGTACCATTAATTCCCTCCTTAGCGAGCAACAAAGTTCCTCTGACGTTTAATGAATCCATAAAATTTCTCAAAGGTCGTTGCATTTTGTCGAAGTCATCCAACCTAGAAAACTTATATAGAGCGCAAATGGTAAACATAATTCTAGAAAAAAAATACAGATTTAATTTTACTAGTCAGATTTCCTCATTTCAACTCTTTTGAATTATCAGTAAAACTACACAATGACTTCATTTAAATCTCACAATTAAGACATTAGCGCTTAATTAAAATTTCGCATGACAAGTGTATAATGTCCACCTTTCCTAAAAAAAAATAAGCTTTAATACATACTCTTAATGCTTGAAGATATTAACAACCCAAACGATATAAAAAAGCTTGATATTGATCAGCTGCAATTGCTTGCAGGTGAAATTAAAGAGTTTTTAATTACAAATATAAAAAAAACAGGTGGTCATCTTGGTTCGAATATGGGAACTGTTGAGCTAACCTTGGCATTACATTATGTTTTTGATACGCCTGATGATACTTTTGTTTGGGATGTAGGCCATCAGGCCTATACTCATAAAATACTCACCGGAAGAAAAGACTTAATGTCAACTTTGCGCCAAAAGGGTGGTATATCAGGTTTTACAAAAAGAAGTGAAAGTGAGCATGATGCTTTTGGCGCAGGTCATTCCTCAACGTCAGTCAGTGCAGCACTAGGTATAGCGATTTCGAATAAGTTAAAACAAAATATCGATACCTCAATTGCCGTTATAGGCGATGGCGCTTTAACTGGCGGTATGGCTTTTGAAGCACTCAATCATGCAGGCGATTCAGATGCCAACCTTCTTATCATACTCAATGATAATGACATGTCCATTTCAAGGCCTGTTGGCGCTTTAAGTAAATATTTAACTCGGCTTATTTCTGGAAAGATATATTCAACAATGAAATCAAAATCTCTTGAGATTCTTGAAAGTTTGCCCCCTATAAGAAAATTCGCAAAACGTTCTGAAAAACACCTAAAAGGAATGCTACTCCCAGGAACTTTATTTGAAGAGTTGGGTTTAGATTACTTTGGACCAATAGATGGACACGACATATCATTAATGATTAAAACATTGCAAAATTTAAAAAATCTTGAGAAGCCCAGAATCCTGCATATTATTACAAAAAAAGGTCATGGGCTAGAGGATGTAGAAAAACATCCTTCAAAGTTTCATGGTATTTCACCACCCTCAAGTTCAACTAATAATCTACCAAGCTATAGCAATGTTTTTGGAGAATGGCTTTGTAATACAGCTAAAAATGACTCAAAATTAATTGGCATTACTCCGGCCATGTCTGAAGGCTCAGGTATGGTCAAATTTTCAAAGACTTTTCCAGATCGTTTTTTTGATGTAGCGATTGCGGAACAGCACTCCATTACATTGGCTGGTGGAATGGCAACTAAAGGCTTGAAACCTGTTGTAGCTATCTATTCAACCTTTCTGCAACGCGGATATGACCAATTTATTCACGACATTGCCTTACAGAATTTAAACGTCGTTTTTGCGATTGATCGTGCTGGTTTAGTTGGAGCAGACGGTGCCACTCATGCGGGTGTTTTTGATTTAAGTTTTTTAAGATGTATTCCGAATATAGTCATAATGGCGCCAAGCTCTTCCCTTGAATTGTATAAAGCACTTAATACTGCTCATAAATTAAATGGACCTGTTTGTATCCGCTTTCCAAGAGGCAAGTCAAAGGTTGAAGAGTTTACTACTGATGAAATGATAGAGCTTGGAAAAGCACATGTCGTTAGGACCGGTCGTGATATTGCAATTTTTGCATTTGGCAATATGCTTGATCCAGCCATTGAAGCTGGCCAAGAAATCAATGCAACAGTTGTTGATATGAGATTTATTAAACCTTTAGATGAAAAACTAATAATAGAGATTGCTCAAAATAATGAAAAATTAATTTCTATTGAAGATAATACCTCCTCTGGAGGTGGCGGCAGCGCAATAAATGAATTATTGCAACGAAATAGCATTAAAACATCTCTCAGCATCTTAGGTGTACCAGATATCGTTACTGAACATGGTTCACAAAATGAGCTTTATGAAGAGTACGGTTTAAACACAAAAAATTTGATTAAAGTAGGTACTAGCTAGTGAGGGAAACATTAAAACGATACAGCCCAAAACGTGAAGATGTTAATAAGTATAGAGCGTTTAAACAAATTAAACATTGGAGATAGGGAGGCGCTTTCTAATATTCTCCTCTAAAGCATCAACCAGAGACTCATTATCTACCTTGCTATCTTTCTTACCATTGATATAAATTAAATTTGGTGATCCCCCTGTAACCCCAACACTTACTTGCCTGGCTTCACCTGGTCCATTCACAACACATCCAATCACGGCGACATCAATTGATTCTGTTATGTCTTCTAAACGAGACTCAAGCTCATTAACAACTGCAATAACATCAAACTTTTGTCTAGAACATGAAGGACAGGCAATTAAATTCACGCCTTTCTTTCTTAGATTAAGTGATTTTAGAATATCAAAACCTACCTTAACCTCGTCGACCGGATCCGAAGCAAGAGAGACTCGAATAGTGTCACCTATACCTTCACTCAATAGCAAACCCATGCCAATCGATGACTTTACAGCGCCTGACCTGAAAGACCCGGCCTCCGTAATTCCTAAATGAAGTGGATTGTCAATCTGAGAAGCTAGCTGTCTATATGCAAATACAGTCATAAAAACCTCGGATGCTTTGAGAGAGACCTTGTAATTATTAAAGCTAAGTTTATCTAGAATATCAATGTGCCTGAAAGCTGACTCCACCATCGCCTCAGGAGTTGGCTCTGTATATTTTTTCTGTAAATCTTTTTCCAATGAACCGGCATTGACGCCAACACGAATAGGTATATTATGATCCTTTGCTGAAGCAACAACTTCTCTAACACGGTCCTCTTTACCAATATTTCCAGGATTAATTCTAAGACAGTCTGCCCCATATTCAGCTACCTTGAGTGCAATTCTATAATCAAAATGAATATCCGCTATCAACGGAATATTGGAACGATGCTTTATCTCTTTAAAAGCCTCAGCTGCATCCATAGTTGGTATTGAAACCCTAACAAGATCAGCACCTGCTTTTTCGAGTGACTCTATTTGAAAAACCGTAGACTCGACATCACAAGTGTCGGTGTTTGTCATGCTTTGAACGCTTATAGGGGCGCCACCACCTATAGCTACATTGCCGACAAAAATTTGGTTGGAGAATCTTCTTTTAATTTTGTGTACTTGCTTCATAAGTCTTTATTGCTTCATCTAAGCTCTCAGTATTTCTGACAATTACAGGAGCTGATGAAACTTTTTCTATGTCCTCAGTAATAGACACTTCACTGTTCTCAACATTACTTGGCTCACTGATAATGATTGAAGTTGATCGGGTACCACCAATCTCCATATCTTCGAAATAATACCAGATACCCAAAAACATTAAAATTAACAATAAAAGAAGAAAAAGCTTCGGTTTTAAGCGTTTTTTTCTTTTAGGATAATAGTTGATGCCGTCCAACATTTCTTCTACTCCTATCTAGAACTTTACCTGCAAGTTGCCCACAAGCAGCGTCAACATCATCACCCCTTGTTCGTCTAGTTGTTGTCCGAATGCCTGATCGATACAAAATATTTTGAAACTGATTAATTGTAACTTCTTTTGATCTTTGATATTGAGTTTTTGGAAATGGATTAAATGGAATTAAATTTACTTTAGCGGAAATGTCTTGGAGTAATCTTGCTAGAGATTTTGCGTGCTCAGGTAAATCATTGACACCATCAAGCATAACATACTCAAAAAATATGTGTCTCTCTTGCGTCCCAGTATTTAAATAATACTTGCACGCCTTCATCAACTCCTTGATTGGGTATTTTTGATTGATTGGAACGAGTACATTTCTTAACTCATCGTTAGGTGCATGCAACGAGATGGCTAAGCTTACTGGAATCATATCAGCCATTCTATATATTGCAGGGACAATACCAGACGAAGAAACCGTGACCTTTCTTCTTGATAGACCAAAAGCCCAATCATCCAATAAAAGGTTACAAGCATCATATACTGCACTTTCATTAAGTAAAGGTTCACCCATACCCATAAACACCACATTTGAAATTCGCCTATCTTTTTTCTTTAGGTAGTTTTGGGCAATCAAAACTTGAGCAATGATTTCATGACTCTTTAGATTTCGATTAAATCCCTGGACACCTGTTGAACAAAAAGTACAGGCAAGCGCGCAACCAACCTGTGAAGAGATGCACAAAGTTCCTCGCTCTCTTTCAGGGATGTAAACTGTTTCTATATGATTTTCTTCCCCAAGCTTAATAATCCACTTGATGACTCCATCTTTTGCATGATTTAGAGTCATTACTTCTGGTAAATCAATTGTTGCGATGGCTTGCAACTTTTTACATAAATCCTTAGACAGATTATGCATACTGCCAAAACTTTTAGCATCTTGGCGGTAAATACATTGCATTATCTGTTTAGTTCGAAAAGATTTCTCGCCCAAATTAGAAAAATATATTTTGAGTTTATCTCGAGGAAGTCCTAATAAGTTTTGTTTTTCTAACATGGGAAAAAACAGCCTTCAAATCGACTTTTTAATGAATATTTTTACTTTAACTTTATCTTGTCCTTGGACAAACACCATCTTCACCAAAAAAATAGGCAATTTCAATTGCAGCATTCTCAATTGAATCAGAACCATGGACCGCGTTTTCATCTAAAGATTCAGCGAAGTCAGATCGAATAGTTCCTGGGGCAGCTTCTTGAGGGTTTGTAGCACCCATAATTTCACGATGTTTGACTACAGCATTTTCACCTTCTAGAACTTGAACAATCACAGGACCAGACGTCATAAAATTCATGAGATCTTTAAAGAAAGGTTGATCTTTGTGAACAGCATAAAAACCACCCGCCGTTATCTCATCCAAATGTAGCATTTTTGCAGCAACAATTTTAAAACCCGCACCTTCAAAACGTGAGTAAATTTCACCTATCACATTTTTGGCAACAGCATCAGGTTTAATTATTGATAAAGTACGTTCCATGAACAATCCTCAAATATTTTAGAAGACGGTATTTTATCATGTTGCAGTGAAAAGCTAATAGTTAGAGGTAAAAATGGTAAAGACAAGTATGGTGAGATTATTTCTATGACTGAATTATATTTTCTTTAAAGATCTCTTGCGGCGAAAGTCATCAAGTAAGTCGTGCCCTCTAAATACAGCACTAACAAATGGCAAGAACCATGCCCTTCCAAAATAGTAAGGGCGGGCCAGAAGAGGAGTCTTTTCAAAAACACTGTGATCTTTTTCAGGATTTAATATTTTAAGAGCAGCCTTATGTCCTAAATAAGGTGCCATCGCAACACCATTTCCACAATAACCTAAAGCATAATATATTCCTTGCTCATGTCCTAGGCTTGGCAACTTACTAAAACTAAACCCGGTAAAGCCTGTCCAGCAATGACTAATCTCTACATCAGCTAACGAAGGAAAAATTTCAATCAACATTTTGCGAAGAGTCGGTAATGCTTGTTCAGCTGTTATTGAATGCATAGCTGCTCTGGTGCCTATCATGATTCTTCTTCCACAAGGTGTTGCACGGTAATAGCAATAACGTTTTCGTGTTTCGACCATACAATGCTCACCAGGCAAAAGTAATTTAACTCTTTCAACTCCAATATCTTCTGTGGTTATGATATAACTCGGTACTGGTAATATTCGTCGTGATAAGTATTTAGAGAGACTTGGTCGGGTATATCCATTAGTCGCCATAAGAACTTGGTTACACAGGATGGTCGTATTTGAAGTGAATACCTCAAAACCTATAACAGTATCTTTAGAAACTGGTTTAACTTTTCTGACAGGAAATTTTCCAAAAACTTTCGCTCCAGCGCTTAAAGCAAGCTGCAACAAACCATAATGAAATTTACGTGGATGCACAGCTCCATGGTCTTCATAAAATTGCCCACCAAAATATAAATCTGTTTTTATAGAGTTATGCATCAATTCAGGCTCTATCATATTTGAATTAAAATTCTCAATAGCTTTCAATTTTTCTAGATTTTTTGACATGTCAATTCGATCTTGTGACGTCCATGCTGTTCGTAATCGACCACAAATTTGCAATTCACAATCAATATCATTTTCTTTGATTAAATTGGTGGTAAAGACTAAAGAAGCGTTGGCCTCTTTATGTATCTGAGCAGCAATTTTTGAACCATAGCGACGGACAGCTTGATCTGTTGAAATTTTATGACCAGATCCTAACATACCTCCGTTGCGTGTACTAGCTCCAAATCCAATCTCTTCTGCATCCAAAACTACTACACTGCGACCTGCCTGCGACAAGGTAAGTGCAGCACTCAAACCGGTGTAGCCTGCTCCTACAACCACTATATCCGCCTTCTCTGGAACATTATCGGAATTGCTATACTGAGGTTGATCTTGCCACCAATATGGTGAAAATTGGGTCATATTAATTTATTATCAGTGGATTAAAGAATAATACTATCATAAAACAAAAAAGGCGCCCTAAAGCGCCTTCAATGTTGTCTATATTTATAACTTAATTTACTGCTTCTTTCAATGCTTTACCGGCTTTAAATGCTGCCACGTTTGAAGCGGCAATCTGGATAGTTGCTCCCGTTTGTGGATTGCGTCCAGTGCGTGCTGCGCGACTTCTCACTACAAAACTACCAAAGCCAGTTAATTGAACACCGCCTCCACTTGCCATCTCTGAAGTGATAGCACTTGTTGTTGCATTTAAAGCTCTTGCCGCATCGGCTTTTGATAAGTTGGCACCTGCAGCAATTGCATCTATTAATTCTGATTTATTCATATTAATTCTCTCCTAAAGAAGTTTGACAAAAAAAATTAGAAATAGTGAAAGAGGTAATGTGTGCACCTATTTAAGGAGGAAAGAACCAAAAAAAACAATCTGCCTCCAACGCTATATCTAGTAAATCATTGTACTATCAAAATAAAGTTAATTGAAAATAATTACAAAAAAATTTTATAACTTTACCGATTTATTTCTTTTTGGACTCTCTGTTTGTCTCTTTTCCAATCCTTTTCTTTAATGGCCTGACGCTTATCATGGGCTTTTTTTCCCTTTGCAAGTCCAATTTCTATTTTCACTTTTCCTCTGGTCCAGTAAAGTTTTAAAGGGACTACGGTAAAACCTTTCTGTGTTATTTTTTCTCTCAATCGATCAATTTCAAGTCGATGCATAAGTAACTTTCTTGTCCTTGTTGGGTCAGGATCAATGTGACTTGAAACTGAACTGAGTGGTGATATATGTGCACCAAAAAGATAGAGCTCATTATTTTTCAAGATGACATAGCTTTCCCCTATTTGCACTTTTTTCTCTCTCAGGCTTTTCACTTCCCAACCCAGCAAACTTAGACCTGCTTCAAAGCTTTGTTCGATAAAATAGTCATGCCTTGCCTTTTTATTTAAGGCAATGGTATTTGAATTATCTTTCTTATTTTTTGTCATGCATCATATATCCAAAAGTGCAATTGTGCCATTTTCACCCCAACAGATGTTTGAGTTAGTCAACAACATCAATGACTACCCTCAATTCCTAAACTGGTGCGAAGATGTTTCCATTTTAAATCAATCTGATGATCAAATCACTGCCTCGGTTCAGATTAATAAAGGGGGACTAAAGCAAACTTTCAGCACAGAAAACACATTGAGGCCATTTCGATTAATAGAAATGCAATTATTGGATGGTCCGTTTGAACAACTTTCGGGTGAGTGGCGTTTCGAGCCATTGGGTGAAAATGCTACAAAAGTTTTTTTGAATTTAGAATTTAAGTTTGAATCGAAACTTCTTGATATGAGCCTTTCACCCATTTTTACAAAAATTGCCAATTCACAGCTAGATGCATTTGTGGCAAGAGCTAAAAAAATATATGGCTAGAATTATTGGTTTCAAAAAGCTTTACTCCGACAACTTATGAAACTCTACAAACTCGCATTCGATGCTCTGATGTGTATTGACGTTTGTGAAAAAATAGCACTTACGCAAAAACTTAATAAGCATCAAATTAAATTCAAAGACCTTAAATCTAAATTAAGTGTCCAAAAAATTACAATTCCTGGTCGACCCTTGAAACCCAAGTTGGTTAATTTTCAAACCTCTACCAAACGTGATCGCTCTGATCTCGGTATGATAAAAAATATCCACGCGATCTGCCATATTGAATTCAATGCCATTAATTTAGCACTTGATGCCGTTTATCGGTTTCAAGATATGCCTCTTCAATACTACCTTGATTGGTTAAAAGTTGCTAACGAAGAGGCCACTCATTTTTCTCTACTCAGTGATTATCTTCAAGAACTTGGCTACCAGTATGGTGACTTCGATGCACATAATGGATTATGGCAAATGACGGTCGACACTGATTACGATGTCTTATCAAGGATGGCTTTGGTGCCAAGGGTTTTAGAGGCACGTGGTTTAGATGTTACTCCGAGTATTCGAGCCAAATTTAAGGACTCCAAATTCCAAAAAATGGTTGAAATCTTGGATATTATCTACCATGATGAAATTGGCCACGTCAAGATTGGTAACTATTGGTATCAATATCTTTGTAGAGAACGAAAACTTGACCCCATAATGACATTTGACTCACTTATAAAAAAACATATTGGCTCAAATTTGCGAGGACCCTTTAATAATAAGGCTAGGCTTCTATCAGACTTTAGTCAGGCAGAATTAGATTACCTTGAGACACCTAGAAAAGATAAAACTTAACTAATTTCATCCATAGCTTGGTTTGCTAAAAGGTCTGCCATTTCATTTCCAGGGTCATCGCTATGACCTTTGACCCAGTGCCAGTTAACTGAAAATTTTTGATTAAGAGTATCTAATTGCTTCCAAAGGTCAACATTTTTAACTGGTTTCTTGTTAGCAGTCTTCCAATCCTTTGCCTTCCATAAATCAATCCATTCATTAATACCTTGAATTACATACTTGGAGTCAGTATATAAGTCGACTCTAATGTCGTTTGATTTAAGAGCTTGCAATGCTCTTATAGATGCGGTGAGCTCCATTTTATTGTTGGTCGTATTTAACTCTGAGCCCTTTAATTTTTTGTCATGGTTTTTGTAACGTAACCAAACACCCCAACCACCAATGCCTGGATTGCCTCGGCAACCACCATCAGTATAGATAACAATTTTTTCCATAAGTATTACCTATCTACATTAATTTGCATCCAAAACTCAAATAATGCCAAATGCCAGAGTCTAGAACCATTCAAAGCAGTCATATAGTCTCCAGGTGAATTAATAACTTTGTTGACATAATTTTGATCAAATACACCTCGATTGAGACAAGCACTGGATGTAAGTATATCAGACATAAATTCTAAAAAATCCCCACGAACATGCTTCAAAGCAGGCATCGGAAAATAGCCTTTTTTTCGATCAATTACCGAGCTAGGAAGAAGTTTTCTTGCGATTTTCTTTAGTGGGTACTTGCCTTCATGTTTCATCTTTAAGTTTGCTGGCATTCTTAAAGCCCACTCAACCAACTCAGTATCTAAAAACGGTACACGTGCTTCAAGCCCCCAAGCCATTGTCATGTTATCTACTCGTTTAACTGGATCATCAACAATTAGTCTAGTGATATCAGTACGAAAAACTTTATCAATAAATGAATCAGCACCTTTTTTTGCAAACTCTTTGTTTAACCAACTAGAGGTATGGTTATCGCCTTGGTAAGTTGGGGTTACAGCTTGCAAATACTCTTCATGTGGTCTATCTACATAGTGTTTGGAAAATCTCTCAATCTCACTACCTTTCTCAGTTACCATTCTTGGATACCAAAAATAGCCAGCAAAAGCTTCATCGGCTCCCTGTCCAGACAAAACTACCTTGATATGCTTTGATACCTGTTCAGAAAGTAAATAAAAAGCGACGGCATCTTGAGAGACCATGGGTTCAGCCATATTCATTACCGTTTCAGACAATCTAGGCAATACCTCTGCATTACTAACAACATATTTTTGATGCTGGGTTTGAAATTTTGAAACGATTTGATCTGAATACTCAAACTCACTGCCAGCTTCGTTTTCAATATCTTCAAATCCAATAGAAAAGGTACGAATATCTTCATGACCTTCTTCTTTAAGTAGCGCCACAAGCAAAGAGGAATCTAGGCCGCCAGACAACAAAACCCCAATAGGCACATCAGCCGCATCCATTCTTTTTGTAACAGCAGCGGTCAATAATTCGTGAGTTTTCTCAATATATTCTTCATCAAAAAGGTTTCTTTCAGATCTATTCGCATTAGGATACCAATATGTCTTTTCTTTCAATAAGCCTTTTGTATTTATTGTCATAACTGTCGCAGGTTTTACTTTTTGAATACTATTAATAACCGTATTTGGAGCCGGTACAACGCCGTGAAGTGATAGCTGTTGCTGAAGTGCTAAAGGGTTAACACTTTTGTCAAGCTCTTGAGTTAACAAAGCCTGCGAATTAGAAGCAAAAGTGAATGCTTTATTGGATAAGTTATAGTAGAGAGGTTTGATACCCATTCTATCTCGGGCAATAAACAGCTTCTGATTATGTTCATCCCATAAACAAAAGGCAAACATGCCATCCAAATACTTGGTGCAATCTTCACCCCAGAAATGGTAAGCCTTGATGATTACTTCCGTGTCAGAATGTGAAAAAAAGGAATAACCTTTACCGATTAACTGACTACGCAGAGACTTATAGTTATATATGGTGCCATTAAAAACCAGCGTCAACTTGAGAAGTTCATCTACCATTGGTTGGTTGCCATTGCTCGATAAATCTATAATGCTTAAGCGTTGGTGACCAAAACCAATTTTACCTCCAAGCCATTTACCGTTTGAATCGGGCCCTCTTCTGGCAAGTTTAGACATCATACTAGAGATAGTTTTTGAAGAAACGTTTTCTGAGTCGAAGCGAAACTGGCCACAAATACCGCACATAAATATAAAACCTTAAGTTTTAAAAAAAAGAATAAATCTATTATTTAGTAACATTAATACTTGTTCCATATTTCTATATTTTGGGTTAATTTAGCAATGTAAAATGGTCATTTTATCAAGTATTGCTTAGGAATAATGGCTCAAACACTCTATGACAAACTAATGGCTGCACACGTGGTTCGAGAACAAGATGGTACCACCCTAATTTATATTGATCGCCAACTTATTCATGAAGTGACATCTCCTCAGGCATTTGAAGGCCTGACAATGTCAGGAAGAAATCTTTGGAGAAATAAAGCGAACTTGGCAGTGCCTGATCATAATGTCCCAACAACTGAAAGATCAAATGGTGTTAGCAGTATCAGCGATCCTATTTCCAGATTGCAAGTTGAGACCTTAGACAAAAATTGTGAAACCTTCGAAATCGATGAAATTCAAATGAATGATATCCGTCAAGGAATCGTCCATGTTATCGGGCCAGAACAGGGGGCAACTCTGCCTGGTATGAGTATTGTTTGTGGTGATTCTCATACCACCACTCATGGCGCATTAGGTGCGCTAGCTTTTGGTATCGGTACTTCAGAGGTTGAACATGTACTTGCCACAGGTTGTCTTTGGCAAAGCAAGGCTAAAAATCTGAAAATTGAAGTGAATGGAAATTTAGGAAAACATATCAGCGCTAAAGATATTGCACTTTATGTGATTGGTGAAATTGGTACCGCTGGTGCTACCGGTTATGCCATTGAATTTTGTGGCACAACAATTGAGAATATGAGTATCGAAGGTAGAATGACATTGTGCAATATGTCAATCGAAGCTGGCGCAAAGGTAGGTATGGTTGCCGTTGACGACAAGACCATAGAATACGTTAGAGGAAAGCCTTTTGCACCTACAGGAGAAAACTGGAATTTAGCTGTTGCTTATTGGAAAACACTTCACAGTGACAAGGATGCTTATTTTGATAAATCAATCTTAATAGATGCAGCCCTTATTAAACCACAAGTAACTTGGGGGACATCACCTGAGATGGTGATCGACATCAATGGCTCAACGCCTGACCCTGAAAAGGAAGTTGACCCTGTCAAAGCTGAAAGTATTCGAAATGCACTAAACTATATTCATCTGAAGCCAAATACTGCGATTAATTCTGTCGCTATTGATAAAGTTTTTATTGGTTCTTGTACAAACTCAAGAATTGAAGACTTGCGCTCAGCCGCTGAGGTTGCCAAAGGTAAGAAAATTGCAAACAACATTAAACTTGCACTTGTTGTTCCTGGTTCGGGCCTTGTAAAGCAACAGGCTGAACATGAAGGACTTGATCAAATATTTATCGATGCCGGTTTTGAGTGGCGCGAACCGGGATGTTCAATGTGTCTGGCAATGAATGCTGATAGGCTTGAGGTAGGCGAACGGTGTGCAAGCACCTCAAACAGGAACTTTGAAGGTAGACAAGGTCAGGGGTCTTTCACCCATTTAGTTAGCCCAGCAATTGCCGCAGCAAGTGCTATCGAAGGTCGCCTTTCAGGAGTTGAGTCATGAAAAGATTCAACACCTTGACTTCCATCGCTATGCCACTTGATCGAGCCAACATTGACACGGATGCGATTATTCCAAAGCAATTCCTAAAGTCGATCAAGCGAAGTGGTTTTGGGCCCAACTTGTTTGATGAATGGCGTTATCTCGACCATGGCGAAGTTGGCATGGATAACTCAAAACGACCAATCAACCCTGACTTTGTTTTAAATAATCCAAAATATGAGGACGCTCAAATTCTCTTAACGAGAAGGAACTTTGGTTGTGGGTCGTCTAGAGAGCATGCACCCTGGGCTTTAGAAGATTTTGGATTTCGCGCTATTATCGCGCCTAGTTTTGCAGATATTTTCTACAATAATTGCTTTAAGAACGGACTTCTTCCGATTGTTTTGAGTAGTGAAATTGTAGACACTTTATTTACATACTCAGGTGAAATTGCTATTAACTTGGAAGAACAAAGCGTTAAAACAGAAGATAGCATCTATCACTTTGAAGTTGATGCTGAGCGAAAACGAAGACTCATCAATGGTTTAGATGATATTGGTTTAACTTTGCAGTATGAAGACCAGATTCGTTCGTTTGAAGAAGAACATTTAATTAAATATCCCTGGTTATGATTGGTCAACTAAAAGGTCAAATTATTAGCAAGAATCCTCCAGAAATCCTTTTAGAGGTCAATGGTATAGGCTACGAACTGCTTTGCCCTATGTCCACTTTCTACCAATTAGACAATTCATCTGATGACACTTTACTTTATACTCATTTGAGTATTAAAGAGGACTCTCATACATTGTTTGGTTTTATCTCAAAGGATGAAAAGAACATGTTTAGGGAACTAATAAGAGTAAACGGTGTTGGCCCCAAGGTGGCACTCGCCATACTTTCACATCTTTCGGTTTCGTCTCTTGTTGACTGTATTATTAGTGAAGATGCAGATCTTTTGGCAAAAACACCTGGGATTGGAAAAAAGACAGCACTGAAACTCATAGTTGAACTTCAAGATAGGCTTGATAAGGTGGAATTTCTTAATACTTCAACTTCAACAATGAATCATAAAAAAAGCTCTAATCCAAATGCAAATCAAGCATTGGCGGCACTTCAATCTCTTGGATTTAAGGTGAAAGAGGCCAACAAGATGATTTCAGCAATCGAAGACCAGAATCTCACAACAGAACAGCTAATCCGTTTAGCTCTTCAGAATAAATAACTAAGCAGTTGCCTTCTTTCTAGAGAACCTTGTTTTAATTCTTCCAAGCATATTTATAAAATCGTAATTCATCAAATACATACAAGGTAATAGAATTAAGGTCAAAAAAGTTCCAAAGATCAAACCATAGCCTAAAGCAAGCACCATAGGTTGTAGAAATACATCTGTACCACCTATTCCATAGGCAAGTGGTAAAACTCCAGCCATTGTTGTAAGTGTCGTCAAAACTACTGGTCGAAGACGGTCACGAGAACCTCTAGCAATCCAAACTATCTTATCCTCCAATGCAGCACTTTTTTGTTTTATATAGTTTAGGTGACTAACCATTACCAAGGAGTCGTTAACAATAACCCCCATTAGTGCTAATGAGCCTGTTAAAGCAAAGAAACTCAGCGGCTCTCCATGAAAATAAAAAGCCCACACAACTCCTATCAAAGAAAATGGAACGGCAGCCAATACCAGCATGGGTTGAGAGTATGAATTAAAAAGTATAGCAAGAAGAAGAAAAATACCAACAATTGCTACGACAAAAGCCCTCAGAAAATCTTGTAAGGATTCAATTGACTCCTGCGCTCCACCCGAGGTTATGATAGATACTTGAGGGAAGTCAACTGATGCATTAAGTTCTTTTAAAGCCTTTGCCAATATTATTGTCTTAGAAGGTGGAGGTCCTCTGCTAACTTTTGGAGCCTCTTCAGGCTTTTTGTTGAGAGTTTGATCCTCATCAAGGTTTTGATCTTGCTCAACTTTACTTGGTCTTCCCCTAGGACGTCCATCAGCAATACTCGCAGTTAATTTGATTGATCGATCTCCATCTAAATGATTATAGTCTGGCTCACCTTCAATCTCTCTTAGCGTTGAAAACTGACTCATTGGTATTGAGTTTCCCTGTCGATTCTTTATAGTAGTATTCTTAATAAAGTCTTCTGTGTTTGAGCCATTACCAATATAAATCCTAACATCCTCATCTTTTCCAGCGATTGTGGCATCAGTTACGTAAGAGCCAGAAAAAGCCGTTCTAAGATGACGATATACAGCTGAGTAATCAACACCTAAGCGTGCCATTTCATCAAAATCAAGAACTGTTTCTATTCGGGGCTTACCAATCTCATCATTACGATTGATATTATCGACACCATCAATTGATTTTAGTATTTCCTCAAGTCTATCAGCAGCAAGAGCTCGCTGAGCATCATTCTCAGATACAAGGGTTATTTCAATATCTGCTCCTTGTGGTGGTCCAGGTCTTAATAGTGATATACGAATTTTTTCTGCACCTTCAACATCTTCCACTAAGACTTTGAGTTTTTCTTGCATATCTTCAGCTGCTCTCTCCCTATCACTCGTTGGTGTAAGAGCAATCTCAATATTGGCCCTATTTGTAAAGTAGCTACCAATGGTGCTTGTATAGGACTTAAGATCTTCACCAATTTCGCTGACAATAAGATTCTCAACATCAATAACTATTTTTTCAGTGTAAGCCGCAGAGCTCCCATTTGGTGCCTCAATGTTAGCAAACATAACCGTTGCTCCTCTCGAAGGAAACAAATTAAATGGAATATTTTTAAATGCAAAAAATGATGTGTAAACAAGCAAAGCGATAAATATAGGAACAATTAAATATCTCCACCTCAAACCATAGTGCATGAATCTATTGTAAAAATTTTCTACAGGTATAAACCAAGTCCTTTGTTTTTCGACTTTAGTTGTTGACAAATGTGCCGGAAGAGCAAAAGTGATTTCTAAAAAAGATATACCAAGAGCAAAAATAACGACGACTGGTAAAACGTAGATAAATTTACCTAAAATGCCTGACATGAGAAAAAACGAAGACATAACAAGCATGGTTGAAATTATTGTTGTTACAACAGGCATAATGACTCGTTTTAAGCCCATTACAACATTTTTATATAGGTCACCTCCCTTGGATTTATAGTGGTGAATACTTTCGGCAATAATGATACTATCATCGACAACAATACCCAACACAAGAATAAACCCAGAAAGAGATATTAAGTTTATTGTATTACCTGTAAGACCAAGGCCAAATACTGTTCCAAGTAGCGTCACGGGAATACTTACAGCAACCCAAAAAGCTGTTCTAAGTGAAAGAAAAGCTCCCAAAACGACTAATACTAAAGCAAGACCTATATAGCCATTTTTAATAATGATTTCGAGCCTGTTTGCAACTGCCTCTGAGGAGTCATCAGTATAAAAAATATTAATATCGTCTGGAATATTTTTCTGTAATTCAGCTACACGCTCTCTAATCCTTTTAACAGTTCTAATAATATCCGCTTGGGGTTGTTTTTTGACCTGAAGGACGAAGCCCTTAGTTCCATTGACACGAGTAATAGAAGTTTCTTCTTCTTGTCCTCTAAAGACTTCAGCAATATCTCCTAGTCTTATAACTGGCCCATCAAAGCTCGACTTGATAACAACATCTTCAATATCATCAATACTTTCAAACTCAGCGAGTATTACAATGTTTTTCTCTACACTTTCTTGATTATTGCCACCAACAGTAAAACGAGCGTTTCGAGTTGAAATCGCCGATATAACTTCATTAACTGAGATGTTATATTTATTTAGCTTGTCGGGATTAACTTTTATTTGTATTTCGCTGTCAAGGTAACTCGGGTTATCAACTTGAGCAACACCTTTAATTCTAGATATAGCAACCTGAAGCTCATCTGTGATTTGCCTTGCTTGGTTAAAGTTCCCAGATGTGCTATCAATATTAATGGTTATAACTGGAAATTCAGTGACATTGAAATCGATTACTCGAGGTAAGTCTGTAACCTCTTCAGGGAAAGCTTGGACACGGTTTATAGCATTTCGGACATCATTTTTTACAGTTGTGACATCTTTTAGATCTGCTTCAAGTGTAACAATGATGCTTGAAATACCTTCTCTAGAGGTGGAGGTAATTTCTTTAAGTCCACTTACGCTTAGTAATTCTTCTTCAATGATATTTGTAACAGATTTTTCAACATCTTCAGGGGAAGCGCCTGGGTAAGCTGTAGTTACGCTAAGCACTTCAAAGTCTACAGTAGGAAACTGATCTCGCTGCATCCCAACCATAGACAAAATACCAATTGCAATAAAAGCAAAAGAAAATACTAAAGCAAACTTTTTTTGACGAACTAAAAAATCTAAAATAGAATCCATAAAAACTATTATTTAAAACGAAAAGGCTGATTATATATTTATAGAAATGAAATAACAATGAATAGAAATGAAATAACAATGAAGATTTTGTTAATTTCAAGCCCGTTTTCTTTGATTCGCAATTATTAATCTTTTGCGAATTTTGATATTTTTGGGCGTAACTTTAACTCATTAAAAATTAATTTAAGCTTGCTAGAAGCTTTACTCTTATAAAATAACTTCAATACTTTATTAATATTTTTAAGTTGTGGCAAAAAAAGGAAGCTCAAATCGATGGATACATGAGCATTTAACTGATGAATACGTAAAAAAAGCTCAAAAAGAAGGTTATAGATCAAGAGCAGTCTACAAACTTATTGAAATTATTGATAAAAAAAAAATTATCAATAAGGGTGATAAAGTTCTTGACTTGGGTGCAGCACCAGGAGGTTGGTCCCAAGCAGTAATAAAAATAGTGGGCAAAACTGGTCAAGTGATAGCGAGCGATGTTATACCTATGGATGAAATCCCTGGAGTTGACTTTCTACAAGGTGATTTCACCGAGATATCTGTTTATGAAGCTCTTTTAAGTTTAACTAAAGGTCAAAAAATGAATACAGTCTTATCTGATATGGCGCCTAATATGAGTGGTCAATTATCAGTTGATCAACCAAAATCTATGTATCTGGCGGAATTAGCTTTAGATATAGCAGTTAAGACATTAACACCAAAAGGACACTTTTTAGTGAAAGTTTTCCATGGAGATGGTTTTGATGCTTACGTTCAAATTGCACGTCAAACTTTCAAAAAGGTAGTGATCAAAAAACCCAAAGCTTCTCGTGCCAGATCTAAAGAAGTTTATCTACTAGCAAGTCAGTTAAAATAACTTTTTATGAAAAACTACAGCGATATTCAATCCCTAATGAGGGACGAGATTAAGAAGACAGATGAAGTCTTAATCGAGCGCTTAAATTCAAATGTTGATCTCATTAATCAAATGAGTCATTACATCATTGCCTCAGGCGGGAAACGTTTAAGACCCTTACTACTTCTTCTCTCTGCAAGAGCTACAAACTATAAGGGTAAAGACCATTATAAAATGGCAGTTGTGATTGAGCTTATTCATACTGCAACACTTCTACACGATGACGTGGTAGATGAGTCAACAACCCGTCGTGGTCAAGAAGCAGCCAATGAATTATGGGGTAACGCACCTAGTGTATTGGTTGGCGACTTTCTTTACTCAAGAGGATTTGAAATCATGGTAGAACCTAATTCCATGGGTATTATGAGAATCCTTTCAAAAACAACAAACCAGATTGCAGAAGGGGAGGTTTTACAATTATTAAATATCAGAAATACTAACGTTTCTCAGACAGAGTACTTTAATGTTATTCAGCAAAAAACTGCTTGCCTATTTGAAGCAGCTTGCAAAATAGGCGCACTTCTTTCAGACTCTTCGAAAAAGACGATTAATTCAGTAGGTGACTTTGGATTACATTTAGGTAATGCCTTTCAAATTATTGACGATACCCTTGACTATGAATCAGATTCACAAACAATCGGAAAAGAAGTGGGTGACGACTTGTCCGAAGGCAAGATTACCTTACCCATAATTTATGCTCTTGAAAAAACCTCTGGAGCAGAAAATAAAATCCTGAAAAATGCGGTTGAAACAGCAGACTCATCAAATATCGATGACATTGTCAATATTCTTTGCAGTGTAAATGCTTTTGAATTTACTCGAAAAATTGCGGAGAGCGAATCACAAAAAGCATTAAAGTCGATAAAAAATATTCCAGAATCTGACTACCAATCAGCTCTTAAACTATTATGTGAATTGTCACTGAATCGAACATCTTAATAACATTGAATGCTAACTGCAGCAATTAAAAAACAGATTCGATCCTCATTTGAAGCGGCGAAAATCCAGTTACCTAATTTTAGTAATCGTTCTTCGCAAAACAAAATGATCGCTGAGATAGCAAAAACACTGGCAGGTGAATACCCAAAATCAAATCCAATTCTTTGTGTTGAAGCTCCCACCGGAACTGGCAAAACAATGGCCTATCTTATTGGTTGCCTTCCAATTACTCAAGCCAACAAGAAAAAATTGGTCATTGCATGCGCTAACGTAGCACTTCAAGAACAGATTCTCTATAAAGACATCGTTGAAGCAAAAAAATATTCTTCTATAGAATTTGAATATGCATTAGCTAAAGGCCGATCTCGCTATGTTTGCATTCGAAATCTAATGAACCTTACAGAGGAAACATCAAACACTCAAACAACATTTGAAGACGCTCTACTTTGGGACGAACCGCCAAGCCAAAATCAACTAGATAAGCTAAGTGAAATGACTGACAACTATTCTTCAGCTCGTTGGAGTGGAGAGATTGATGACCTTGAAAGTCCGCCAGAATTTTCACTTTGGCAAAAAGTTGCTTGCAACCGATTTACTTGCACAGCAAAAAACTGTGAATTTTATAATGACTGTGCTTTTTTTAAAGCAAGAAAAAAAGCTTCTCTAGCAGACGTGATTATTGCCAATCATGATCTTGTTTTGGCTGATATTATAAATGGAAACAACATTCTTCCTGAAGTGAATGACTGTATTTTTGTTTTTGATGAGGCTCACCATTTTTCCCAAAAAGCGCTCTCTCATTTTTCAATAAATGCCAGCACTGAATTTATGAAAACTTCAATTCGTCAAACCCAAGGTGCAATCGATCAGATTTCAAAAATTACAAATCAAAAGACCTCTGAAAATAACATTAAGAAGGTAGATGAAGCTATTGGCGAACTTATTGAAGCTATCACCAATTTTGAATATTTAGATGACGTGTATTTATTTGATATGTCTGGCGTTTCAACTGATGTGTCTAATCTAGCTAAGAACTTATTAATGATCTTTAATGCCGCATTTGGTAATCTCCTAGATCAAAAAGATAGTTGGCAGGATTATTGCAAAGGAAATAACGTCGAACAGGTAACCATAGATAACCTCAATAACGTAATAGGTCAAAATGATCAAAATCTTTCTTCTATCCTTTCTCTTTTAAAAGCTTTCACTCAAAATGCTGATGGCGACTTACCTCCAACAAGTAATTGGATAGTGAAATCAAAACTTTCAAATAAGAAAGCAAATTACCACCTTCATACAGCAAAAATTGACGTATCAAATCATCTTCAGAACTTGATATGGTCGAAAGCGGCGGGTGTAATCTTGACATCTGCAACTCTTACTTCGCTTGGTAGTTTCGATAGAATGAATCAACAGCTCGGTCTAAAAGAAAAAGAAAACAGATACCTACGTCTGACTTCACCTTTTAATCATAAATCTGTTGATTTTATTGTCGCCAGCATGAAGGCAAGCCCTTCTGATATATATGGGCATACTCAAGAACTTGCCAAGGAGCTAAAAAAACGCATAAATGAAAAAGAAGCAACCTTAGTGCTGTTTGCCTCCAATAATCAAATGCAAATGGTAGCGGACTTAGTGGAGAAAACAATAGACTGTGAATTGTTGGTTCAAGGTGAGTACAGCAAAAAACGTATTATTGAAAAGCACATTGCAAAACGTAAGAATGGTGAAGGCAGCATCATCTTTGGCTTGGATAGTTTTGCAGAAGGAGTAGATCTCAAGAGTGATAATCTAAATCATGTTATGATTGCAAAATTACGTTTCAGCGTACCTACCTCACCGATTGAAAAAACTACACAGTCTTACCTTGAATCTTTAAACAGAAATCCATTTTTGGAAATTTCCTTGCCAGATGCTTCATTAAGACTTGTTCAAGCTTGCGGTAGACTTATCAGAACAGAAACCGATACAGGTAAGATTACAATTTTTGATAATCGTATAAGAACAAAATTCTATGGCAAACAATTGCTAGACACCCTACCTGGATACAATATAGTTGTTGAAACTACGAACAGTTAGTTTAATGCTCATTGATAATCAGATAACTTAAAATAAGGTTAAAACCAAAAACAACTCAAGTCACAATGGATTCGATTGCTCGTGCCAAAAAAAGTCAAAAAGTCACTATCGTAGGCGCTATAGTTGATTTTCTACTGTCTGTCTTCAAAGTCATTGTTGGAATTATTGGAAATTCCGGCGCTTTGGTTGCTGACGGTGTCCACTCATTCTCTGATTTACTCACAGACTGGGTTGCTTGGTATGCCGCCAAACAGGCTGGAGAAGCTCCAGACAAGGAACATCCATATGGCCATGAACGCTTTGAAACCGTTGCAACTCTTGGGCTGAGCATCTTTCTAGCGATCATTGGTACAGCAATTATTTTTGATGCTACAGGACGACTTACAAACGCTGGCGCTTTGAATCATGAAGGTTGGCTAATTGCGACTGCATGCTTCTCTATTGCTAGTAAAGAGGCCTTGTACTGGTATACAGTTATTGTTGCAAAAAATATTAATTCTGAAATGCTTAAGGCCAACGCCTGGCATCATCGTTCAGATGCATTTTCTTCGGTTGTCGTCATTATTGGTATAGTTGGTGCTGCTAATGGCTACTATTATCTTGATAGTGTAGCTGCTATTATCGTTGGCATCATGATTATCTATATCGGCTGGAAACTTGGATTCGAAGCAACCAAGGAACTGGTTGATACTTCGATTGATGATGAAGATATCAAAAAATTGCATTCAGCATTAGCTAACATCAAAGGCGTTAATAGCGTCCATACACTAAGAACAAGGAGAGTCGGACATAAAAAATCAGCTGATGTCCATGTTCAAGTCAATCCTTTTCTATCGGTGAGTGAGGGACATATCATTAGTGTCAGTGTTGAGAGGGTAGCAAAGGAATGTGTTGAAGGTTTGGATGATGTCACGGTACATATCGACCCTGAAAATGATGAGGAAAAAGATGCAGCTACTTATAAAGACCTGCCAGAACGAGCTCAAGCTTTGAAGATCTTGCAACAGGCACTAAAGTTGGAAGAGTGCACTTATGAATTTGAGCGAACTCAATTGCATTATTTAGAAGGTGAAATTTTGGTAGACTTTTTCTTGCCACTTGATTATTTGTCTAACAATAGCGCTATAGAAATCAATACTCAACTCTCAGATATCGTTGCAAAACTTCCGGGTTTCGGCGAAGTCAAGGTTTACTTTAGCTGAAAACCACGATAGGCAAAAAACCTATAAAGAATGGTAGGCATGACAGATTGCCCCAGCCAGTGCATCGGCAGCATCAGCTTGAGGAGCCTTATTTAGCTTTAACAACTCTTGCACCATAAAGGATACTTGCTCTTTACTAGCATGCCCCTTGCCGACTAGTGTTTTTTTAATTTGATTTGGGCTATAGTCAACTATAGGTAACCCCCCAGCGGCTGAAATAACAGCCCCCCTTGCATGACCAAGTTTTATAGCAGCATCTGGATTTGGCCTGTCAGGACGCATAAATACCCTCTCAACAACAACAACATCAATCTGATGTTTTTTAAGAATTTCTTTAATGCCTGAATAAATTGTGACAACACGATCGTTTAAATCACCCTGTGTTCGGATACAGCCACTATTAATATAAGTAAATTTAAGTTTATTAGCCGTAATTATTCCAAAACCAGTAATTCTTGAACCCGGATCAATACCAAGTATATTCATAAGGGTATTCTATCAGTTAAGGAAAAACAAGCCAATATTTTAGTATTAAAGCTATAATGCTGTCTTATTTTATAGAGTGTTATGTATGTCTGTTATTGAGCTTACACAATCAAATTTTGACGAAACTATCACCAACAATGAGCTTGTAATTATAGATTTTTGGGCGCCATGGTGCGGACCTTGTCTGCAATTCGCACCTACCTTCAAAGAGACTTCAGAAAAAGTTGAAGGGGTGATTTTTGCCAAAATTAATACTGAAGAAGAGCAGGCTCTTGGCGCTCACTTTAGAATCCGTTCTATACCAACTCTCATGATTTTTCGTGAGGGTATCGGTATTTTCTCTCAACCTGGATCGCTCTCGGGTGCAGACCTAGTAGGCCTCCTTGAAAAGGCCAAAACTATCGACATGGATGAAGTTAGAAAAGAACTTGAGAATCAGTAAAAGGTTTATCGTTAAATGAAGTAATCTATATTACCCCATCAAAAAGCTCGGCATATTGCTGTTCACTAAAACCAACCATAATACTCTCACCCTGAACCAGTACGGGTCGCTTTATCAATGTAGGAAGTTTTAATACCAAATCATAGTTGATATTACTTTTTTGATCTTCAGATAGAGATCGATAAGTTGTTGAGCGCTTGTTAATCAATAACTCCCATCCAACAGATTCAACCATTTGTTTCAATACTTGACGAGAAATAGGATTTTGCCTAAAGTCAATAAACTGATAATTTACATCACGATGATTTAAATAAACTATTGCTTTCTTGACGGTATCACAGTTTTTAATCCCATAAACTTGAATAGATTCATTCATACTAATCTCTAGCATTTCAATAGAAAAGTGACAGGCCCATCGTTAACCAAAGCAACCTTCATGTCAGCTGCAAATATGCCACTTTCGACATCAGAACTTAAATCTTTGGCTCTTCCAACCATATGGTTGTAAATATTTTCAGCCTCCAAAGGTGTTTTGGCTGTTGAAAAACCAGCCCTTGTCCCATTATTGGTTTCAGCTGCAAGAGTGAATTGAGATACAAGTAAAACTCCGCCATTAATATCACTGACACTTAAATTCATTTTGCCTTCGTCATCAGAAAAAACTCGATAAGAAAGTATTTTATTGATCATTTTGTTGGCATGTTTTAATTCATCTTCTTTTTCAATACCAACAAAAACCAATATTCCTTTCTTAATTTGACCAACAATTCTTCCTTCAACCTCGACGCTAGCAGATGATACTCTCTGTATTAACGCCTTCATGTCAAGTAAGAAACGTCCGCAACAGATAGGAATAACCCTCTGACACGACTTAAAAGTCCAAGTCGCGCCTGCCTAAGCTCTATGTCATCAACATTGACCATCACTTTATCAAAAAAAGTATCGATTACCTCTTTTAACTCTAGTAAAGACCGCACTATAGCTTTATAGTCTTTTTGTTCAGATAGTTGCCTAGCGATTGACTCAGTTGCCTGAAAAAGTTTTTTCTCAGAATCTTCTATCAACAATCTAGTATCTAGTTCAACATCATTACTGTCAAAGTCTTTGAGTATATTGACAATCCTTTTATTGGCTTCAATTAAACTCTTTGATTCGGTTTTCTGAATAAAATCATTGAGTGCTTCTACCCTTTGATGGAAATCAAATGGAGAATCAGGGCTCACAGCGAGCACAGCCTCAAAAACATTTCCATCAACATGGGCATCTTTATAGTATGCTTTGAGTCGCTCCATCATAAATTGATATATTGAGGAAGAAGCCTCTCTGTCTACTTCCGTTGAATGCAAATTCAAGGAAACATCAATCAGTGTTTTTAAATTGATATCTAGATGCGCCTCTAAGAGTATTCGCAACAACCCCAATGCAAGCCTTCTTAGTGCATAAGGATCTTTTGAACCACTAGGAGCCTGACCAATGCCATAAACTCCTGTAATCGTATCCAGCTTGTCTGCAATTGCCACTACAAGACCTTCATTTGTCGATGGAAGATCATCCCCGGAAAATCTTGGCCTATAGTGTTCTCTAATGGCTTGTGCAACGACCTCTGACTCACCGTCATTCAGCGCATAATAGCCGCCCATAATGCCCTGTAAGTCAGCAAATTCACCAACCATTTCACTCATCAGATCTGACTTTGATAGGAGCCCAGCTCGAGCACAAGATTGAGCGTCAATATTAACCAAACCAGCGATATGTTTACTTAGCTTTTCAATTCGCTTTGCTTTGTCAGCCATCGATCCCAATGATTTCATAAATAAAACGTTTTCCAGTCCTTTAATCCTTTGATCTAATCTTATCGCCTTGTCCTGATTCCAAAAAAACTCAGAATCTGACAACCTTGGACGAATAACGCGCTCATTACCTTGAATAATCAAATTCAAATTCGTTGATTCAATATTAGCTACTGAGATAAATGATGGCAACAAGGCACCCTCACTATCAATCATATGAAAGTATTTTTGATGCGACTTCATCGCTGATATGAGTGCCTCTTCAGGTACGTTTAAATATTTTTCATCAAATTTTCCAGAAAAAGCCCTTGGATATTCAATCAATGCGCAAACCTCATCTAGTAACGATTCATCAATCACAACTTGAGCTTTAATATTATTAGCCACTAACGTAACTTGTTCACGAATAATTTCCTTGCGCTTATTAAAATCAACCTCAATTTTTGCCTTTTCTCTCATGAATGATTGATATTCGCTTGCATGAGGTATTTCAAAAGAAGAGCTATCTGAGGATCTTAGTCCTTTAGTAGTATTTCCACTCACCAATCCCATAATATTTGCAGGCACAACCTTATCATCCAACAACATCACCAGCCAATGAACTGGTCTTGCAAAAGAATAATCCAATTCCCCCCATTTCATAGCCCTAGTAAGTGGAATATTTTTGACTGCTTTTTCAACGACATCTGGAAGCAAGTCTTTAATTGGTTGACCTACCTCTTTAGCATGAAAAAAATAGTAATTTTTGCCACCAAGCGAGCGTTTTTCTAGGCTATTTAAATCAACACCGCAAGATTTAGCAAAGCCTTCTATCGCTTTTTCTGGTGAGCCCACTGTAGGGCCTTTCCTTTCTACCAATTGATCTTCTTGGTGACTCTGAATTTTGAGAATACTGACAGCCAAACGT
>CAXDLF010000008.1:0-34997 GCA_963989885.1 uncultured Gammaproteobacteria bacterium
TAAGAGACAGTGAGTGCATCAGGCATACTTATATTTTAGCTAACAATCATCAACAAGGCAGAATAATATAGTTCTAGGCTTATGCATTTCATAAGTGAGTTTGGCGGAAAAAAAGCTAAGATTAGAGGTAAAATTCTTGCATGGCTCAGCAACTCATTTTAGTCGACGGTTCGGCATACTTATTTCGTTCATACTTCTCGACTCTGTCTCAAAATTTAAGTAATGATAAAGGCTTTCCAACGGGTGCAATGTTCGGTGTTATTAATGCAATTAAACATTTACAAAGGCAATATCAAGGTGCAAAGTTGATTATGATTTTTGATTCCAAGGGGTCAAATTTTCGTCATCAAATTTATCCTCAATATAAAGCCAATAGGAAGCCTGCAGATGATTCGCTGATTGTTCAAATCGAACCTTTATATCAAATCATTAAAGCGATGGGGTTTCATTTCATTTGCGAAGAGGGTGTTGAGGCAGATGATGTCATAGCGACATTAGCTAAGCTGGCAAATGCAAAAAATATTGAAACCATCATAGCGAGTAGTGACAAGGATCTCTTGCAATTAGTGGGTGGTCATATCAAGCAACTTAATATGAAGGGTACACTTTATGACGCGAACTTGGTGGAAGAAAAAATGGGTGTTAAGCCGGGCCAAATCCTAGACCTATTAGCTTTGACCGGCGATGCCTCTGACAATATTCCTGGAGTACCAGGTGTCGGACCTAAGACGGCTGCAAAATGGTTGCAGTTGTATAAGGATATAGATGGTGTTAAAGCCAATGCTAAAAAAATAGATGGTAAGGTTGGTGAAAAGTTAAGAGAATCATTTGACTTGTTAGATCTTTCCTTTCAACTAGTCGAGCTTAAGTTTGATGTTGATTTGCCTTGTAATATCTTTGATGATGAGCCGGGAGAAAACACTGAGGAATTGATAGAATTGTATAAAGAATATGGTTTTGCTATGTGGTTAAAACAATTAGCTGATCAAGTAGAAGAAAAACCAAGAACTAAAACAATCGATCCTTTAGTGAGTGAAAAACAAGATCAAAAGAGCACATTAAATCTTCAAGAATTTACGCAAACACTAATTCTTAAACAGGTTGATTTTGAATCCTTGTTGAGACAGCTATCAGAGTCTATAAGCTTTGTTTTTGATTTGGAAACCAGTAGTCTAGACTATATGAATGCTGAGATTGTTGGGCTAGTATTTTTGCTTGATAAGCAAAGCTACTATGTGCCAGTTGCACACGACTACTTAGATGCTCCAGAACAATTGTCTCGACAATTTGTAATGGAATCATTAAAGCCTATTCTTGAGAGTCAAGTGATTGGTAAGATTGGTCAAAATTTAAAATATGACGCCCATGTGCTGGCAAATATAGGTATTGATTTGAACGGTATTGTTGACGACACTATGATTAAATCATATTGCTTGAATTCGGTGGCGACACGTCACAACATGGATGATTTATCAGAGCACTATCTTGGTCATAAAACAATTCGTTATGCTGATGTTGCAGGAAGTGGTAAAAAACAATTGACCTTTAATCAAGTTAATATAGATGAAGCTTTTTCGTACGCCTGTGAGGATGTTATTGTCACTTATGAGTTAAATAAAATCCTAGAATCTAAGTTACAACAATACCCAAAACTAATGTCGCTTTATCGGACCTTAGAGCTCCCTCTAGTAGATATTATGCTAAAGCTGGAACGCAATGGTGCACTTGTTGATGAGGTTTCACTCTTCAATCAACAAGTACAAATCAAGTCTGAAATGCAGGAGATTCAGACTCAGGCTTTTGAAATAGCGGGAGATGAGTTTAATCTTGAATCACCCAAGCAAATTCAACAAATTTTGTTTAGTGAAGAAGGGTTGGGTCTCGAACCGAAAAAGAAAACCGCTAAAGGTCAGCCGTCAACAAATGAGGAGGCGCTAAAATTATTGGAACATCCATTGGTGGATTTAATTATGTCTTACCGGACATTAACTAAACTGAATTCTACTTATTTAGAGGCTTTGCCAAAACAAATAAATCGACAAACGGGTCGCTTGCACACTTCGTACCATCAGGCTGTAACTGCAACTGGAAGGCTTTCTTCATCAAAACCTAATTTTCAAAATATCCCAATCAGAACCGAACAGGGAGCACAAATCCGATCAGCGTTCGTTTCTGGTGAAGGCAATGTTATTGTAGCTGCTGACTATTCTCAAATCGAGCTGAGGATTATGGCACATATTTCCAAGGACAACAATCTGATTGAGGCATTTGCAAATAATATCGATGTCCACTGTGCAACTGCTGCTCAGGTTTTTAAGACAGAGCTGTCATCAGTCAGTAAAGAGCAGCGTCGAAAAGCCAAAGCGATTAATTTTGGGCTAATCTACGGTATGAGTGCCTTTGGTCTGGCAAAACAAATTGATGTTTCTAGAACGGAAGCCAGACAGTATATCGATGATTATTTTGATAATTACCCAGATGTACTCAAATATATGGAACAAACCAAAGAAAAAGCCAAATCACAAGGATTTGTTGAAACGATATTGGGTAGGCGACTCTACCTGCCTCAAATCAATGCAAAAAATAAAATGCAGCAGCAACACGCCTTAAGGACAGCAATCAATGCACCCATGCAAGGATCATCAGCCGACATTATTAAACAAGCAATGTTAGACATTCAGGCTTGGATAGATCGAGAAAATAATGGCGTCAAGATGATTATGCAGGTCCACGATGAACTGGTCTTTGAGATGGAGCTCGATAAGGCAAAAGATTACGCTGAAGATATACGTTTTATGATGTCAAATGCTGTAAAGCTAAATGTTCCTTTAGTTGTTGATGTAGGGATTGGAAATAGTTGGCAAAAGGCACACTAGGGAGCAAATCCATAATTCCATTTATTGAATATGGAAACCTTTTACCTTTCAAATTCGAATACAATATTTGGTCAATAATGTAGTATCGAGTTCAACTAAAATGTCAACTACATAGTTCAATAAACCAGTAGTTAATTAAACATGAAAGAGCAGCTACAAGATCTAATTTTTAAAAGCCTTAGCAACCTAATCGATATAGGTCTGCTCAGTGAACTACCTGCAAAGATTCGCCTAGACCATACTAAAGATAAAAGTCATGGTGATTATGCAACGAATATTGCATTGGTGTTGGCAAAGCAAAGTAAGAGTGAGCCGAAAAAATTAGCTCAGAACATTGTTGATCAATTAGAAGAATCTGAATTTATTAAAAAAACAGAAATCGCTGGACCGGGATTTATCAATTTTTTCCTTTCTGATGAATCCAGCAGTGCTGTAATTAATGACATTATTAGTAGTGGTGAAAGTTATGGTATGTCAACTATTGGCACAGGGAGAAGTGTGCTCATGGAATTTGTTTCAGCAAATCCGACAGGGCCGCTTCATGTAGGCCATGGTCGAGGTGCCGCCTACGGAGCTACAATTTCCAACCTCTTAAGGACTGTTGGGTTTGAAGTAGACAATGAGTATTATGTAAATGATATAGGCAGACAAATGGATATTCTGACTGTAAGTATTTTTTTCCGGTATTTGACTCTATCTGGCGAGAAACTTAGATTTCCTGATAATGGCTATCAAGGCAAATACATCAAAGATATCGCTGCAAGCGTCTTTGAAAAATATGGAGAACGATGGCGAAAGGGCTCCTCAGTAGTCTATAAAGGTGTCTGTAAAGATGGTCAACAGGGTGGTGATAAAGAATCTCATATTGATGAATTGATTGTTAAGTCAAGGAAGCTATTAGGCGAAGGTTATGAAGCCATCTTTCGCATTGGTATCGAAAGCATTCTCAGTGGCATTAAAAGTGATTTAGCTGAGTTTGGTGTTAATTTTGAGAAATGGTTTTTAGAGCGGTCTTTGATTGAAAATGGACTAGCTAAGATTACTGTTGATAAATTACGGAAGTCTGGTCATATCTATTCAAAGGATGGAGCCCTTTGGTTCAAAACAACAGGATATGGAGATGAGAAGGACCGTGTTGTTGTTCGCGATAATGGCATCCATACCTATTTTGCCTCGGATATTGCCTATCATTTTGAAAAATTTGAACGCGGCTATGACAAGGTCATTAATATTTGGGGTGCTGATCATCACGGTTACATTGCTCGAGTTAAAGCCTCCATTGCAGCACTTAATCATGACCCTAATAAATTAGAAATTCTTCTGGTTCAGTTTGCTAACTTATACCGTGGAGGTAAGAAGGTGCAAATGTCAACGCGTAGTGGTTCTTTTGTGACCTTAGAGGAACTACGTAATGAAGTAGGTAAAGACGCTGCTCGTTTTTTCTATATCCTTAGGAAATCAGAACAGCATATGGACTTTGACCTGGATTTGGCTAAATCTAAAAGCAATGAAAATCCAGTTTTTTATATCCAGTATGCACACGCTCGTATTTGCTCTGTTTTTAGGCAAGCTGTAGACAAGGGTATTGAATTTGAGAGTCAAACAGCTGACCAATCTTTGCTCATAGAGGATAGCGAAAAGGCGCTTATAAAAGAACTTAATCGTTATAAAAGTGTCATTGAATCTTCAGCCTTGCAATATGAACCTCACCAGCTAGCTTATTATTTACGGGAATTGGCAACCCATTTCCATAGCTATTACAACATTTGCCCTTTTTTGGTCGAAGATAAAAAGCTATCTCAAGCAAGACTATCACTCATTTATGCTACCAAACAAGTTTTTGTAAATGGACTAAATATATTAGGGGTAAGTGCACCAGAGTCAATGTGAATGATCAATATCAAAGAGATCAGGCCCTAGATATAAGCGATTCTTTTATTGTACAAGCACCAGCGGGCTCCGGTAAAACAGAACTACTTACCCAACGTTATCTAAAATTGCTCAGTATTGCTGATGAGCCTGAAACTATATTGGCAATAACTTTTACAAATAAGGCAGTAGATGAACTTAAGCACCGAGTGGTGAGTTCATTAACGCAAGCACAATCAACTCCACCCAAAGAAGCACACAAACTGAAGACCTATAAACTTGCTTATCAGGTCTTGAAACAGTCTCAACTTCGAGATTGGGATTTGCTCAATAACCCTTCAAGGATAAAAATTAGCACCATTGACTCTCTTTCAAGTTTGATAGTGTCGAAATATCCATCAGTGTATCAATTGATACCTCCCAGAATCATGAGTGAGCGTTATGAATACGAACATATGTACAAAATAGCAGCAGAACGGACACTAATGCTGATAGAAGAGGATGAGTATAGCGAGCCTATTGCCAGTGTTTTATTGTATTTGGATAACCATGTAGATAAGTTTTATCGGCTTTTGGTGCACATGCTATCAAAACGAGAGCAATGGTTACCTAGACTGTATCTCGAAGGAGTGCTTGACGTTGATTTTTTGGAACGAACTGCAAGAAATATTATTGTTGAGCATTTAAAAGTTCTTAGAGAGATTGCATTGGAATGTTTGAGTGAAGATATTTTCACTTTGCTTAATTCTAATACGCGTCATGAAGTTTCAATAATTAATAAGCTTCCTGGCGACAAATTAACTGACTTGGCTGATTGGCAAATAATTGCTGATCTATTGCTAGCAAAAAGCACTGGAGATTGGAGAAAAAAAATAGATAAGTCACTTGGATTTCCGCCAGAACTCAAACAGCAAAAAAAATCTTTGATATTAATTTTAGAAGAGCTCGTTTCTGCAGATGTTTTCAAAAAACAACTTCTTGAATTGGATCAATTACCAAATGTTCATCAAAATGAATCCACCATAAAAAGTATCAAAGATATCAGCCAAGTTTTGAAACTAGGCGCTGCTCAATTAAGCTTGATATTTGAAGAAAAAGGTGTTCAGGATTTTTCAGAGGTTGGAATGCAGGCAATTAAGGTGCTAGATAGTCGTGAAATAGTCAGTGATATTGCTTTATTTTTGGATTACAAAATCAAACATCTTTTAATTGATGAGTTTCAGGATACTTCTTACGCTCAACTAAATATTATTCAAAAGTTGCTGGAGAGCTGGCAAGAGGGCGACGGTAAAACAATATTTTTGGTAGGCGACCCAATGCAATCAATCTATAGATTTCGTGAATCACAGGTTAGAATTTTTTTAAACGTAATGAAAAATGGTATTGCAAATGTAAGGATAAATTCACTATTACTGAGTACCAATTTTAGATCGAATATGAGTATTGTTGAATCAAACAATACCTTTTTTTCTAATATTTTCCCCGTTACCGATAACTCAATCAAGGGCGCTGTTCATTTTGCTAAGTCCATCTCAGCTTCTAAGGATATGCCTCATGATGCGGTGAAGTTCTATCCCTTTAGTTATGGCCAAAATAAACAAGAGGCTGAAAAAGTCAGTGCCATCATCAGTAAAGCACAACAAAAGAATCCAGCTCAAGAGATTGCAGTGTTAGTGAGGTCTAGAAACCATTTGCAAGACATCATGGTCTCACTTCAGTCTCATGGCATTAACTTTGAAGCAGTAAAAACAGAACCTTTAAGGTCTGACTTGTTCACCCGAGATTTAATAAGTCTAACTCGTGCACTAAAAAGCTTGGGAGATAAATTGGCCTGGCTATCCATTCTTCGTTCCCCTTGGTGTGGCTTAAAATTAAATGAGTTATTGATTCTGAGTCGCTCTGATGAGATGACGATTTTTCACCAACTAGCTGACGGTGCAGTCCTGCAAGAGTTTAATGAGGATGGCTTGAAACGAGCACGACACCTTTATCAAGCAATTTTGAAAGCGGTTTCCAATGAGGGACGGTTCTCTTTTGTTGAGCGTTTTCTTTATGCTCTAGATCAGCTGAATCCAGAACGAGAAATGAATCAACGGCAGCGAAATATAAAGTCCCAGTTTGTCTCTCTTTTAAATGAATGTGAGAGCAATGAAAATCTTGATATTGACACCCTAGAGTTAATGCTTCAGGACTTATATGCTCCCTCTCAATCTGCCTCTGTAAAGCTTATGACTATCCATCAGGCTAAAGGATTAGAGTTTGATATAGTTATTCTTCCTGGACTAGGTAAAACTGGAAAAAGCAATCCTTCAGCTCTGATTCAAATACAAGAATTTTCGAACCATGAAATATTATTAGCGCCTATCAGATCGGCCTTTGATAAGCATGAAAGCAAGACATATCTATACTTGAAAAATATGGAAAAACAACAAAGCCGCTATGAGATGATGCGCCTATTGTATGTAGCCATGAGTCGAGCAAAAGAAAAACTATATTTATTAGGGAGTGTTAATAAATCAGGCAAGGTGTCAAGTAATACGTTTCTTGATCTTTTGAGACATTTTTTTCAAGAATCAATCGCCAATCTGAAGTATGTTCCTAAGGAAAATATAAGACAATTAGTTGCGCCTAAAATGATTCGTTATAAGAAATTCCCGAGTATTTCTGAGAGGGCAGCTCAGCATATTAATGAATCGAATAGTTTACCCAGAAATATGGATTTAATTTATCAAAGTGCATTAGGTACTATTGTTCATTATTATTTGGAACATAGTTTGTTTAACCCTTCAGAAAAAAGTGTTGAGGTAAGGTTGCTTGAGTTTGGTTTGCCAAAGAAACTCCTTCAGACATATACAAAACAGGTTTATAAGTTGCTTAAGAATACAAAGCAAGATGAAGTGTTTGATTGGCTATTTAAGCACAGAGACTCTACCCAGGTTGAAGTTGAATATAGTGACCGCTCAAAAAATATTATTGTTGACAGACTATTTATTGAGGACGGCGTACTGTGGATTATTGACTTCAAAACTGCTTCACCAGCAAAAGACGAATCCATTGATGCCTTTATTAAGCGTCAACAAGATTCTCATCGAGAGCAACTACTAGATTATCAAGCAATTTTACATAACGTCTTCAAGCTGCCTATAAGATTGGCTTTATACTGTCCAGCTATTAGTAAATTGATTCATCTATAAATTTATTTTAAGTACATAAATTACTGGACAAAATAGAAAATTAAACCTATGATGATTACCAACTTATTATAGTATTTTATTGGTATGAGTAAGCCCAGTGAATTGATTGGATGGAATGACTATAGCTATAGTTTTGGTGATAGGGAAATTAGAACCATTAACCCCTCTATACAAAGTGGTTCTACGGTTTTGTTTGAGAGTTACGAGGATATGCAACTGCATGAGAAAGGTCAGTACCCTGGCATCACTTACGGGACAGGCGGTTTAACAACTCAGAAGAACTTTGAAGAAGCTATATGTAAGCTTGAAAATGGCCATATTTCGCGTGCATTTCCTTCAGGTATTAATGCGATTATATCTACGTTAATGGCGTTCACTCAGAGCGGTGATGAGGTCCTACTTACTGATAATGTCTATGGCCCTACGGCGAGATTCTGCCACAAAGTTCTAGCTAAATATAACATTAAAATTACACATGTAGAGTCCAATATCGGTTCTGAAATTAGTCAATATATCAATGACAATACCAAGCTGATTTTTTTAGAGTCCCCGGGTTCAAATACTTTTGAAATTCAAGATATTCCTGCGGTTGTAAAAATAGCAAAAAGAGCAGGTATTCCCACAGTTATTGACAATACGTGGGCTACGCCACTATTTTTAAAACCTTTGGATCTTGGAGTTGATATCTCGATTCACTCTGCTACGAAGTATATTTGTGGCTATTCTGATGTTTTAATAGGTTGTGTAACCACAAATAAGAAGTATTCAGAAGCGCTTGATGAGTACTTGCATACAGTTGAAAGTTACACAAACTCGCATGACTGTTACCTAGCTTTGAGAGGATTAAGAACACTGCAAGTTCGTCTAAGCGCTCATCAAAAATCAGCATTTAAGATTGCGAGGTGGCTAGAAAGAGAAGATATTGTTGACTGTGTCATTCATCCTGGCCTAGAATCGCATCCCCAGCACATTCTCTGGAAGAGAGATTATTCTGGTGCATCTGGACTCTTTGCATTTACATTTAAAGAAAAATATTCAGACAAACAAATCGCGTTATTTATAAATTCACTTGAGATGTTTGGACTTGGATATAGCTGGGGTGGGTTTAAAAGCCTTGTAACTGCAAGACAGTATAAACGTGACGGAAAATGGGTGCATGATGGTAAGCATCTTATTCGACTGAATATAGGTCTCGAGGATACAAAGGACTTAATTTCAGATATAAAAAGTAGTTTTGGTAAATTAAATTAAACTATGTCACTCTTTTGTCGTTAAGGACAGTTACTCGGTGCATATGACGAATATTAGGTAAATAATCAAGAACAGCGTAGTGTTGTGTAATTCGATTATCCCAGATGGCAATTGAATTGTTGCGCCAACGAAACCTGACCTGGAACTCGGGTTTGGTAATATGTTGGAACAAGAATTGAAGTATATGGTCACTTTGACCTTGGCTTTCATTAATTATATTGCGTGTAAATGACTGGTTGACATTTAAATATTTCAAGCCAGAAACAGGATGTCTCTCGACAACTTTATGCACCGCTGAGCCGACGCTCTTAAGTGCATTGTTGACAGATTCAATACCACCTTCTCTATAAAAATCATTCCTAAACGTTCCCATGTCATTGATAGCCTCCAGATTCTCCAAGTGCTGCTTCCAGCCATCAGGTAAATTATCATAAGCGGCGCTCATGCTAGCCCAAAGAGTGTCGCCACCGACGTCAGGTATTTTTATACCATGCAAAATAGAGGCAAATGGAGGGTTGGCCCTGAAGGTCAAGTCTTTGTGCCAATCGGTAGTATTTGGAATATCATCTTTATCATTCTTAAGTAGAACTATGTTTTCATAATCATCAACATGAGGATAGACCGGATGAGGGGGTTCCGGTTCACCAAAACTTTTGGCTAGCTTTAGATGGTTTTCGGGGGAAAGATCTTGGTCTCGAAAAAAAACAACCTGGTGTTTAATCAGTGCATTGTATATCTGATCACATATATCTTCGTTTAGGTCTTTGTTAAGCGATACTCCAGAAATCTCAGCACCGATGGAAGGTGTAATTGCTTCGATTTTCAAAATTCACTCCCCAAACAAAAAATCAATACTTTATAAGAAAAACTATGAAAAAGCAATGATTTTTTATGACTCTTTTTTGTCATGTGTTAGCCACCATAATAGAAGCAACAACTGAAATACTAATAACGGAATAGCAGACAGCATTGTTACCTCCCAACTAAAGTTGAAAACAAACCACCCAGCAGAAAGAGCTGCAAAAGCCTGAAAACCAAAAATTAGAAAATCGTTGACTGATTGAACTTTAAACTTTTCATTTTCGTTATAAGAGCGAGGGAGTAAATTAGTACCTCCGATAAACAAAAAATTCCAACCTAGACCAAGTAGAATTAAAGACCACCAGTAGCTATTTAAAGATTGGTCCAAGTATGCAATGGTAACTGAGATAATTAAAATAGTAACACCAAGAATCATCATTCGTGAAAGCCCCAAATACTTAACAATCATTGCTGTAAATAGAGATGGTAGAAACATGGCAATGACATGGCTTTGAATGACAAATTTGGTATGCTCAAGTGAAAAGCCGTCCATCACATGCATACTCACTGGGGTTGCTGTCATGACAAAACTCATCACAACATAACCTGTAGTTGCGGCACTAGCGGCAACAATGAAAGAGCCTTGCTTAATAATTTCAGTCAGGGGGCGTCTTGATTTGTCCACTTGTTCATGAGGTTTTTCAACGTGTTGAAAAAAACATAGCAACACAAAGGCAGGAATGAAGAGCGAGGCAAGTAAAACAAATGAGCCTATAAAATCTATCTTAAACCAATTTTTACCTAAGGTGGCAATTTCAGGTCCGAGATAGGCCGATAGCAAACTCCCAAGAAGTACTACAGCAATTGCTGTAGTTCTTTGTTCTTCTTGAACACTTTCGATTGCAGCAAATCTAAACTGATACATCGTTGCGGCTGTAGCGCCTAACAAAAAACTTGACAGACAAAAAAGAAGAAAAGATTCAGTATAAATAGCATAGATGCCTAAGCCTATTGTGGCAATTGTGTAGAGACATGTACTCAAAAAAACTCTTTTACGACCAAACAGAGACATTAGTCGATTGACCGGCAGAATAGCAAGTGCAGTTCCAACTACAATTATTGCAACTGGAAGAGTTGAAAGATCTTTTGAGTGAGTAAGTGAGTTACCAATAATTCCACCAACAAAGACCATGAATACGGCAACTGACATAAAAAAAGCTGAACATGTCGCTAATAGCCAGACATTTTTTGGAAGTTGAAGCATTAAATAAGTTTTTCTTGTATTAGGACAGAATTATTGTTTTTTCTTTCTTTTCCAGTTATCAATCGTTTTTTGCTTTTTTCGGCTTAATGTCAGTTTATCACTAGGAGCGTCTTGAGTGATAGTTGAGCCGGCACCGATAGTAGCATTTTTACCAACCGTTATTGGAGCAATTAATTGAGTATCGGATCCGATAAATGCACCATCTTCGATGACGGTTTGATTTTTATTTGCACCATCATAATTACAAGTTATAACACCTGCACTAATATTAACATCTTGACCTATTGAACTATCGCCAACATAACTTAGATGAGGTACTTTAGATTTGTTACCAATTGTGGATTTTTTTACTTCAACAAAATTACCAATTCTGGCATGATTGCCTACCTCAGTTTCTGGGCGAATACGTGCAAAAGGGCCTACGGTTGTATGGCTTCCAATTATTGAATTTTCGATAATAGAGTTTGCTTTAATTTCTGCATGATCGCCGATTTTAGCGTTTTTTATAATACAATTAGGCGAAATTATAACATTTTCACCTAATTCGTTTTCACCTTCAAAGACAACATTTACGTCTACTGAGCAGTCCTTGCCAAAGATTAAATTACCGCGACAGTCGAAACGACTTGGATCTTTAATGGTTAACCCTTTAGACATCAAATCTTTTGCTTTTTTTTGCTGATAAATTCTTTCCGCTTCAGCCAATTGATTTTTATTGTTTATACCCATAACTTCAGATGCATCGTCGCACACTAAAGATGAAATGGTAACATTATCTGAGACTGCAATTTCAACAATATCAGTGAGATAAAGTTCACCTTGTTTGTTATTGGGCTCTAGTTGGCTGATATATTGCTTCAAAAGAGAACCCTTGATAGCCATAATGCCAGTATTGATTTCATTAATTTTTTGTTTGTCGTGATCTGCATCTTTATGTTCAATGATAGCCTCTATTAACTTATTTTTATCACGCACTATACGTCCATAACCACTCGGATCATCTAGAATTACGCTTAAAAGCGAAAAGCCTGTTGACCGTGATTGGGCTATCAGAGATCGTATTGTATTTTTTGAAATGAGTGGCACGTCTCCATAGAGAATGATGCAGGTCGATTTGTCATTGATGCTCATTTTTGCTTGCTGAACTGCATGCCCTGTTCCTAATTGTTTTTTTTGTACTACCCAATTTATATTTATAGAACTGTCTTTAATTGAATTCTTTACGAGTTCGCCATCTTTACCAATCACAATATTGATTGAAGTAGACAAAGGAGTAATTGTATCAATAACATGATGCAGTAAAGATTTGCCACCAAGTTGATGGAGCACTTTCGCTTTATTTGATTTCATTCGAGTGCCTTGGCCGGCAGCTAAGATGATGGCGTCAATCATATTTATGTGGGTTCACGGTACTTTACTAGAATTAATACTTATTTTAAGCGATAACTAGTTTTTTGTATAATGTTACACTTTTATAAAATGTCTGTTTTCAACTTTGATTTATTAATAATATGACTTTTTAAATAGTAAAATTCGCATAAGATTATAAAAGGTGAAAAAAATATATGGCAAGAGCTGACAATATTACAAGTCTATTTGGAAAGTCTCCTATAGCTCCCCTTCAAAAGCACATGAAACAAGCACATTCTTGTCTTAAAGATTTTGCAGCTTTTGCAAAGGCAGCAGATGCCCAAGATTGGGACAAAGCAGATGCTATCCGAATTTCAATTAATAAGAAAGAGGAAAAAGCAGATAAACTGAAAAAGAAGCTACGCATGAATTTGCCGAGCACTTTTATGATGCCTTTTTCGCGCCGAGATCTGCTAGATGTTCTTCTAATTCAAGATTCAATTGCCAACATTACTAAAGATCTTGCCGGTTTAATGATGACTCGTCATATAGTTTTTCCTGAAGAAATTTCAAGTGACTTTATAAAATTGGCCGGGGATTGTATTAAAACCTCAGCCGCTGCTCTAGCTGCAATCAATGAATTAGATGCATTGTTAGAAACTGCATTTGGCAGTCGTGAACGTAAAGTAGTCGATAAAATGATCAAAGAAGTCAATAGACTTGAGCATGAGACTGACGACGCTCAAAATGATATTCGCAATAAGCTATTCGACCTCGAGTCTAGCTTGCCCCCTGTTGATGTGATGTTTTACTATCGAGCCATCGAATGGCTGGGAGAAACAGCTGATGCCGCCCAAAAAGTGGGCTCGCGTTTCGAAGTCATGTTAACTAAATAGTTAGTAGAGCAAAAACATAATGGAAATCATCTTACAAAATAGTGATATTCTTATAATGCTTGGCATCGGTTTTGGGCTATTCATGGCCTGGGGCATTGGTGCAAATGATGTCGCAAATGCTATGGGAACTTCCGTAGGATCAGGAGCCATTACATTTAGACAGGCAATCATTATTGCGGTTATTTTTGAATTTGCTGGAGCTGTTCTTGCTGGAGGCGAGGTGACAGCAACCGTTCGTAAAGGCATTCTCGATGCTAGTGCGTTTACTGACACTCCGCATTTGCTTGTATATGGAATGCTGGCCGCACTGCTGGCAGCCGCTAGCTGGTTATTTATAGCCTCTTCATTAGGTTGGCCAGTCTCAACAACGCACTCCATTGTTGGTGCGATTGTGGGGTTTGGCGCAGTCGGAGTTGGGGTTGATGCGGTATCTTGGGGGAAGGTTTATACGATTATAGCAAGCTGGGTAGTTTCACCATTATTGGCAGCTACTCTTGCTATTCTAATATTTAAGAGCTTACAAAATTTAGTTATTGATACAGAAGAACCATTTAGTAATGCTAAAAAATATTTACCTTTTTACGTGTTTATTGTAGGTTTTATTATCGCTTTGGTAACAATGCTTAAGGGTCTAAAGCATGTTGAGTCGCTCAAACACCTTGGAAAAGATCTTCCAACCAGTATGCTGATTGCTGTTTTGGTTGGTATTGCTGCCTCACTGATTGCTGTATTTATTATAAGACGTATCAAGGAAATTCCAGAAGATGATCAGGAATTCTCATATGCTAGTATGGAGAAATTGTTTGGCGCCTTGATGGTTATAACTGCTTGTTCGATGGCTTTTGCTCATGGCTCTAATGATGTTGCAAATGCAATCGGACCTTTGGCTGCAGTTTATAGTATTGTTGAATCTGGCGGACAAATTGCTTCCAAAAGTGTGCTGCCATCGTGGATATTGCTAGTTGGCGGCGGCGGTATTGTTTTTGGACTTGCAACGTTTGGTTTTAGAGTCATGAAAACTATAGGTAAACGAATCACTGAATTAACTCCAAGTCGAGGTTTTTCTGCTGAATTGGCTGCAGCTACAACAGTAGTACTCGCATCGTATACAGGTTTGCCAGTTTCTACCACCCAAGTCTTAGTAGGTGCAGTATTAGGTGTCGGCATTGCTAGAGGCTTGGCTTCCCTTAATATGCGAGTCATTAATAGAATCTTCCTTTCTTGGGTCATTACATTACCTGCTGGTGCCTTAATGTCAATCTTATTTTTCTTCGCACTCAAAGGTTTTTTCGGTGCTTGAATAATCTATCATAGTGTCATAAATATAACTAAAATTAGCTTATTTGCAGGCTTCTTATGACTTTAGAAGAGATACAAAAAAAACTCGAATCTGGTATAGAGCAATCTCACGTAATTATGGAAGGTGATGGTTGCAACTGCTCTGCGGTTGTAGTTTCTCCAACATTTGAAGGGTTATCTCTTTTGCAGAGACAAAGAATAGTACTCGCGGTCGTGAGTGAAGAAATCAAAAGTGGCGAGTTGCATGCGTTGAGCGTTAAAACATACACCCCTGAAGAGAGATAGTATATAATTCAGCTCTTTATTCTTTGGTAATGAAACCAAAAACTCGGGAAGATAAATAAATGAAGAAATTTAAAATATTGTTCTCATTAATTACTATCACTATTTTGTTGACAAGTTGTGGATCATTTACAGATTTGTATAGTGATGAGTACGGTGATGACTGGTTTAGTTCTACTACATAATAAACCGTAATAGTTTAGTCAAATGAAAACAGATATTCACCCTGCTTACGATACTATTAAGGTTGTGTGTAGTTGTGGCAATGCTTTTGAAACGCGTTCAACCAGCACCAAAGATGAAATACATATAGATGTATGTTCAAACTGTCACCCTTTTTATACGGGTAAGCAAAAAATTGTTGATACTGCCGGTCGTGTTGAGAAGTTTAAGTCTCGTTACGGTGCGTTCAAGCGCTAAATAATAACTGTTACGTTTTGAAAAAGCCACATTGTGGCTTTTTTTATGTCAGAAGGAAACCTAAAATATACTGCAAAATCATTATAATCACCTTTTCGATTGAGACATTATTATGGCATTTGACTATATAAACGCCCTTTTGAAAAAAGAAATAACACGCACTCCAGTTTGGGTTATGCGACAAGCGGGGCGATATTTGCCTGAATATCGTGAAATTCGAAAAAAAGCTGGCGATTTCCTAAGCTTATGTAAATCAAGTGAGCTCGCCTGTGAAGTCACACTCCAGCCTCTTGAGCGTTTTGATTTGGATGCTGCGATTCTTTTCTCGGATATTTTAACCATTCCAGATGCGATGGGTCTTGGATTGTATTTTGTGGAAGGTGAAGGTCCCAAGTTTTTCAAGCCTTTGACCACACTCGATGATATAGATAGATTGTCTAAACCGGATGTTGGAAGCGAGCTTGCCTATGTCAGTGAAGCGGTTTCAGTAATTAAAAAAAATCTCAAAGGTAAAGCCCCTCTAATTGGTTTTGCTGGCAGTCCGTGGACTTTAGCGACTTATATGGTAGAGGGTGGTTCCAGCAAGAGCTTTTCAAAAGTCAAGGGTTTGATGTATGAAAATCCCAATCATATGCATCAACTTTTAAACGTTCTGGCAGAAACGGCCATTGATTATTTGAATAACCAAATTGAAGCAGGTGCGGATTCAGTAATGATTTTTGATACCTGGGGTGGCCTTTTAAATAAACAGAGTTATGAGGATTTTTCTCTCAGATATATGACAAAAATTGTCTCAGGAATTCATCGTCACTATGAAGGTAAGACGATTCCGGTTACGCTTTTTACAAAAGGAGGCTCTGCTTGGCTTGAGCAGATCGCTTCGAGTGGCTGTAACGCAATTGGTCTAGACTGGACTATAGAGCTAGGAGAGGCTGAAAGAAGGATTGGATCTCAAGTAGCATTACAGGGCAATCTAGACCCATCAGTTCTCAATGCCACACCTGAGGTTATTGTCGCTGAAGTTAATAAAGTGCTTGATCAATTTCAAGGGGAAACTGGTCATGTATTTAATCTTGGTCATGGTATAACTCCAGATGTTAATCCCGAAAATATGAAAGTATTGGTAGATGCTGTACATTCTTATCATAAAGCACAATAAATCTAACATTCTTTGATAGGACAATAAATTGTGTTGAAATTCTTCTGTGTTAAAATTTGAATCTCAATAAGACGAACACAACTATGTCGATAATCTCAAACATTTTTAAGGAACTTGAGCGATCTGGAAAAAAAGCTTTTATCCCGTTCATAACAGCCGGCGATGGAGGCCTAGATAATTCTGAGGCCTTGGTCTTTTCTTTGGCGAATAATGGTGCTGACATCATTGAACTAGGTGTTCCTTTTTCAGATCCTATGGCGGATGGACCAGTGATTGCTAAATCTCACGAACGTGCTGTTGCCGACGGTGTTAGCTTGAGTGATGTGCTTGGTATTGTTGAGAGATTTAGAGAACACAATCAAAATACTGGTATTGTGTTAATGGGCTATACCAATCCAATTGAAGTTTATGGTTATAAAGCCTTTGCAGGAAGAGCTCAGGAGGCTGGAGTGGATGGAGTCTTGGTAGTAGATATGCCTCCTGAAGAAGCCCATGATCTTAAATCTGAATTAGATGCTGTTGGAATTGACTTCATCTTTCTAGTAGCCCCTACAACTACGAATGACCGACTAAAGGATATTTCAAAAATAGCAACTGGTTATATATACTTCGTCTCCTTGAAAGGTGTTACTGGTGCTGGAAATTTAAATATTGATTCCGTAAACCATCACCTTGGGAGGATGCGAAAACATATCAAACTTCCAGTTGGCGTAGGTTTTGGCATCAAAAATGTAAAAACAGCTAAACAGGTTAGTGAAAATGCTGATGCAGTTATCGTTGGAAGCACTCTTGTTTCTATTGTTGAACAATTCTCTAGTGATAGGGATAAAATGATTACAAAGATTGGTAATCTGGCAAATCAAATCTCAAATGCCATTAATTAATCAGGACCTACTATGAGCTGGTTAGAGAAAATTTTGCCGTCAATTGGCAAGAATACTAAAAAAAATATTCCAGAAGGGCTCTGGAGCAAATGTCCTGAGTGCAGTCGTGTCCTCTATCAGGAAGAACTTGAACGCCTTTCTTATGTCTGTCCAAAGTGCGACCATCATTTAATAATATCGGCAAGAAGGCGACTTGAAAATTTCCTAGATGTGGAACATCAATTTGAGATTGCCCCAAATATTCAGTCTGTGGATCCTCTTAAATTTAAGGACCAGAAAAAATACAAAGATCGTTATGTTGACGCTCAAAAAAAAACCAAAGAGAGAGACGCTTTGGTTGTTAAAAAAGGTTTATTGAAGGGTATGCCGATTGTAGCCGCAGCCTTTGATTTTAATTTCATGGGAGGCTCAATGGGTTCAGTTGTCGGTGAAAAGTTTGTCAGAGCGTCTGATGCAGCGGTTGAGGGCAATAGCCCCCTTGTTTGTTTCTCAGCGAGCGGAGGTGCTCGAATGCAGGAAGGGCTTTTTTCTTTGATGCAAATGTCTAAAACTTCACTTGCTGTGAAACTGATGTCCGACAAGAAAATTCCATTTATTTCTGTTTTGACCGATCCAACGATGGGCGGTGTTTCTGCGAGTCTGGCAATGCTGGGAGATATTCAAATTGCAGAGCCCAACGCAAGGATTGGTTTTGCTGGCGCTAGGGTTGTTGAACAAACTGTTGGTGAGGAGTTGCCAAAAGGTTTTCAGAGGAGTGAATTTTTATTAGAGAAGGGCGCCATAGATATGATTGTTCACCGCTCTGAATTACGAAAAAAAATCTTTCAGATATTGTCTGCTTTGAACCATAAACAATAAACCTGAATTTCTTATTATTCTTAATTAAAGATATTTTATTAAGTCATTGATAACAATAATGTATAGCAATCATGAAAGTATTTCTGGCTAATCCAAGAGGATTTTGTGCAGGTGTCGAGCGTGCAATTGAGATTGTTGAGCGAGCAATAGATAAACATGGTGCACCAATATATGTTCGTCATGAAGTTGTCCATAATCAATTTGTTGTTAATAACCTTAAAGAAAAGGGGGCAGTATTTGTCGACGAAATCAATCAGGTGCCTGAAGGTGGTGTCGTGGTTTTTAGTGCTCATGGCGTCTCTCAACGTGTCAGAAAGGATGCAAAATCAATCACATCGACTATTTATGATGCAACATGCCCTTTAGTAACAAAAGTGCATAAAGAAGTTACGCGGCGTCAAAAACAAAATCATCAGGTTATTCTGGTTGGTCATGCAGGACATCCTGAAGTTGAAGGCACTCTAGGTCAGTCAAATAATATTAATAATATTACCTTGGTAGAATCAATTGTTGACGTTGAAACGCTTGATTTCCCAAGTGATATAGATATCTCTTATACCACACAGACTACTTTATCAGTTGATGACACCAGTGAGATTGTTCAGTCGTTACAATCAAAGTTTCCACAGATTCAGGCTCCGAAAAAGAGTGATATTTGTTATGCGACACAGAATCGGCAAGATTCAGTCAAAACTATCATTAATAATTCAGATATCTTGTTAGTACTTGGCTCAAAAAACTCTTCGAACTCTAATAGGCTTAGAGAAATAGCAGAAAAAAATAAAAAACCAGCGTATTTAATTGATGGGGCCATTGATATCGATCCTGCGTGGCTTAAAGGGCTAGATTCGATAGGTGTAACAGCAGGCGCTTCGGCACCAGAAATATTGGTTCAGGAAGTCGTGAGTTATCTTTTAGATCATGGGGCGCATGAGATAGTTGAGGTAAGTGGTGCTAATGAGTCTGTGCATTTTCCGGTTCCAAATACTTTAAGGGTCTAAGAGTTATTATTTAAAATTAAACATTTTTAGGATCAGAAGCTCAATGAAAAAATATGATATATACGGGATAGGTGCTGCAATAGTGGATATCGAGGTTGTTGTTTCAGATCACTTTCTAAGTAAAAATAAAGTGGAAAAAGGCATAATGACTCTGGTTGACGAAGAACGTCAACATCAACTAATCGATGCCTTAACTTCTCAAAAAACCCCTATCAAACGTAATTGTGGTGGTTCAGCTTGTAATAGTGTTGTTGCTGCTAGTAGTTTCGGATCAAAGACTTTTTACTCAGGCAAGGTGGCGAATGATTGGGAAGGTGATTTTTTCGTAAAAGATTTAAATGCCGCAGGTGTTGATTTTCATAATGTAACGGCAGGCGACGGCACTACGGGAAAGTGCCTTGTTATGATTACCGGTGATGCAGAACGGACCCTAAACACTTTTTTGGGAGTGAGTATAGATATCTCATTACAAGAGGTTGATACGAAATCCTTAAAAAACTCAAAGTGGTTATATATGGAAGGTTATCTTGTGACTGATAAATCAAGGACTGATGTTGCCATTAATGCCATGGCTTATGCTAAACAAAAAGGTGTAAAAACTTCTTTAAGTTTATCGGATCCTTACGTGGTAAAAGTCTTTTCAGAGAGTCTTAAAAGTGTCATAGGAGAAGGTATTGACTTGCTTTTTTGCAATACTGATGAGGCTAGAAGATTTACAGGAACACATACAGTCGAGGCGGCTGCGAATGTTCTCAAACAATATGCAAAAACATTTGTCATTACTCGCGGTCCAGGAGGCTCCTTAACATATGATGGTAATCAGCTTATTCACACTCCTGGAGTATCAACCAACGCTGTAGATAGCAATGGAGCAGGAGATATGTTTGCAGGCTCCTTCTTGTATGCTATTAGTAGTGGTCATGATTACGCTTGGGCAGCAAGATTTGCCAACACTGCAGCTGCCTTAGTGGTAAGTCAGTTTGGAACTCGCATTGAGGCAATTGAGTACATTAGCCTCAAGCAACAATTCAATATCTAATCTTAATGCAACTGATTTATCAGATTTCTGACTCTTTCAATTCGAGAACCATCTTCGTCCATAGAAGTATTAAAGACCAAGGTGTTTTGATTTTTTAATTGGTATTTTTGTGGCTGTTTTTGAATCAGATTGATTATTTTTGATGTCTCAATGGTATTTTTTTGCTTTATAGTAATTTCAGCCTTATCATCTGTGATTTTGATTTTTTCAATGCCAATTTTTTTGGAAAAAATTCTTAATGAAGTTGAAGCGAAGAGGTTTTTTGTTGCATCTGGCAATAGACCAAAACGATCGATCATCTCGATCTTTAAATCTTTTAATTCACTATCATCCTCAGCACTGGCAATTCTTTTATAGAGTATTAAGCGTTCATGAACATCACTTAGATAGGTTTCAGGGATAATACAAGTAATACCGATATTGATATCGATTTCTTCGATCATTGAATCATCAAGGTCGAGTTTGGTGTTATTTCTGATTGCTTCTATCGTTCGCTTCAAGAGGTCATGGTATAGATTGAAGCCAATCTCTGATATCTTGCCGCTTTGATTCTCCCCTAGCAAGTCACCAGCTCCACGTATTTCTAGATCATGATTAGCCAACATAAAGCCAGCACCCAATTCTTCTAAAGAAGCAATTGCATCCAAGCGCTTTTTAGCATCAGCGGTTATCGATTGATGTGATTTTATAATGAGATAGGCATAAGCTTTATGATGGGACCTACCTACTCGACCACGAAGTTGGTGAAGTTGAGCAAGGCCAAAATTTTGTGCATTGTTAATAATGATCGTATTAGCACTTGGAATATCAATTCCTGTTTCAATGATTGTGGTACAAACCAATAGTTGGAAACGTTGATGGTAAAAATCAGCCATAATTTGTTCCAGTTCTTTGTTCGGTATCTGGCCGTGGGCGATACGAACTTGTAGATTTGGCATCATGTCACTTAGTGATGCTGCAATATTGTCAATCGTGTCAATGTCGTTGTGAAGGAAAAAAATTTGCCCACCTCGGTGTAATTCACGCAAACAAGCCTCCCTGATTGTTTCATCATTCCATTCGTCGACAAAGGTTTCGATAGCGCTACGTTTTGCGGGAGGTGAGGCAATGACGGAAAGCTCCCTAAGCGAACCAAGTGCCATATTAAGTGTTCTTGGTATTGGGGTTGCAGTCATTGTCAAAATATCACTTTGACCTCGAAGCTGTTTAAGGGTTTCTTTTTGTTTAACTCCAAAGCGATGCTCTTCATCAATAATAATTAATCCTAATTTTTTGTATTCAATTGATCCTTGGATAAGTTTATGAGTTCCTATTACAATATCGACTTTTCCTTCCTGGAGACCTTCTTTAATTTGTTTTTGTTCTTTTGTGCTTTGGAATCTAGAAATTGACTTAATCAATACTGGATATTTTGCAAAGCGATCAACAAAAGTTTGATAATGCTGGCTAGCTAACAAAGTTGTTGGCACCAACATTACAACTTGTTTGCCCGCTTCGACAGCTAAAAAAGCAGCTCGCATAGCAATCTCAGTTTTGCCAAAACCTACGTCCCCACAAACCAAGCGGTCCATTGGTTTCTCAGACTGCATGTCGAGTAAAACATCATCCATTGTTTTAAGTTGATCGGGTGTCTCTTCAAAAGCAAAACTGGCAACAAAAGAACTATAAGAATCGCTAGGCTCAGGATAAGCAAAACCTTTTTGTGATTCTCGCTTAGCGTATATCTCTAATAACTCTGCGGCAACATCATAGAGCGCTTCTACAGCTCTTTTCTTTGCTTTTGCCCATTGTTGGCTTCCGAGTTTATGAAGCGGAGCATGATCAGGGTTTACACCAGAGTAACGAGAAATTAAATTAAGAGACGTAATAGGCACCAATAGTTTTGCATCATTGGCATATTCAAGATACAAAAAATCTTGTTGATTGTCATCAAAGCTGCGACTTTTTAGACCAAGGTATCGACCCACTCCATATTTCTCATGAACTATAGGGTCGCCCAATTGAACCTCAATAAGGCTTTTGATAGATTCATCAAAATCTTTGTGTTTGGCTCGTCTACGTCGCTGCTGCTTAACAACATCTTTGCCAAATAAATTGTTCTCAGTAATGATTGCAAACTGATCACAAAGAATGCCCTCACTCAGACTAGCATTGGTGATACAAAGCTTTTCTTTTTGTTCAAGAAAGTCAATCCAATGGTCACAATTAACCGCACTTAATTGATAGCTTGAAAGGAGGTCAGTGAGTACACTTTGTCTCCCTTGAGATTCACAAACAATCAAAACTCTGCCTTCAAAATCCTCTACAAACTTGATTAATTTATTGAGTGGATTTTTTGTTTGAGATTGAATTTTCAAAGGAGGCAACAATGCTACAGAGAAGTTCAGAGATTCTTTTTTATTGGACTTCGGGGCTTGTGTTTGTATTTTCTTTTTCTTTTGCAATAGCTTATAGAGTTCCTCAACATTCATAAAAACCTTATTTATTGGCAAAGGTTGTCTTTGAAGTGAGAGTTTGCAGTGCTCAAAGCGATCTAAGAGTTCATCGTTGAGAAGTTGGATCGCCTCAATAAAGCCTTTCTGATAAACAATAATTGCTTGTGTTCCTAAGTAGTCAATTAGGGTATTTGTTTTATTAAAGAAAAGAGGCAAGTAGAATTCAATACCTCCAGGAAATCTGCCTTCGCTGACCTCTTTATAAACAAAACCGTCTGTGTTGCCGAACTCGGATAAATAATTTGTCTTAAAGATTGAGATACTCTCACTATCAGATGCAAATTCACGTGCAGGCAAAAGATGAATTTGTTTGATAATGTCAATTGACCTCTGGGTTGAAGTTTCAAAGCTCCGGATTGAGTCAATTTCATTGTCAAATAAATCAATTCGATAGGGACTTTTAGCACCCATTGGATAAAGGTCAATCAGAGCACCCTTGATGTTAAATTCTCCCTGCTGCATTACTGTTGATACTCTGTGATATCCAATCTTTAAAAGCTTGTTAACGAAGGGTTTAATTTCAAGTGTTTCACCGGTATTCAAAGTAAAACTATATTTATCAATATAATCAATAGGGCACAATCTTTGTGATAAGGATTCCAAAGTTGTGATAACAATTCCACTCTTAAGAGTAGCTAGTTGTGAAAGCGTTTGCAGACGAGATGAAACAATATCTGGGTGAGGTGAAAAGTGGTCAAAAGCTAGAACTTCCCAGTTAGAGAAGCTTAATATCTTCAAAGAAGAATTGTAAAAATTCAGCGCTCTTTGAATTTGCACGTAATGTTTGATATCTTTGGCTACATAGAGCACAACTTGTTGTTGAGTTTTAGCAAATTCTATTAGTGCTAGTGCCTCTGAAGAGCCAAAAAGTGAGCCCCAGTGATATGTTGACCCAGGCGAAAACGCTTTGCGATCTTCAGGATAAAGGATGTTCATAAGATATGAACATTTTCCTTAGCAAGCATTTTAATTAGTTGAATCGTAGGTAATCCTATTAGGCTGTTTGGATCGTTACCTTCCAAACGATCACATAGAGCAATTCCCAGACCTTCAGATTTGAAGCTCCCTGCACAATTAAGAACATCTTCTTTTTCAAGATAAGACAAAATATGATTCTCACTGAGAGACTTGAAAACTACTCGGAAAAACTCCACATGATTTTGAAGAATTCCGGTTTCAGTATTAAGTAGAGCAATACTTGTAAGGAAAGTCACAGTTCTACCTGAGCTTTTTTGGAGTTGTGAAAAAGCATTCTGGCGAGTAAGCGGTTTATTCATTATTTCATCGCTTTCTTCTTTACCACTACCTAAGGTCGCTACTTGATCAGAAGCGATGATAAGTCCAGAGTGGGCTTTTGACACCTCTTTGGTTTTTGCTTCAGCCAAACGATAGACCAAATCCTGAGGTGTTTCCGGTATTTTCCGGGTTTCATCAATATTTGGAGAGACGGCGATAAAGGAAATCCCAAGTCTCTCTAAAATAGCTTTTCTGAAGGGAGAAGAAGAGGCAAGAATGAGTGACACTAGAAGTTCAATAATTGTAAAATATTCCAATATTTTACTTTATTCAGGCTTGGCTTTATGCGCTTATCTATTGTTGTTGCGATGGATGACAATCACTTAATCGGAAAAGGCAATGGATTGCCTTGGCATCTTCCGGCTGATTTAGCTTTTTTTAAAGAAATTACTACGGGGCATTCGGTTTTGATGGGCCGAAAAACTTATGACTCCATAGGCAAGCCATTACCAAATCGTCGAAACATCGTAATCACTAGAACACCGGATCTTTCAATTCCAGGCTGCGAGGTAGTTGACAGTATTGAGGAGGCGCTTTCCATTACTCAAGAAGAAGAGGAAGTGATGGTAATCGGCGGAGCAAACTTATTCACACAGTTGCTTCCTGACGCTAGTAGGCTCTACATTACTCATATTGAAGGAGAGTTCGAAGGAGAAACTTATTTCCCCGATTACGATGAAAATAACTGGATAGAAGCAAGTTGTGAGTCACATCAGCCAGATGAGAAAAATAAGTATGCATATCACTTTAGTATTATGGATAGAAAATAGTGAAAAAATTACTTGTGTTAGTTCTGATAAGCCTTTACCTTACAGGCTGCGTATTAACCAAAGTTGTGACTGTTCCCATGAGAGTTACGGGTTCTGTGATTTCCGTAATACCAGTCGTAGGGGATGGTATAGATGAGCTTTTGGGCCAAAGCGCAGATGTTATAGACTCAATTCCTATTTAGCTTGCTTGCAGTAGTTGTTTATTTTGTGCCGCCAAAACTGCTTTTAATGCCTTTGGCATAACTTTGACGAAGTGTTCCAATTCTGCATTCCAGTTGCCTAAAATTTGTTTTGCGATTGGAGAGCCAGTAAATTCAGCATGCTTGGTTAGCAAATCCAATAACTCTTTTTGTGATTCGTCGTCCATAGGATCAAAATCGATCATAGATGGGTTGGCCCGACTACGAAGTGTAAGGTTTGGATTGTAGACATAAGCTATTCCACCGCTCATACCTGCACCAAAGTTACGTCCAACTTCACCAAGGATTACTGCACGTCCTCCTGTCATATATTCGCAGCCATGATCTCCGACACCTTCAACGACGGCAATGAGTCCAGAATTTCTAACGCAGAAGCGTTCTGCAACGCAGCCAGATAGATACATTTCACCACCAGTGGCGCCATAACCGCAAACGTTACCAGCGATAATTTCATTTTGTGTAATGAATGTTGAATTTTTAGGTGGATAGATAATAATACGACCACCAGAAAGCCCTTTGCCAACATAATCATTGGCATCTCCTTCGACAGACAAGGTTATTCCTTTTGCCAGAAATGCGCCAAAGGACTGACCAGCAGACCCCCTAAATTGAACATGAATTGCATCCTCAATCAGGTCATTTGCACCTCTAGTTTTAACAACATGAGAAGAGAGCATTGCGCCAACAGTTCTATCAACATTAGAAATAGCTGACTTAATATTAACTTTACCATTACCTTCAATGGCGACTTTCGACTGAGCAATTAACTCATGGTCTAATTGCTGGTCGAGTTGGTGATCCTGAGAAATGCTTTGGTAGGTGCCAACGTTTTTGTATTGTGTTTCAGCAGGCGTCAAAATTGCACCAAGATCAATAGAGTCTTGTTTCCAGTGATCAACCGCTTTATTCATTTCCAGCATGTCGACACGACCAATCATTTCATTAAGCGTTTTAAATCCAAGATCGGACATAATGATGCGCAACTCTTCAGCGACCATAAATAAATAATTCACAACATGTTCTGGCTTCCCCGTAAACTTTTTACGTAACACCTTATCTTGAGTTGCTATTCCAACAGGACATGTATTGAGATGGCATTTACGCATCATAATACAGCCAAGCGTAATTAGTGGTGCTGTAGAGAAGCCAAACTCTTCTGCACCAAGCAATGCCGCTATAGCGACATCGCGACCCGTCTTAAGCTGCCCATCTGTCTGAATGACAACACGTGAACGAAGATCATTCATCACCAAGGTTTGGTGTGTTTCGGCAAGACCCAATTCCCAAGGTAGACCAGCATGTTTAATGGAGGTGAGCGGTGATGCACCGGTACCACCATCATGACCAGCAATGAGTATGTGATCAGATTTTGCTTTAGTTACGCCTGCGGCAATGGTTCCCACTCCCACTTCTGAAACCAATTTCACGCTTATACGGGCTTCTGGATTAGATCTTTTAAGGTCAAATATTAATTGTGATAAATCCTCAATAGAATAAATATCATGGTGTGGCGGTGGACTAATTAAACCTACTCCAGCAGTCGAACAACGTATCTTGGCGATACCTTCATCAACTTTTTTCCCCGGTAGCTCACCTCCCTCGCCTGGCTTGGCACCCTGAGAAATTTTGATCTGCAATTCATCGGCATTATTGAGATATTCTATAGTTACACCAAAACGACCAGAAGCAACTTGTTTGATAGCACTTCTTCGAGAGTCGCCATTTGAGTCGGGTGTCCAGCGTGCAGAATCTTCTCCACCTTCTCCCGTATTTGACTTGCCACCGATACGATTCATGGCGATTGCAAGTGATTCATGAGATTCAGCAGAGATAGAGCCAAAACTCATCGCGCCGGTTGCAAATCTTTTGACGATTTCTTTGGCAGGTTCAACCATATCAATATCGATTGGGTTGCCTGGCTTAAATGACATCAAACCACGTAGTGTACAGTTGCGAGTTCCTTCTTCGTTAGATTTTTTTGAAAATTCCCAATAAGCGTCTTTATCGTTGTTACGAGCAGCCTGCTGAAGGTCTGTAATGGTTTGTGGTTCCCACATATGCTTTTCGCCACCACTTCGCCAATGATATTGTCCAAGATTATCGAATGAAGTTGAAAGGTACGCCTTTTTATGTTGAGTTTCAGTCTCACTTTGAAGAACTTCAAAGCCAACACCACTGATACGACTGGCAGTTTCAAAGAAACATTTATCCATCACTTCTGGAGATAAGCCAACCGCTTCGAAGATTTGGGCACCTTTATAGGACGCCAAAGTTGAAATACCCATTTTAGCCATCACCTTCAACATGCCTTTAGCGACTCCTTTGCGATAGGCCATCACAACAGCGTCATCATCTTCTAGTTTGATTAATCTATCGCGCCTTGCCTGCCAAAGTGCTTCAAATGCCAGGTATGGGTTAACCGCATCAGCGCCAAAACCAGTCATAAGACAGAAATGATGTACTTCTCGAGCTTCGCCTGTTTCAACGATAATTCCAACCTGGGTTCTTTTGTGATTGGCCACTAAGTATCTGTGAACTGCTGAAGACGCTAATAGAGCGCTTATGGGAGCACGATTTGAGTTCACTTTGCGGTCAGATAAGACAACCAAGCTATAACCATCCTCAATAGCTTGCGAACATTGCTCACAAATATCATCAAGCATGTTATTTAATTTGTGTCCTTCATCGATTTTATAAGTGATATCAATAGTTTTACTTTTCCAACCCCGATGGTTGCAATTCCTAAGAGCTGATGTTTCTTCATTCGTCAAAATAGGGTGTTCTATCACCAAGCGGTTGGCATTTTCAGCCTTATTTCGAAGTAAATTTCCTTCTGGACCTATGGTACATCTTAATGACATGATAACCTCTTCGCGAATGGAGTCGATTGCAGGGTTGGTGACTTGGGCAAATAGTTGCTTAAAGTAGTCATAAATGATGCGAGATTGATCTGAAAGACACGCCAATGCTGAATCATTTCCCATAGAGCCAACCGGGTCTCTGAGTTCAGTGACGAGCGGTAATAGCATAAATTCTAGTGTTTCCGTACTGTAACCAAATGCTTTTAGGCGATGTACAAGAGTATCCGGATATAAGCCTTGTACCTCTTCGTTTCTAGCTAATTCATTTAAATGAATTTGTTGGTCATGGAGCCACTCTTGGTAAGGATTTTTAGAAGAAAAATTATCTTTTATTTCATCATCATCAACTAGTTTTCCTTGGCCGAAATCGACTAAAAACATTTTCCCGGGTCGAAGTCTGCCTTTCGTTTTGATATTGTCAGTTGCAACATCTACAACACCCACTTCGGATGCCATAATCACCCTGTCATCATGTGTTAGGTAATAGCGTGATGGGCGCAGACCATTTCGATCTAGGACGGCTCCGATATAGCGCCCGTCTGCAAAAGTAATTGAAGCGGGCCCATCCCAAGGCTCCATAACATTAGAAAAATATTCATAAAAGGCTTTCTTCTGTTCGCTCATTTCGTGGTCATTTTGCCATGCCTCAGGAATCATCATTAATACAGCTTCTTGTAAGGATCTGCCATTCATTAAAAGAAACTCCAGAACATTGTCAAAGCTGCCAGAGTCTGAAACTTCTGTTTCAATAACAGGCAAAGTTTTCTTTAGATTATCACCAAAAAAATCACTTTCTAAAACTCCTTCACGGGCTCTCATCCAGTTGTAATTGCCTTGGCGTGTATTAATTTCACCGTTATGCGCCATAAAGCGACAAGGCTGAGCACGATCCCATGAAGGGAATGTATTGGTTGAAAAGCGAGAATGCACCATTGCTAAATATGTTTTGAATTTTTTATTGGCAAGGTCTAAGTAGAAATCCAATAACTGGGAGCCCATTAGCATTCCCTTATAAATAATAATGCGAGTGGAAAGGCTACAAACATAAAAAAGTAGCGCTTGTGAAAGCGATTCATCAGTACGAATTACTTTAGAAATATGCTTTTTTATAATATAAAGGGCGCCCTCAAAGGCATCATTACCTATACCTTTAGCGCTAGCAATAATAAGTTGTTTAATGACTGGTTGAGAATTTCTTGCAGTGTCTCCGACATCGGCCTTGATGGCATCAACGGGAACATCACGCCAACCAATCAGCGTTTGTCCTTCGTCTTTAACGGTTTTTTCAACAACAGAAATACAGTGTTGTCTTTGTTTATCGTCTTGAGGCAAGAAAATATTTCCAACACCATAGCTGCCAGCCTCAACACTAAAACCAAATAGAGATTGTATTTCCTGGGAAAAGAAATCATGAGGGATGTTGGTTAAAATTCCCGCTCCATCACCAGTATTGGCCTCACACCCACAAGCCCCACGATGGCCCATACGAACGAGCATTTCTAAGGCATCTTCAGTAATTTTGTATGAAGCCTTGCTTTTTATGTTGGCAATGAATCCAACACCACAATTTTCCTTTTCATTATTTGGGTGATAAAGACCAGAAGGTTTTGGTAAGTAAAATTGCTTCTTTATCATGAAAAATCTGGGTAAAAGTGAAGGAAAAAAATTTAAGTGATTATAACGTATAACGTATACTTTTTGAATACCAAATACACTCGATTGTATTGTTATAAAAGGCATCATCGGGTAGAATGTTTCCATTTGTTCAAAAAATGTTAGCAATAATTTCACCTTCCAAAACTCAAGATTTTTCTTCATGCGATATAAACTCTTTCACGCAGACTCGGCAGCTAGATCACACCCAAGAATTAGTAAATATCTTAAGAAATAAAACCCAGAGACAAATTTCAAAAATTATGTCTCTGAGTGACAAGTTATCCAAGTTAAATTTTGATCGATTTCAAGCATTTAAGACGCCATTCTCGTTGGACAATTCCAAACAAGCGTTATTGGCCTTCAAAGGAGATGTATACAACGGCATTAATGCTTCTTCATTTTCTCTTCAAGATCTTGACTTTGCACAGCAGAATGTACGCATGCTTTCGGGTTTGTATGGTGTTCTTAGGCCACTCGATTTGATACAACCCTATCGCTTGGAGATGGGAACAAAGCTCAGTAACGCTCAAGGAAACAATCTATATGATTTTTGGGGAAGTGACATTAGTAAAATCTTAAACGAAGATGAAAAAAAGTTGATTGTTAATCTAGCATCCAATGAATATTTTAAAGCGATTGACAAAAAAATACTTAAAGCTCAGATACTGGATATCGTTTTTAAGGAAAAGAAAAAAGATACTTACAAAGTTATAGGTATTTATGCCAAGCGAGCAAGAGGGTTGATGATTAACTACATCATCAGAAACCGTTTGACCGATGCCGAAGCGCTCAAAGATTTTTCTGATGAGGGTTATCGATTTGATAATGATCTTTCTAGTGAATCGTCTTGGGTTTTTTTAAGAGGCTAAAAACCACAATACATAAAACTATTAAATATGTTTTTAATTCTTCCGACTGGTGTTTTCTTCACATTTTTTTTATTTACTAGAAAATGATTAAAGTATATACCACCTATTCTTGTCCTTATTGCATTAGAGCAATAAACTATTTGGATTTGCACGATATAGAGTATGAAACCTTAAATATTCAAGAAGATAATAAGGCCAGAGATTTTTTTATCAAGACTGGTTATCGAACAGTTCCTCAGATGTTTGTTGGCGAGAGGCTTTTATGTGAGGGAGGTTCTGATGGTCTTGTTAGGATGACTAAAGAAGATATACAAAAAAAAGTTTTAGAGTTATCAAAAAATAGTAACTAGATTTGGCTGATGCCTGCAACTCCTTGGGCTCCAATACTTAATGCTTTATCAAGCGTTTCCTTGCTCATTCCCCCGAGTAGATATACAGGTAAATTGCTATTGCTGATAATATCGGCAGCTGTTTGCCAGCCAAGAGGTGGAATATGAGAGTGGCTCGGGGTCGGATTTACTGGTGACAAGCTAATATAATCTGCAGAAATATTTTCTGCATGCTCTGCTTCAAGTGCATTATGAGTTGAGACACCAAGAAGTTTATTGTTGTCGCAGGGCCTTTTGTTAAGAGACAAAAGTTCGTTACTTGTTAAATGCCAACCATCACAAATCTCTTGGTATGTTTTATTCGGTGTATTCAGGATAAGACTTGCTTGGTAATTCTGACAGAGTCTGTAAACTTTATCTATATAAGAATGATCAAGAGGTACTTTGCTTCGAAGCTGAATAATCTTAGTGCCAGCCATTAAGTGTTCATGGCATTTCTCTATAACGGATTCAGCATCATGGTCATCAGGAGTAATCCAGTAGTGCTTGGGTAGAGAAATTTTATGTACAATTTCCCTCATAGTGGGTAGCAATTCATACTTATATAGCTGATCTAAACTGCACCAGCATATGTCTTGACCTTCTTTGCCTGATGGCTCTTTGGAGTATTTTTCGACATTATATATCCACAATTTTACAAACTTATCTGGGTATTGATGAAACATCGTGTGTTTAAGCTTGCATTTACTAATAGTGACTCCTAACTCTTCAAAAAGTTCTCGTTTAAGGCTATCCTTTTTGTTTTCACCAACTTTAATTTTTCCTCCCGGCAATTCCCAATAGTCCGGCATAAACTGGTTATTACGTCTCTTGGCAATAAGTATTTGTCCATTTTTGTTTAGTAGAATTCCAACAACTACCTCCTCTTCTATGATTTTTTTATTAGATGACATGACTCAGTAATGATTTATGAAGTTGAACGGAAGTTTTCTATTGTCACTGTTGTCAACGGTGCAAGGTAAAATACGTATTTTACTATTTGAGTTAGTGGATTGGACCTTCTCGATAAAATTCAGTCTTTAATGCCAGTTAAAGACACACTTGTTCAAAACCTTATCGGTATTGAAAAGGAGAGTTTGCGTGTCTCAGAAGATGGCAGTATTTCACAAGAGCCTCATCCAGAATCATATGGTTCTCCGCTCACCAATCCTACAATCACAACTGATTTTAGCGAGGCCTTAATTGAAATTATTACCGAGCCATGTAACAGTGCTGACAAGGCGCTAAATCAGTTAGCGAAAATTCAACATTTTGTTTATCATCATCTGCCCTCAAGTGAACGTTTTTGGCCTGCAAGTATGCCTTGTATTTTACGAGGGCATACCAATATACCCATTGCGCAATATGGCAGTTCAAATTTAGGTATCATGAAAACGGTCTATCGTCGCGGCCTTTCAAATCGTTATGGAAGTGTGATGCAAGCAATCGCAGGCATTCATTTTAATTACTCCTTTTCTATGGATTTTTGGCAAGCCTATCGTGATTTGATGTCACCAGATAAGTCTTTAAGAAGCTTTATCGATTATCACTATATGGGTCTTGCGCGGAATGTTCTGAGGTACGGTTGGATAATCACTTATTTGTTTGGTGCCTCTGCATCAGTTTGCAAGTCGTTTATGAAAGATTACCATGAACACGATCTTGAAGAGTTTGATGATAATACTTATTACCTGCCATATGCAACCTCACTAAGAATGGGGGATATTGGCTATCAGAACTCTCAGGAAGATGAAAAGGGAGTGAAGGCAAATTACAATAGTCTGTTTCACTATGTCCATAGTCTACGATCTGCAATGAAAACTAATTGTGAGGATTTTGAAAAGATTGGTTTGATGAAAGATGGCGAGTATCAACAACTCAATACCAATATTTTGCAGATTGCAAATGAATATTACGCTTCGGTGCGTCCCAAACCCCTATTCTACGGGATGGATAGGCCATTGAGAGCGCTTACCAATAATGGAATTGGCTATATTGAAATTAGATCTTTGGATGTTAACCCATTGATAAGTTTGGGTATTGACAAGTCACAGATACATTTTTTGGAGGCATTTTTATTGTTTTGTCTTATCCAGGACTCTGGAGTTATTTCTACGTCAGAGCAATTCGACATTGATAATAACGATAATTTAGTGGCTCATAAAGGTCGGCAACCTAGCTTAAAGCTTGCAAATAATGGAAGACAGATATTGTTGCAGGATTGGGCTAAAGAAATCTTTGCCTGGGTTAAAGATTGCTCTAAACTTTTAACCAAAGAGCATCAGAAATCTGTTCAAAAGATGTTAGTTCGTATTAATAATCCTGATTTGACTCCCTCGGCAATGATGCTCCAAGAAATGCAACAGAAAGAGTTAGGTTTCTTTGAATATATAGACAAGTTTAGTCATCAAAATAGAGAGCTATATCGAAGCAAGAGTATTGACAAGGATTATCTTGTTGAGCTAGAGAAGTTGGCAATATCTTCACGCCAGGAACAATTGAGGATGGAAGCCGAGGATGTATTAAGTTTTGACAAATTCATTGAAGAATATTTTGCCGACGATGCATAAGGTTGAAACTATTTGCGCTCTAGCTACCGCTATTGGGAAAAGCGGTATTGGAGTGGTTCGTGTCTCAGGGCCACAGTCTAAATTCATTGCTAACAAAGTTCTTAATGTTGAGCTCGAGCCCAGAGTTGCCTATTATGGCTCTTTTTATGACGCAGAAAGTAATCAGGTTGATAAGGGCGTTGCCATTTTTTTTTCTGGACCTCATTCTTATACCGGTGAAGATGTACTAGAACTCCAAGGGCATGGTGGTATAAGTGTTTTAACAAAGCTGATAGAGACAGCAACTTTTTTTGGGGCTCGACTTTCAGAGCCAGGTGAGTTTACAAGGCGTGCATTTTTAAACGGAAAGATGGACTTGGTTCAAGCAGAAGCAGTACAAGACCTTATTCAAGCAAGTTCTGAAAAATCAGCTCTCAGTGCAGTAAGGTCACTTACTGGAGAATTTTCAGAAAAAATAAACCAACTACTGAGAGATTTGATTGATTTAAGGGTCTTTGTTGAGGCCACCATTGACTTTTCAGATGAAGAGATTGATTTTTTGAAATCTCACGAGGTGTCAACAAAACTTGAAGTTTTGAAAAAAGGACTACATGAAATACTTGATTGTGCAAATCAGGGCGCTATTCTAAGAGATGGCTTGCATGTCGCAATTGCAGGCAAACCAAATGCAGGGAAGTCAAGTTTACTTAATGCTCTAACCAGACAGTCCAGTGCGATCGTTACTGATATAGCTGGAACAACGCGCGACGTATTAAAAGAAACTATACATATTGATGGCATGCCGTTGCATATTATTGATACTGCAGGCCTTCACAAAAGTGATAACATCATTGAACAAGAAGGCATACGGAGAGCGCATAGTGAAATCAATAATGCTGACGTTGTATTGTTGGTTTATGACTCAAAGGAATCATCAGCTGATCTTTCCATCTTGCCAGATGTCATAATGAGCAAACCGATCATCTCTATTAGAAATAAGATTGACTTACTGGATGCCAAGGTCGAGATACGGCAATTTGAAGGTCAAAGAGAAATTAGTCTATCAGCTAAAACGGGAGATGGTATTGAGTTATTAAGGCAAGAATTGTCAGATGTCGCTGGTTATAACGCCGAAGGTGATAGTACTTTCATTGCTCGCAAAAGGCATGTTGTGGCGATTGAATCAACACTTGAATCTATCAATCGCGCCATTGAGCAACTAGAAGTTGGAGCTAGTGAATTAGTTGCCGAGGATTTGCGTCAAGCAGGTATGTCACTTGGCATGATAACAGGGGAGTTTTCCTCAGACGATTTATTGAGTGAAATATTCTCTTCTTTTTGCATTGGCAAATAGAAGAATATTGGACTCGAAAGTTAATAAAATTTCAGAACTTATTCAGAGTAATTAATTAGGTCTATAATATTGATTTTACACACTATTATTTGTTGTGTAATTTTCGAAAGTATAGTGCATCAGGCTTTATTTTATA
>CAXDLF010000009.1:0-34964 GCA_963989885.1 uncultured Gammaproteobacteria bacterium
AAGCAGAAGACGGCATACGAGATCAGCCTCGGTCTCGTGGGCTCGGAGATGTGTATAAGAGACAGGGATCAGCTATTGAGGGTCTTGCAGCGCCAATAAGATCTAAAACACCTTTTTTTATAAGCGAAGCCATTAAGTCAGGTGATGTAATTCTTCCCACACCAACCACTGGCTTCGAAGTAAGCCCCTTCACAAACTCAACATAAGGCAATTGATATCCTTCGTTTGGCTCAAATCTTGATGTTTGGGAATCGTTTGACCAATCAGAAACATTAACATCCCACAAGTCCGGATGTTCAGCTAATAAATCAACAACAGCTCCGCCTTCCTCTCGAAATTGCATGCCATCTTTACCTTTCATTTCGTCTACAGCAAACCGAAAAGCAACACCACAACTATCTCCTATTGCATCAACTGTTTCCTCAAGAAGCTCTCTTGTTAAACGAATTCGGTTCTCAAGGCTGCCGCCATATTCATCAGAACGAGTATTCATGTTTGGCAATATAAATTGTTGTGCTACTGACATACCATGCCCTGCATAAACATAAACAATATCAAATCCAGCCTCCTTAGCATTAAGAGCGGCATTACGATGCCACCTTCTAAAATCAGCAATGTCTTTTTTGCTCATACGTCTGGCTTGCTTTGGGTATAAAAAGTTAATTGGATAATCTACAGGGGACATAGTTGGTATTCTAGAATAAAGGTTTATAGCATTATGTCCGCTATGGGTAAGCTCTATTGCTGCAAGAGCTCCATGCTCATGAACAGCTTCTGTCATAAGACGCAATGCAGGAATGTCTTTTTTATCCCAAATCCTTTGCTCAACATACGGGGCTAAATCCGAACTTGGATGTATTTCAGCCTCTTCGGTGCTTACAACTCCCCAACCACCTTTTGCTTTTACGCCTCTCATTGCAGCGTGCGCTTGGGGCCGTAAATGACCCATACCACAACAATGTGGGACCTGGTAGAAGCGGTTTTTTGTAACAACAGGGCCAATCTTAACAGGCTCAAAAAGCACACTATACCTTTGATTTTGTTTCATGCTAATACCTTTCACCATAAAGCTTTGGAGCTTTATTTTAACCCATGGCCTCGAAGAAAAAACTGGCTAGTTAGATAAAGATTTTCAAATCAAAAAGAGATAGTTAAAACATTGCCTTAAAATTTAATTGTCTCCATGCCTCGTAGGCAACTATGGAAACACAATTTGATAGATTCAAACTGCGAGATTCTTTTTGCATTGGAAGAGTAATACCGTCATACTGGTCTAGTATCTCTTTTGGAAGTCCACGTGTTTCAGGACCAAATAAAAATGAATCATTTTCTTGATATTTTACTTTTGCATAGTTTTGAGTTACTTTTGAACTAACAGCAAATAGTCGCATCGGTTTTGCTTCATTTATATAGTGATCAAAATTATCATACTCAAAAACTCTGGCTAATTCTTTATAGTCAAGCCCTGCTCGTCTTAGACGTTTATCAGTCATCTCAAATCCGAAAGGTTTGATTAAATGTAGGTTTATACCTATATTGGCGGATAGTCGAATTATGCTTCCTGTGTTGCTTGGTATCTCAGGCTCAAATAATACTAAATTTAACATAATATTTTATTTTTACGCTTGAAATAACTCAATCATCCCATAGATAGCAAATAACTTAATAAAAAACATTAATTCAAATTTTATGAATATTAATAAATTAACAACCCAATTTCAACAAGATTTAGCTTCAGCTCAGTCTCTTGCTAATGCCTATAATCATAGTGTGATTGAACCACTTCATGTTCTAAGAAGTATGTTGCAAGATAATACAAGTAGTGTTAGTAGCTTATTGACAAATTGTAAAGTTGATCACGCTAAACTAATAGAGAAAATTGATAAACAAATCAATTTATTACCAGCAATTGATAAACCAACTGGTGATATAAATATATCTCAAAACCTATTACGCCTGTTAAATCAGGCCGACAAGTTAGCCTTAGATAGAGGTGATAGTTATCTCTCTACCGAATTATTTTTGTTAGCAATTATCAAAAATAATGACCAAACAACAAAAATATTAAAAGATTTTGGCGTTAACGAACAACTTTTAAATACAGAAATAGATAATCTTAGAGGAAATGAAAAAGTGAATAATCAAAATGCAGAAACTCAAAGAGAGTCACTCAAAAAATACACATTAGACCTTACGGAACAAGCAAAAAAAGGAAAATTAGATCCTGTAATTGGTCGTGATGGTGAAATTCGACGTGCAGTTCAAGTACTGCAACGTCGCACAAAAAACAACCCAGTACTTATTGGTGAACCAGGTGTAGGTAAGACTGCAATCATTGAAGGATTAGCTCAACGTATTATTAATGGCGAGGTCCCGGAAGGGCTTAAAGGTAAACGTGTCCTGGCTTTGGATATGGCTGCTCTTGTCGCTGGCGCTAAATATCGAGGTGAATTTGAAGAACGTTTAAAGGCAGTACTTAAGGAACTTGAATCTGAACAAGGTCAGGTTATCTTGTTTATTGACGAACTCCATATTGTTGTTGGTGCCGGAAAGACTGAAGGTGCGATGGATGCAGGAAATATGCTTAAACCAGCTTTAGCTCGTGGCGAACTTCATTGCATCGGAGCGACTACTCTCAATGAGTACCGTCAATTTATCGAAAAGGATTCTGCACTTGAGCGTCGTTTTCAAAAAGTTCTCATAGATGAACCAAACGAAGAAGACACGATCGCGATTCTTAGAGGTTTAAAAGAACGTTATGAAGTCCACCATGGCGTCGAAATAACTGACCCAGCGATTATAGCTGCTACAAAATTTTCACAGCGCTATATTAGTGATAGAAAATTACCTGATAAGGCGATAGATTTAATAGACGAGGCCGCTTCTCAAATAAGAATGGAAATTGACTCAAAACCAGAATCGATGGACAAGCTTGATCGTAAATTAGTACAACTTAAAATTGAAAGAATGGCTTTAAAAAAAGAAAAAGATAAGGCGTCAAGGAAAAGACTTGATGAACTAGAGACAAATATAAAAAAACTCGAAAAAGAATATAGTGATCTTGACGAAGTATGGAGCAGGGAAAAACTAAATGTCCAGGGTTCTCAAAAACTAAAAGAAGAGCTAGAGAAAGCAAAAAACAATCTTGAAGTAGCTCAAAGAAATAACGATTTAGCAAAGATGAGCGAACTTCAGTATGGAATCATTCCAGAATTAGAAGATAAAATTTCTCAAACTGATAATGGTGAAAATTACCATATGAAGCTACTTCGAAATACGGTAACAGAAAAAGAAATTGCTGATATTGTAGCTCGCTGGACAGGCATCCCTGTCGATAAAATGATGGCTGGCGAAAGGGACAAGCTAATAAAAATGGAAGAAATATTACATCAACGGATTGTCGGACAAGATGAAGCTGTTAAAGTGATATCAAATGCTGTTCGCCGAGCACGTGCAGGACTTTCTGAACCTGGTAGACCTGATGGCTCTTTTTTATTCATGGGACCCACTGGAGTTGGAAAAACAGAGTTAACAAAAGCACTTGCAGATTTTCTTTTTGACACCGATCAAGCCATTATTCGTATTGATATGAGTGAATTCATGGAGAAGCATTCTGTTGCAAGAATAATAGGCGCACCTCCAGGCTATGTCGGTTACGAACAAGGAGGTGTTTTGACGGAGGCTGTTAGACGCAAACCCTATTCAATAATTTTACTAGATGAAATTGAAAAAGCACACCCTGATGTATTCAACATTCTTCTTCAGGTGCTTGATGATGGTCGCTTAACAGATGGCCAAGGTCGAACAGTCGACTTTAATAATACCGTGATCGTAATGACCTCTAACTTAGGTTCTAGTCTAATTCAAGAAAATCCTGAAAAAGATATGAAAAACCAGTTAAATGAACTTTTGAGCCAACACTTTAGACCTGAATTTATTAATAGAGTTGATGAAATTGTTATTTTTAATAATCTTAAAAAATCACAGATTAAAGGTATAGCTCAACTGCAGATAGAACAACTACAGGCAAGGTTGTCTGAAATTGGACTATCAATTAAAGTAAACGACGATATTATTAATCAGATTGTTGAAAATGGCTACGACCCAGTCTATGGAGCTAGGCCAATTAAGAGAACTATTTTAAAAATGCTTGAAAATCCTCTTTCTCAAAAAATTCTTTCTGGAGAATTTGAATCGGGGGATACTGTTTTAGTCGACTCAAAAAACGACAAAATTAACTTTAGTTCTAATAAAAATTAAATGTTCTCTAAAACCCTATAATTTCAAGGTATAGCACTAGCGGCTTGTTGATATAATAGCCGCCTTATGCAAGAATACTTAAAAATTACTAGAAACGGTCTTTGGAATAATAACCAAGCATTGGTTGCTTTGCTAGGCTTGTGCCCGCTTCTCGCAGTGACCAACAATGTGGCTAATGCTATAAGTCTAGGCATTGCAACAACATTTGTGTTGGTTGCTTCCAACCTTAGCGTCTCATTATTTCGTAATCACATCCGAAAAGAAGTAAGAATTCCAATCTTCGTATTATTGATAGCTTCTTTTGTAACGGTAGTGGACCTTATTATGCAGTCATTTTTTTACGATATGTACCTCATACTGGGTATTTTTGTTCCTCTTATCGTAACCAATTGTGCAATATTGGCACGTGCTGAGGCTTTCGCTTCAAAGAACACATGGGATAAATCTGTTATTGATGGATTAATGATGGGTGTTGGCTTTTCAATAGTATTAGTATTGCTGGGAGCGATAAGAGAAATCCTTGGAAGTGGAACACTTTTTGATCAGGCGGATCTGATTTTTGGCGATCTGGGTACCAGTTTGAGAGTAACTTTTTTTGATCAATACCAAGGAACACTAATCGCTCTATTACCCCCAGGTGCTTTTATTGGCTTGGGTTTGATTGTCGCTCTTAAAAACTTAATCGATTCAAGACAAATGACCGCTCAAAACATAGCTAAATCTAAAGCGACTCTAGAACCTCAAACAAACTAAAGTTACTCCATGTCTGGGAGAAAAACGATACAAGATTTTCTAAGTAGTAATAAAGTTGATATATCAAAATTACTAACCTTGGCGCTTGAAAAAACAAAAGAGGATCTTTATAAAAATTTAAGCTACAACTTAACCAACAAGGAACTTGAAAAGCTCAAACTACTCATTAAGAAAAGGGAACGAGGCATACCTTTTGCTTATTTAAGCGGTTCACAAGGTTTTTATCACTTAGACTTTAAAGTTTCTTCCGCAACCTTGGTTCCTAGGCCTGAAACTGAGTTACTAATCGATATTGCAATCGATTTATTTAAACCAAACCAATTGATTGATGTTTTAGACTTAGGAACAGGCAGTGGAGTGATTGCTATAACTTTAGCTGATCTATGCCCTTCGTGGCGTATAAGTGCGACCGATAAATCAATAGATGCATTAAAAATTGCCAAAAAAAATACAACCAAAGATATTAATTTCTATCACAGCAGTTGGTTTGATGAACTGACTGGGAAGTCCTTTGACTTAATAGTTACCAATCCACCCTATCTAGCAGAAAATGATTCTCATCTTGAAAGTCTTAAATACGAGCCTATCGAGGCAATGGTTTCTGGGAAAGATGGGCTAGATGACATCAGAGAAATTATACAAAATGCCCCTAAATATTTAAATAAAGGTGGTTATCTTCTTATAGAACATAGTGATAGACATCAAAAAGAAGTTGTCGAATTATTGAAACCTTCTTTTGTTAATATTCTTACCTATCAAGATCTTAACGGTTTAGACAGGGCAATACTTGCACAGTATCCATAAAACAAATCTTGATCAGTTAACCACTATTCTTTTCTCATTTATTCAGATTTTGAAGACATTGGGGAGCCTAATTAAATAATTAAGATATCTTAGAATATTTTTTTATTTGAATAATTGACAACTATCAAATAAATAAGTAAGCTGTTAGTTTCTTTTCCCAATGCAAATTCAATTAGAAAAAGGCTTGGAAACAAGAGATTGTTGAGCCCCTTAATTTAGGATTCAACGAGTGGCGTAATACTGTCACATTGAACGAAAATTAAACATCAATGTGTCTATTACATTCTATAAAAAATAAAGGAGTAATTTATGAAAATAGGAAGATTTAGTCGACTACTATTTATAACATTATGTAGCTTCCTTTTGTCTGGGCAAGCTCTGGCAGACAAAATAAAAGTTGCAGGTATATATACTCAACCATTGCAACAAAAATGGGATGCGAGATTACATCTAGCATTGCAAGCGGCAGCGGATAGAGGTGAAATTGATTATGTGCTTTCAGAAAAAGTTTCAAATACTGATTATGTTCGAGTTTTACGTGAATATTCTGAGAGTGGAGTGGACCTTGTTGTTGGCGAAGCTTTTGGTATTAGTGCTGAGGCTAGAAAAGTAGCAGATGACTATCCAAACATAGCATATCTAATGGGAGATCCTGGTAGTGGTTATGGTGGTGAACATGGTAGCAATTTTTCAGTATTTGATAATTATATTCACGAACCTTGCTATTTGATGGGGATTATTGCCGGAGGCATGACCGAAACCAATAAAATTGGCATGGTTGGCGGTTACGCAATTGGTGAAGTAAACCGTTTGTTCCATGCGTTTATGGCTGGCGCGAGGTCAGTTAACCCTGATGTTGAGTTTAAAGTTAGCTTTATTGGCTCTTGGTATGATCCACCGAAAGCAAAAGAAGCTGCATTTGCTCAAATAGAGGCAGGTGTTGATATCTTATATGCAGAACGTGCCGGCGTAGTGGATGCTGCAAGAGAGAAAGGTATACTTGCATTTGGTAATGTTAATGACATGAATCAAGAGGAAAACGGTACAGATGTCGTCGTTACTTCTGCTTTATGGCATATGGAAAACGCTATTGATCATGCAATCTCCCGTGTTAAAGCTGGTACCTTCGCAGCAGAAGATTATAAAGAATGGACCATGATGCATAAAGGCGGAGCTTCCTTAGCACCTTACTATGAGTTTGAAAGTAGGATTGCAAGTGATGTTAAAGCTAAAGTAGCAGCAATGTCTAGAAAAATCTTAGGTGGTGGTCTTGTAGTTGAAATTAATGACGAAGAGCCAAAATCAACTTACTAAAACTATCAGATGAAGAAGCTACAATTTTCCAAAATTTGCAAGAATTTTGGTTCTGTTGTAGCAAATGACAATATTTCACTCTCACTAGGTGAGGGTGAAATATTATCTATATTGGGTGAAAATGGTGCAGGTAAGACCACATTGATGAATATACTCTTTGGACACTATATTAGTGACAAAGGGTTTATCGAGGTTGAGGGTCACAGATTAACGCCAGGCTCGACAAGAGCGTCCCTAGATGCTGGAATTGGTATGGTTCACCAGCATTTCACATTAGCGGATAATCTTACTGTATTAGAAAATATTATTCTTGGCACCGAGCCTTTAATTAGACTTTGGAGTCAAAAAAAACAAGCGTATAAAAAACTTAAAGAATTATCAAAGCGTTTCGGCTTGTTAATTAATCCAGATGCTAAGGTAGCCGATTTAACGGTAGGTGAAAAACAGCGAGTTGAAATAATAAAAGCACTCTATCGTGATGCAAGTATTTTGATACTTGATGAACCGACAGCAGTTCTCACTCCGCAAGAGACCAAACAGCTTTTCAAAGTACTCAAGGAAATGGTGAGCGCCGGTTTATCAATAATGTTTATATCGCACAAATTAAATGAAATTCTGGAAATTAGTGACCGAATTGTAGTTCTACGTCAAGGCAAATTAGTAGGAGAGGTAGCGACTGAAAATGCCAGTAAAGAGTCTCTCGCAGAAATGATGGTGGGACGCAAAGTTACACGACCAGCGTATGAAAAATTAAAAATCGGCAAGGCGGTCGTAGAGCTTAATAATGTATGTTTAAATGCGAGCGAGGGTTCGACTGCGCTTTCTGATATCAATCTTAAAATACATGAAAAAGAAATTGTTGGTCTTGCCGGAGTAGCAGGTAATGGGCAAGTTGGACTAGCTTCAATTTTACAAGGATTGGCTTCCCCAAGCTCTGGGGAATTCATGTTATTTGGAGAGAGTTTGGTTAAATATGACCCCTGTTATCTTACAGAATCTGGAGTTGCACGGATTCCTGAAGACCGCACAAATGAGGGCATCATAGGGGAAATGGAGCTATGGGAAAATTTCCTTGGTGAGGAATTACGCTCTAAATCTAAATCAGGATTTATTATCGACAAAAAGAATGCGGTTCGTAGTGCTGAAAAATTAATTCAAGAATACGATATTCGTTGCGAAGGTCCATTTGCATCTACCAGATTATTATCTGGCGGTAATATTCAGAAATTAATTCTTGCAAGAAGTTTATCGAATAACCCACGTTTTATCATTGCAAATAAGCCGGCAAGAGGCCTAGATGAGGGCGCTATCAGTTTTGTACAGCAGCAAATAATAGATGCTAAAACAAAAGGTGCTGGCGTATTTCTGATTAGTGAAGACTTGGATGAAATTTTTGAATTATCTGACCGTATTGCAGTGATATTTGATGGAAAGTTACAAGGACCTTTTGATATTAATACAGTCAATATAAATCAAGTCGGTCTTATGATGAGTGGTGAAATGAAAGCGGATAGTTTGTATGAGGCTTAAAACAAGAAGAAATGCGCCCGTATGGTTAATTGCATTACTGCCATTACTTTCTATTGGGGTTGCTTTTATTTTTGGCGCCTTTTTTATAATTTGGGCAGGTGAATCTCCAATTACTGCCTATATAGCCTTAATCAAAGGTTCTTTGGGTTCAACTTTTGCAATTACTGAATCCTTGGCAAGGGCAACCCCGTTAATTTTTACAGGTTTAGCTGCAGCTGTTGCATTTCGAGCAAAATTTTGGAATATTGGCGCAGAGGGACAATTATATTGTGGCGCTATGGCGGCAACCTTGGTTGGTACTGGGGTGATTGATCTGCCTTCGCCAATCATGATACCAATGTTGTTTATCGCAGGTGCATTGGCGGGTTGTTTAATTTTGTTGGTACCAGTTGTACTTAAAACCCATATGAAAGTGGATGAAGTGGTAACCACCCTATTGTTGAATTTTGTAATTTTACTATTTGTGAATATGTTACTTGAAGGGCCTTGGAAGGATCCTATGGCCATGGGATGGCCTCAGGCTGCACGAATTATTGATAGTGGCGTTTTGCCTACTATCGTTGCCAAGAGTAGATTACACCTTGGAATCATTTTTGCTCTAGTAATGTCAGTTGTGATGTGGGCTATACTTCGCTTTACAGTTTGGGGGTATGAAATACGAGCGGTTGGATACAACCAGCAAGCGTCAACTTTTTTTGGGATATCGATCAATAAATCAGTATTGATGGTCGCCCTTTTTAGTGGTGGACTGGCAGGTATGGCAGGAGTTAGCGAGGTTGCAGGATTGAAAGGTTATTTAACTTTAACTTTGTCACCAGGTTTTGGTTACACAGGAATAGCAGTTGCAATGCTTGCGCAATTACATCCTATTGGGGTAATTATCTCAGCTATATTTCTGGCGTCAATTTATGTCGGTGCTGATGCGATGAGTCGAACGGTAAACATACCTAACTATATTGCAGATATTTTAGTTGCTATATCTTTATTATCGGTTCTAGTTGGAGCTATGCTGACACGATTCCGTATTGTATGGGGTAAATAATTATGATGGAATTATTTGAAATGATGTTGACAGCCGGTTTATGGGCATCTGTAATCAGGATTGCAACTCCATTAATTTTTGCTACATTAGGTGAGTTAATTTGTGAGCGAGCGGGAGTATTGAATCTAGGAATTGAAGGCATAATGACAATTGGTGCAATGGCTGGCTGGATATGGGTTTATCAAGGTGGAGAGCTATGGGGCGGGGTAGTATTTGTTGCTATAGTGGGTATGCTATTTGGTTTTCTGCATAGCATATTAGTGGTCTATCTTGGCTTGTCTCAACATGTTAGCGGAATCGGAATTACCTTGCTAGCCTCGTCCATTAGTTATTATGCATATACAATGCTGATACCATTTAGCACTACACCACCCAAAATTGTACCATTCAGCACATTTGAAGTGCCCGTGCTATCTTCAATTCCACTTATTGGAGATGCCTTATTTAACCAATCCGCATTAACATATTTAGCATACATACTGGTAATAGTCACTTTCTATGTGCTTTATAAAATGCCAATTGGTTTAACAATTAGAATGGCTGGAGAAAATCCAGTTGCTAATGAGGCTCAAGGTACTAATGTATTATTAATTCGCACTGGTGCAGTCATGGTCGGTAGTGCTTTAATGGCAATTGGAGGTGCGTTTTTAACTATGTCCGCATTTGATGCTTTTTATTTTGGTATGATTAACGGTAGAGGCTGGATCTGCATTGCGCTGGTTATTTTTGCGTCTTGGAGGCCGGGTAAAGCCTTCTTGGGGGCAATTTTATTTGCATTATTTGAAGCATTACAAATTAGGGCGCAATTAATAGGTGCAGATGTTATTCCATATCAAATTTTTTCTATGATGCCATACTTTCTCAGCATAGTTGCGATGATGCTTGTTGCACGAAGAGCCGCCTATCCTAAGGCATTACTAGTACCATTTAGGCAAGGAGATCGTATCTAATGTTTGATTTACTTATTAAAAATGCCAATCTTCCGGATGGTCGTGAGAATATTGATATCGCGATTCAAAATAAAAAAATAGTGGCCGTTGAAAAAAACATCGCTGGCGATGCAGCCAATAGTATAGATGCAAAAGATAAACTAGTCTCTCCTGGGCATGTGGATAGCCATTTTCATTTGGATGCCACTCTAACTCTAGGCCAGCCACGTTTTAATGAAAGTGGCACTTTACTTGAAGGCATTCAACTATGGGATGAGCTGAAACCACATTTAACTATAGAACTTATCAAAAAACGCGCCCGTAAGCTATGTCATTGGGCAATAGCAAATGGCTGTTTGGCAATTCGCAGTCATGTAGATATCAGTGACGATCGATTGTTAGCAGTAGAAGCGCTATTAGAGTTACGTAAAGAAATGCGGAATTGGATAGATATTCAACTAGTTGCATTTCCACAAAATGGATATTTGCGCTATAAAAACTCTATTGAAAACCTTGATAGAGCATTAAAAAAAGGCGTAGAGGTTGTTGGCGGTATTCCACACTTTGAGCGCACTATGAACGAAGGCTCTTTGTCCATTAAATTGTTATGTGAGGTAGCAGAAAAACACGGATTATTAGTTGATATGCATTGTGATGAAACTGATGACCCGATGTCTAGACATGTTGAAACGTTGGCGTTTGAATCTCAGCGCTTAGGTTTGCAGGGTAGAGTTACCGGCTCACATCTAACATCCATGCATTCAATGGATAATTATTACGTAAGTAAATTAATACCATTATTACGGGAAGCTGACTTACAAGTTGTTGCCAACCCATTAATAAACATTACCATACAAGGTCGCCATGATCTCTATCCTAAGCGCAGGGGAATGACACGAGTTAAAGAGTTATTAGATAATAATATTAATGTTGCTTTTGGTCATGACTGTGTAATGGATCCATGGTATAGCCTTGGGAAACATGATATGTTAGATGTTGCTAATATGGGATTGCATGTTGGACAAATGACAGGTGTACAGCAAATGCACCAAATATTTCAAACTATTACCAGCAATGGAGCCAAAGTAATGCAACTAGATAATTACGGTATTGAAGTTGGTTGCAATGCTAATTTGGTAGTCCATCAAGCCAATAATCCAATTGAAGCGATACGTTTACGCAATGCACGTTTGTTTGTAATTCGAAATGGACAGGTTATTGCAAAGGCTAACCCAATTCAAAGTGAACTATTATTAGATACAGAAAAAGCAACGAGTGTTATAGATTGGACTCTCTAAGAATGTTAAATAAACAACAATTTATAGACCTAGTTTTGCCTAGTATTTATTGAAATCCTTAGTTAATGGAAAACTGAAAAATGATAAAAAATAATCCTCAATATTATGATGCACACTGGATGCCATATACCTCAAATAGGGAATTTAAAGCAAATCCACGCATAATGGTCTCGGCTAAAGATAGCTATTATATAGATGATAAAGGCAGGAAAATATTTGACGGTCTCTCGGGGCTATGGACTTGTGGAGCAGGCCATTCACGTCCTGAAATCCTGGAAGCTGTAAGTAAACAAATTGAAACCCTAGACTACTCACCGGCATTTCAATTTGGACATGACAAATCGTTTGAATTGGCGAATAGAATCATCGAACTTACCCCAAAAGATCTAGACCGTGTTTTTTTTACATGTTCCGGCTCAGAGGCGGTAGATAGTGCCCTTAAAATTGCTCGAGCTTACTGGAGACATAAGGGAAAGTTCGGTAAAACTCGTCTGATTGGAAGAGTAAAGGGCTATCATGGAGTTAATTTTGGGGGGATCAGTGTTGGTGGTATCGGTCCAAATAGAGAGATGTTTGGACAAGGTATTGAGGCTGATCATTTAACAAGCACCTTGTTGCCAGAAAACTTATTTAGCAAAGGACAACCTCAAGTTGGAGATCATTTAGCCGATGAATTATTAAATAAAATAGCATTACATGGGGCTTCTAATATTGCTGCAGTAATTGTAGAGCCAATGGCGGGTTCTGCAGGAGTGATACCACCTCCTATAGGTTATCTAAATAGGTTGCGCAAAATCTGTGATTCTAATGATATTTTATTAATCTTTGATGAAGTGATAACCGCTTTTGGCCGCATGGGTTCGAAGACAGGGGCTGAAGCATTTGGCGTTACTCCAGATATAATTACTTTTGCAAAACAAGTTAGTAATGGCAGTCAACCGCTAGGCGGTGTAGTGGTTAACAAAAATATTTATGAAACTTTTATGGATACTAAAGCACCAAATTATTTGGTTGAATTATTTCATGGTTATACATATTCTGGGCACCCGGTGGCTTGTGCTGCATCGATTGCAAGTTTAGATATATTACAGAATGATAATTTGGTAGAGCGAGTGCAAAAAATGAGCCCAATATTTGAACAAGAACTTCATGGCCTTAAAGGTTTAGAACATGTTGCGGATATTCGTAATTATGGACTGGCTGGTGGAATTACTATTGAGGCTGCAAAAGATGAACCCGCATTAAGACCTTACCAAATAGCAATGAAATGTTGGGATAAAGGTTTTTATGTGCGATATGGTGGAGATACTATTCAATTGGGTCTACCATTTATCGTATCCGAACAAGAAATAAAGGATGTTGTTGGTGCAATATCTGACTCGATTAAAGAACTACAATAAAGGAGAAAGAGGGAATGAAAGTAATAGAACACCTTGTTAATGGTGAAATTTTATCAATGGGTGACCCTACTCAAGATGTATTTAATCCATCTACTGGAGAGGTTAGCAAACAAGTATCTCTAGCTACAAAAACCACTGCTGAAAAGGCTATAACTGCTGCACAGGACGCTTTTCCAGAGTGGCGAGCAATACCTCCACTTAAACGTGCCAGAATTATGTTTCGTTTTAAAGAATTGTTAGAGAAAAATATTAATGAAATAGCACAATTAATTGGAGAAGAGCATGGAAAAATTGCACACGATGCGCTTGGTGAAGTAACTCGAGGTATCGAGAATGTTGAATATGCTTGCTATGCGCCAGAACTACTAAAAGGAGAACACAGTAAAAATATTGGAACCAATATTGATTCATGGAGTGAGTTTCAACCTTTAGGAGTTGTAGCGGGAATTACTCCATTTAATTTTCCAGCTATGGTGCCACTATGGATGTATCCGATGGCGATAGTTTGTGGCAACTGTTTTGTATTAAAACCATCCGAAAGAGACCCTTCTGCAGCATTGTTTGTTGCTCAATTATTATATGAGGCGGGTTTGCCAAAGGGAGTGCTAAATGTAGTTAATGGAGGTAAGGAGGCAGTAGATACTTTACTAACTGATGAAAGAGTGCAAGCTGTAAGTTTTGTTGGGTCGACCCCTATTGCAAAATACGTTTACACTACAGCTACTGAGCACGATAAGCGGTGTCAAGCACTTGGAGGAGCTAAAAATCACGCTATTGTATTACAAGATGCAGATATGGAGAATACAGTGAATGCCTTAATAGGTGCTGCATTCGGCTCTAGCGGTGAACGATGTATGGCAATTTCTGTTGCAGTCGCAGTTGGTTCAGAGACGGCAGATAATTTAATTGCTGGCTTAAAATCTAAGATGCATAATCTGAAAGTAGGTAATTTTGATGATAATACTAATGATTTCGGCCCACTGATAACCAAAGATCATATGGAAAAAGTTAAACAATATATAACCAGTGCTGAGACTCAAGGTGCAGACATTGTTGTTGATGGTCGCAATGTTAATGTAAAAGGTTGTGAAAATGGTTTTTACGTTGGAGGCACACTTATAGATAGTGTACAGGCTTCAATGGAGTCGTATCAGAACGAAATATTCGGTCCAGTATTGCAAGTTGTTAGGGTAGATACTATGCAACAAGCAATAGATCTAATAGACGAACATGAATACGGTAACGGAACTTGTATTTTCACCCGAGATGGGGAAGCGGCGCGTTATTTTAGCGACCATATAAAAGTCGGCATGGTTGGTATAAATGTCCCATTACCGGTCCCGGCTGCACAGCATAGTTTTGGTGGTTGGAAACAATCAATGTTTGGTTATTTGGCAGCATATGGACCTGATAGTGTAAGGTTTTATACACGAAGAAAAACCATCACTCAACGCTGGCCGTCATCCAGTGTTCGCGAAGGCGTTAACTTTTCTTTCCCTTCATAATTGTTTTGGTTTTTTTGTTTCTAAGGACTTCTTTAGGAAGTCCTTTTATCGTCCAGAAACCTTCATTTTTTCTGCAAATTACACTTGATGGTGATTTGAAGTTTTTTCAAATATAACCCAACAATTTTAGTTGACAAGTATAAATAAAATATGTAGCCTGTCTGTTCAGTCAAGAAGTTTTAAGTTGTTTTGTTCACCCAATAGTAAAAGGAGTAATTAATGAGTAAATTGAAGTGTGGTTTAATTCAAATGAGCTTGAAAGGTGATGGTACGATGCCGCCAAAAAAAATACGTGATTTAATGATCGAGGCTCATATCCCAATGGTAGAGGATGCTGCTAAACAAGGAGTAAAAGTACTGTGTTTTCAAGAAGTATTTACTTCACCATACTTTTGCCCAAGTCAGGATAAAAAATGGTATGCGGCGGCTGAGTCGATTCCCGATGGACCTACAATTAATCTTATGCAAGAATATGCAAAAAAACACCAAATGGTAATTGTTGTTCCTATTTATGAAGAAGAAATGTCCGGTGTTTATTACAATACCGCGGCAGTATTAGATGCCGATGGAAGTTTTTTAGGCAAATATCGTAAAACTCATATTCCACAAGTTGCGCCTGGTTTTTATGAAAAATTTTTCTTTAAGCCTGGAAATCTTGGTTATCCGGTATTTGATACTGCGTATGTCAAGTTGGGAGTGTATATTTGTTATGACAGGCATTTCCCTGAGGGTTGGCGTGCATTAGCTTTAAATGGAGCTGAATATATTGTTAATCCTTCAGCTACAGTGGCAGGATTAAGTAAGTATTTATGGGAGTTGGAACAACCAGCTTCGGCAGCTGCAAATGGAGTGTTTATCGGAGCGATAAATCGTGTGGGTAAAGAAGAGCCATGGGCAAAGGAAATGGGCGAATTCTATGGATCAAGTTATATTGTAAATCCTCGTGGTGAAATTGAGGCACAAGCAAGTTATGGTAATGATGAGTTGTTGGTGCATGAAATTGATTTAGATATGGTTAGAGAGGTTCGAGATACTTGGCAATTTTTCAGAGATAGAAGAAGTGACCTTTATGGGAGGTTAACAGACAAATAGTTCGATGAATGAGCCAACATCTAGCAAGTCTTTAAAGTCTACATCTATAGACATTAACAATTTGTGTCTAACATTTGAGACGCAAACAGAACCAGTGCATGCACTTTCTGATATCAACTTGAAAGTTGAGCCTGGTGATTTTGTTTCTCTGATTGGGCCTAGTGGTTGTGGTAAAACAACATTATTGCGAGTGATAGCCGACCTAGAAAAACCAACAAGTGGGTCAATAACTGTTGAAGGTAAGTCTGCTCAGCAGGCTCGTTTAGATCGCTCTTATGGGTACGTATTTCAAACTCCAGCTCTTTTGCCTTGGAGGAATATTGAGTCAAATATTCACTTACCTCTGGAGATGTCTGGCTACTCAAGATCTGAACAAAAAAATCTTTCTGATCAGTATTTATCATTAGTCAGTCTGTCAGGATTTGAAAAAAAATATCCATGGCAATTATCCGGTGGAATGCAGCAACGCGTCTCAATTGCACGGGCTTTGAGTTTTAACCCTGATATGCTCCTTATGGATGAACCATTTGGTGCGCTTGATGAGATTACTCGTGACCGTTTAAATGAAGAGTTATTGCGTTTATGGGAAAAGACTAAAAAAACAGTTGTATTTGTGACTCATTCAATACCTGAGGCAGTCTTTTTATCCTCTAAGATTGTAGTCATGTCTGCTCGTCCAGGAAAAATTATTAATGTCATTGATACCAATTTTCCAAAAGACAGAACTCTTGATATTCGAGAAACGACTGAATTTTTAGAAGCCTCTCAACTGGTTAGAGAAGGCCTAAAAGAGGGGCATAGTGATGGAAGCTAATAGAGTTCTTAATACACTTATCAGCGGAACAGTTGGCCCTGTTATGATTCTAGTAACGATTATTATTATGATATGGTATGCAGGATCTGTTTACTTAAATAGCTCATTTTTAATTGATAGATATGAAAAAAATAATGTTGAGTGGACTTTTTCGGAATTAGCCTCAGATTCTTGGTCGATGGAGCGCCCTGTTTTGCCATCACCCCATCAAGTAGCCAAAGAGCTAAAGAAAACAATTTGGGATAAGAAGATAACTTCAAAGCGCAGTTTGGTTTACCACTCTGGAGTGACTTTATCTTCTGCAATGGTTGGCTTTGTAATGGGCACCTTTCTTGGTATTGTGTTGTCTGTAGGTATTGTTTATGTGGCAGCATTAGATCGAACATTAATGCCATGGATCATAGCATCACAAACTATTCCAATTCTAGCATTGGCTCCTATGATTGTCGTTGTGTTAGGTTCAATGGGTATTATTGGGTTAGTTCCAAAAGCAACGATCTCAACCTATCTTTGTTTTTTTCCTGTGGTTGTTGGGATGGTTAAAGGTTTAAGGTCACCAAGTATTATCTTGGTAGACCTAATGAACAGTTATTCAGCATCAAAAGCAGAGGTTTTTTGGAAATTACGTCTTCCGGCGTCTATTCCTTATTTATTTGCTAGTTTAAAAGTAGCCATTGCTTTAAGTATTGTGGGAGCAATTGTAGCAGAGCTTCCTGCTGGTGCTCAAGGAGGCCTTGGTGCGCGTCTATTGTCTGGCTCATATTATGGCCAAACTAACCTTATTTGGGCTGCTCTAATAACCGCCTCAGTAATTTCTGCAACCCTAGTTACCATAGTTGGAAGAATGGAGCGCGCAGTTAATAATCGTATGGGGCTGCAAATATGAATTTCCTGGCAATAATAAGGTCGCGTCCCTTAAGTGGATTGCTATGTCTTCTTTTTTCAATCAGCTCATTTATTTGGTTAAAGCTTGACGCAATAAATGATTACGAACTTAATCCTATTATTGTGCTGACTATTGCAACTGTCGGTTTATTATTTTTTATCATTCGTCAACAAGGATTAGTTCTTTTATCAATTTGTTTTGTAGCTTTATTTTCTGGAACTTGGTCTGTATTAAATTTAATACATTCATTCGATAAAGGTGTAGTTATGGGTTTAGATGCCTGGTTCTTGGTAAGTGCATTGTGGTTTATAACATGGAATAACTTAGTTCAACTATCAGCTTTGAAGACAAAGAATAAATTAATAGAATTATCTCTTAATATAGTTATTCCAGTTTTATTTGGTGCCTGGATATTTTTTCTATGGGAGGTTATTACTATAGGTATGTCCGTTCCACAGGTGTTGTTACCTGCACCAAGTCTTATTTGGCAAGTATTTGATGGGTTTGGCGCTACTTTATTTGCTGATTTTTATCAAACTTTTGTTCGTTCAGCAATTCCTGGCTTTATTATGGGAAGTGGTGCAGGATTTCTCGTTGCAATTGCAGCAGATAAAATTCCATTTTTAAGGCGTGGATTAATTCCAATTGGAAACTTCTTTAGCGCCATACCAATTATTGGTATGGCGCCAATTATGATCATGTGGTTTGGATTTGATTGGCAGTCCAAAGCAGCTGTCGTTGCCGTAATGACTTTTTTCCCAATGATGGTAAATACCTTAGGAGGTCTTAACGAGACTGATAGGATTGATCGAGATTTATTACACACTTATGCTTCAAGTTACTGGCGAGAACTTTTTAGTTTGCGACTGCCAAATGCAATGCCATTTATTCTTAATGCATTGAAAATTAACTCAACTTTAGCTATGATTGGAGCTATAGTGGCAGAATTTTTTGGAACACCCATTGTAGGAATGGGATTTAGAATTTCGGCAGAGGTTGGCCGAATGAATATCGATATTGTATGGGCAACAATTGCGGTTGCTGCTCTAACGGGCTCGATGTTTTATGGAGTATTTGCTCTTTTAGAGAGAAAATTAACTTTCTGGCATCCATCGATGCGAAAAAGTTAATCAAGAGTGAGTACTATTATTTTTAAAAGAAAGGAGAAATGATGAAAATATTTAATAGTAAAACGATATTAGCTGCAATTTGCTCTACTATGCTTCTAGCTTTGAGCTTTAATACGCATGCAGGTGATAAATTTACCCTTCAAACGAAGTGGGTAACTCAGGCTCAGTTTGCAGGCTATTATGTTGCCTTGGAAAAAGGTTACTATGACGATGAAGGACTAGATGTAACAATTAAGTCAGGTGGACCAGATATAGCGCCCCCTCAAGTTATCGCAGGCGGTGGTGCTGATATTCTAATTGAGTGGATGCCAGCAGCTTTGGCCTCTAGAGAAAAAGGGCTTAATCTAGTAAACATTGCTCAGCCATTTAAGCGTTCTGGCATGATGTTAACATGCCGTAAAGATTCGGGCATAAGTTCGCCTTCTGACTTCTCAGACAAGACTCTAGGAGTTTGGTTCTACGGTAACGAGTATCCATTCCTGAGCTGGATGAGTAAGCTTAATATGGCAACTGATGGAAGCGCAGGTGGAGTGACAGTATTGAAGCAAGGCTGGGGGATAGAGCCTATTCTTCAAAAGCAAGCAGATTGCGTGTCAACAATGACTTACAATGAATATTGGCAAGTTATTGATGGCGGACTTTCAGCCGATGAGCTAGTAGTTTTCTCATATGAAGACCAAGGTGTTTCAACACTTGAAGATGGTTTATATGTACTCGAAGAAAATTTAAGTGACCCTGCTTTTGTTGATAAAGCAGCACGTTTCCTTCGTGCAAGTATGAAAGGTTGGGAATGGGCTACAAGTAATTCTGATGCCGCTGCCGATATTGTGCTTGAGTATGATATGACTGGCGCCCAAACTGAAAAACATCAGCGTCGCATGATGGGTGAGATCAACAAACTAACCGCAAATGGTGGTAAGTTAAATGTTGACGACTACCAACGTACTGTTGATACTTTACTAGGTAGTGATTCTGATCCAGTGATCAACAAAGAACCAGTAGGAGCTTGGACTCATAAGGTCTGGGATGCTGCATTTGGTTCATAATTTTTTAAAATCTAATTTCTTGTAGGAGTAATACTATGTCTGTACTAATTAAAAATGGAACAATTGTTAATGCTGATCAATCTTTTCAAGCCGATGTACTATGTGCAGACGGCAAAATACAGGAAATTGGCAGTAATATCTCAGCGCCAAGTGGCGCTGAGATCATAGATGCCGCCGGGCAATACGTTATGCCCGGTGGTATCGACCCTCATACTCATATGCAGTTACCGTTTATGGGAACAGTTGCCAGTGAAGATTTTTATACTGGCACGGCTGCAGGGCTTGCAGGTGGCACAACAATGATTATTGATTTTGTTATTCCTGCGCCTCAACAGAATATTATGGAGGCTTATCAACAGTGGCGTGAGTGGTCACAAAAAGCAGTGGCTGACTACAGTTTTCATGTTGCCATCACCTGGTGGGATGAAACTGTGCATGCTGACATGAAAACCTTAGTAGAAAAATATGGTGTCAACAGTTTTAAGCACTTTATGGCTTATAAAGGTGCAATAATGGCTACCGATGAAATACTAGTCAATAGTTTCAGCAGAGCTTTAGAATTAGGCGCAATGGTAACAGTTCATGCTGAAAATGGCGAAATGGTTTGGCAGTTACAAAATAAAATTTTTGATATGGGTATAACTGGACCAGAAGGCCATCCATTGTCGCGTCCACCGGAAGTTGAAGGCGAGGCTGCGAATCGTGCTATTACTATTGCTGACGTATTTGGAGTGCCATTATATGTTGTTCATGTATCCTCAAAACAGTCTTTAGATGCTATTACCAGGGCACGAAATGCAGGCCAAAAAGTATTTGGTGAAGTTTTGGCTGGGCATTTGTTGGTAGACGAGTCAGTTTACTTGGATAAAAATTTTGAAAGTGCAGCTGCACATGTTATGAGTCCACCTTTTAGAGCGAAAGAACATCAAGATGCATTATGGAAAGGTCTTCTCTCTGGTAATTTACAAACCACAGCTACTGACCATTGCTGTTTTTGTGCTGATCAAAAAGCGGCCGGTAAAGATGATTTTCGTTTAACTCCGAACGGTACTGCAGGCATAGAAAATCGTATGGAAGTATTATGGCATCATGGAGTAAATACTGGACTTTTAAATATGAACGAGTTTGTTAAGCTAACCTCTACGAATGCTGCGCAAATATTCAATATCTATCCACGTAAAGGCAGTATATCTATCGGGGCAGACGCTGATATTGTTGTCTGGAATCCAGAAGCAACTAAGACAATTTCTGCTAAAACACACCATCAAAATGTTGATTTTAATATTTTTGAAGGCATGAAGGTCAAAGGCTGCGCTTCACACACCATAAGTGCAGCAAAAGTAGTATATGCTAACGGAGAGTTAAAAGTTGAACGTGGTGCCGGTAAATATATTGAAAGACCTCCCTATGCATCATTCTATCAAGGTCTAGATCGTCAAGCGGAGATAAAAAAACCTAAATCTGTGAATCGTTAATGAGGTAATTTATTTTATATTGTGGCTTTGTATTGATAACCTGACTAAATGGTCAAATGTTTTTTCGGAGTAATATATGAATGATAAAAAATTAACAAATGAGGAAATAAGCATTAAATCGCATCGTCTTGGCAAACAAGAGATCGAAGATAATTTTAAAGATCTCCATCCACCACTATCTGCAATAGAGGCATTAATTGAGGCTGATCGTTGTTATTTTTGTTATGACGCTCCATGTACTAAAGCCTGTCCATCAGATATTGATGTTCCAGGTTTTATTCAAAGTATTCAGAGTGATAATTTAACAGGCGCTGCAGATAAAATCTTAAGTGAAAATATTTTTGGCGGCATGTGTGCCCGGGATTGTCCTACTGAAGTGTTGTGCCAACAGGCATGTGTGCGTAATGATCATGAAGAAAAACCGGTTGAAATTGGATTATTACAACGCTATGCAACCGATTCAGTATTAAATAATGACGTACAGTTATTTTCAAGAGGGGCAGATACAGGAAAATCTATTGCTGTTGTTGGAGCTGGCCCTGCTGGAATATCTTGCGCACATCGTTTGGCAGTTTTTGGACACAAAATAACAGTCTATGAGGCAAAGGAAAAATTAGGTGGTTTAAATGAGTATGGTATTGCAGCTTATAAAACTATCAATGATTTTGCTCAGCAAGAGCTTTCTTATATTCTAGATATAGGTGGTATTACTATCAAAACAGGAATGCAGCTAGGTAAACAAATTAATCTTAAGGACTTGCAACAACAATATGATGCAGTTTTTTTAGGATGTGGTCTAGGTACGGTAAACCAATTGAATCTTGACAACGAAAATATTTCAGGCGTTATAGATGCGGTTGAATATATTGCAAATTTGCGACAAGCCAACAATAAAGAAGAACTGATGGTTGGAAAAAATATTGTAGTTATAGGGGGTGGCATGACAGCAATAGATATTGCCGTTCAAAGCAAATTATTAGGTGCAGAGCAAGTAACTATTGCTTATAGGCGAAGTAAAGATAAGATGGCGGCTAGTGAATATGAGCAAGCTTTGGCAAAAAAACATGACGTGCAAATGCAATACAATGTATCACCAAAACGTCTGTTATCTGCTGATAGCAATGTCACTGCAATGGAGTTTGATATTATGCAATCACAAAATGATGGTAGTTTAATGGCAAGCGGGGAAAAAATTACAATAAAAGCCGATGTTATTTTTAAGGCAATTGGGCAAAAATTAGTGACTGAAGGTTTGACTGAAAATAATAGCTTACAAATAAAAAAAGGAAGAATAGTTGTAGATGAGCATCGTAAAACTTCATTGGCTAAAGTTTGGGCGGGTGGAGATTGCGTACTTGATGGTAACAACTTAACAGTATCAGCAGTTCAAGATGGCAAACTGGCTGCAATTTCAATTAACGAAACGTTACAAGGAGCATAATATGGCAGATTTATCTAGTGATTTTTTGGGAATTAAGTCACCTAATCCTTTTTGGTTGGCCTCAGGACCACCTGCAGATAAGGCATATAATGTAAATCGTGCTTTTGAAGCTGGTTGGGGTGGAGTTTCATGGAAAACTTTGGGTGAGGATCCACATATAGTGAATGTGAATGGCCCTAGATATAGTTCCATGATGAGTAATGATCGTCGTGTTATTGGTTTTAATAATATTGAGTTAATTACTGATCGACCATTTCAAGTCAACCTTGAGGAAATGCGCCAAGTTAAAAGAGACTGGCCAGATAGAGCCCTGGTTGCATCTGTTATGTTTCCGATGAATGAGGCATCTTGGGCAAAACTTATCCCCATAATAGAAGATGCAGGCGTAGATGGTTTTGAATTAAATTTTGGTTGCCCACATGGTATGTCTGAACGTGGCATGGGGGCAGCAGTTGGACAAGTTCCAGAATATATAAAGCAAGCAACCGAGTGGTGTAAAAAATATGCGACGACACCCGTCATTGTTAAGCTTACACCGAATATAACTGATGTGCTTTATCCGGCTGAAGCGTGCCTTGAAGGCGGTGCAGATGCCGTTTCATTAATCAATACTATTAATTCAATTATGAGGGTTGATTATGACAATTTGACTATGTTTCCAACTACTGGGGATATGGGTTCACATGGTGGTTATTGTGGCGAGGCAGTAAAACCAATTGCATTGCACATGGTGGCAGAAATAGCGCGCAATGAAAAAACAAAAAGTTTGCCAATTTCAGGGATTGGAGGAGTAACAACTTGGAAAGACGCAGTTGATTTTATTGCCCTAGGCGCAAGTAATGTTCAGGTGTGTACAGCTGCAATGGTTTATGGTTTTAAGATTATAGAAGATCTGAAAACTGGATTGAGTAACTTTTTGGACGAAAAAGGCATGAATTCAGTGCAAGAGCTTGTAGGTAAAGCAGTGCCATCAGTTACTGATTGGAAATATTTGAATTTAAATCACATTGACAAAGCTGTCATTGACCAAGATAAATGTATAAAGTGTGGGCGTTGCCATATTGTATGTGAAGATACTTCACATCAAGCAATTGAATATTCAAACAATGGCGGTGATAGAGTATTTACTGTTATCGACGATGAATGTGTTGGATGCAATCTTTGTGTAAGCGTTTGCCCTGTGGTAGATTGTATCTCAATGGTCGCCATGACAACCGGCACTGATCCTAGAACTGGCAAGGCAATTTCAACAAAAGTATCTGATTGGACAACCCACCCAAACAATCCATTGAAGGCTTCATGAAAAAATAATGGAGAAATAGAATGGGTAATGTAATGGTTGCAGCAAAAGCCAGAAATAGCTCCCGAAGTAAAGAAAAAATTCGTGAAGAAAACGAACTTATTATTTTAATTGCAGCAGAAAAAGTATTTGCTAAGCATGGTCTTAAAGGTGCGACTACCAAACAAATTGCAGATATGGCAAAACTCCCAAAATCCAACATTCATTATTATTTTCATACTAAATTAAATCTGTATAGATATGTCTTGGAAAGTATATTGGTTGATTGGATGAAGGCCGCTGACACATTTGATACATTTGATGAACCGCGGGAAGCAATTAGATATTATGTTGGCGCAAAAATGGATTTGTCGCGTACAAGACCATTTGGCTCAAAAGTGTGGGCAAATGAAATTATCAGTGGCGCCCCAGTAATGGAAGAAATACTATCTTCAAGGTTGAAAAAATGGGTTGATACTTGTGTTAATTCAATAAATACATGGATTGAACTAAAGAAAATTGTTAATGTGGGTGATGCCCATACCTTGTTATATATGATTTGGGCTACAACACAACATTATGCTGATTTTGACTATCAGGTGATGATTTTAAATAATGGCAAAAAACTAACAGAGAGTGAGTTTGAAGAAAAGAAACAACAAGTTATAGATCTAGTTTTACGCAGTGTTGGCTTAAATCCTTAATAAAGCGGTAAGTAAACAAATAATGTAAGGAAGTATTTAAGATGGAGAGCAGTGGTAAGAAATTCAGAAAGTTAGTCGCTGAAAGTAAGCCATTACAAATTGTAGGTACTGTCAATGCCTATAGTGCTATTATGGCCGAAAAAGTCGGTCATCAATCAATCTACTTGTCAGGTGGTGGAGTTGCAGCTTCCTCACTTGGAGTTCCTGATCTTGGTATTACTACCCTTTCAGATGTCCTCGAAGATGCTAAACGAATTACACAAGCAACTTCATTGCCATTATTAGTAGATGTTGATACTGGCTGGGGTGGAGCACTTAATATTGCTCGTTGTGTTCGAGATATGACAAATAGTGGTGTAGCTGCCATCCATATTGAAGATCAGGTGTCTCAAAAGCGCTGTGGACATCGGCCAAACAAGGCAATAGTTAGTACCAATGAAATGCTCGACCGCATCAAAGCCGCAGTTGACGCTAAAACTGATCCTAATTTTGTAATTATGGCTAGAACAGACGCTTTGGCTTTAGAAGGTATACGGTCTGCTGTAGATAAAGCGACAGCATTTGTAGAGGCTGGTGCCGATATGATATTTCCTGAGGCGCTCAATACTATTGAGCAATACAGAGAGTTTTCTGATTCCCTCAGTGTTCCTATTCTTGCAAATATAACCGAATTTGGTCAAACACCATTGTTTAGTAAAGATGAACTTTCTGAAGCCGGTGTGGATATGATTCTTTATCCGCTAAGTGCTTTTAGGGCAATGAGCAAGGCAGCTCTTAATGTATATCAACATATCTTAGAAGATGGTCATCAAAACAATGTACTAGAAAATATGCAAACAAGGGAAGAGTTGTATGATTTTCTAAACTATCATCAATATGAGATGCAATTAGATGAGTTAATTAACAAGGAGAATAAGTAGTGAGTGAAAAAAAAATGGGTGGTGCTGGTCTTAGAGGTCAGAGCGCTGGTGAGACATCAATATGTACAGTTGGAGTAAGTGGTTCCGGTCTTACTTATCGTGGTTATGATGTAGTAGATTTGGCTGAAAATGCAACATTCGAAGAGGTCGCCTTTCTTCTATTGCATGAGAAACTTCCTAATTCCCGAGAATTAAAAGAATATATAGAAAAACTCAAATCTTTAAGAGGTTTACAACCTGAACTAAGAAATACTTTGGAAGGTATCCCTAAAACCGCTCATCCTATGGATGTTTTAAGGACAGGCTGTTCAGTTCTTGGTAATTTAGAGAAAGAGGAGAGCTTTTTAAACCAAACTGATCATGCTGATCGCATGCTGAGTGCATTTCCATCGATACTTAACTATTGGTATCAGTTTTCTCACCATGGAAAAAGAATTGATACAGAGACAAATGACGATACTATAGGAGGACATTTTTTACACCTTTTACACGGCAAAAAACCTAGCCAACTGCACAAACAAGTCATGGGTGTTTCTTTAATTTTGTATGCTGAACATGAATTCAACGCCTCCACATTTGCTGCAAGAGTTTGTGCATCAACACTTTCGGATATTCATTCCGCGGTGACAAGTGCTATTGGAACTTTACGTGGTCCACTACATGGAGGAGCTAATGAGGCTGCTAGTGCTATGCTGTCTCAATGGAATGACCCTGATATTGCAGAGGAAGAATTACTTCAAATGCTTGCACAAAAGCAACTTGTGATGGGTTTTGGACATGCTGTTTATACAGAATCTGACCCGCGCAATGAAATTGTAAAGCAGTGGTCAAAAAAATTATCCCTAAAAGTAAACGACAAGCATTTATATGCTGTATCAGAAAGAGTTGAAGCTGTTATGAGAAGGGAGAAAAATCTATTCGCAAATGCTGATTTTTATCACGCATCGGCATATGAATTTATGAAAATACCGACCAAACTATTTACCCCAATATTTGTTCTTTCAAGGGTGACTGGTTGGTGTGCCCATATTTTTGAGCAGAGACATAACAATCGATTAATAAGACCAAATGCCGATTATATAGGTCCAAGTCTGAAAAAAGTCAGTCCCATAGAGGCTAGAGATTAGAAAAATGAAAGCTGACAGAATGACAGCAGATCAAGTTCTGCAAGATATCGCAGATTACGTGATTGATTACAAAGTAGTATCTGAGGAAGCCCTAAACACTGCTAGAAATTGTTTAATGGATACTATTGGTTGCGGCCTGTTGGCTTTAGAATATCCGAATTGCACTAGACATTTGGGTCCAATAGTTCCAGGAACAATTGTAGAAAACGGAGCTAGAGTTTTTGGAAGGTCCTTTGAACTTGATCCTGTAAAGGCAGCTTGGGACATTGGTACAATAGTGCGCTGGTTAGATTTTAACGATACCTGGCTAGCTGAAGAGTGGGGTCATCCCTCAGATAATTTAGGCGCAATTATGGCTCTTAGTGATTATATTTCACGAGTTAATATTGCGAATCACAAATCACCATTAATTATAAAAGATGTGCTTGAGTACATGATTAAAGCTCATGAAATTCAAGGCATTCTTGCACTCGAGAACAGTTTTAATAAGGTAGGTCTTGACCATGTTTTACTTGTCAGGGTAGCAAGCACAGCTGTTGCAACACACATGCTGGGTGGTAACAGAGATCAAATTATTGCTGCTTTATCGCAAGCTTGGGTTGACGGTTCTTCACTTCGAACCTATAGACATGCGCCTAACGCCGGTTCAAGAAAATCATGGGCTGCTGGAGATGCAACATCTCGTGCAGTTCGCTTAGCAATGATGACAATGGATGGTGAGATGGGTATGCCTTCTGTTTTGACTACACCAGAGTGGGGTTTTTACGATGTAAGCTTTAAGGGCAAAGAGTTTAGTTTTTCTAAGAACTATGGCTCTTACGTGATGGAGAACATTCTTTTTAAGATATCTTACCCAGCTGAATTCCATGCCCAAACTGCAGTAGAGTGTGCATTATTACTTTATCCCCAGATTAAAGAAAAGTTAAACGAAATTGAAAAAATTGAAATTACAACTCATGAATCTGCACTCAGAATTATTGATAAGACAGGTACTTTGGATAATCCCGCTGACCGAGACCATTGCATGCAATATATGATTGCTGTTGCAATGATTAAAGGCGATTTAGTTGCTGAGTTTTATGAAGATACTTTTCACAAAAAGAATCCATTGATTGATGATCTTCGCAATAAGATGGTTTTGAAGGAAGATAAAAGATACTCAAAAGACTATCTAGCAGATGATAAGAGATCAATTGCCAATGCATTACAAGTCTTCTTTAAGGACGGGAGTCAAACAGACAAAATAGAAGTTGAATATCCTCTTGGACATCGCCAACGTCGCCACGAAGGCATCCCATTACTTGAGAGAAAATTTCTTAATAGTCTAGAAATTACTTATTCTAAAGAGCATAGTGACAGGATTTACTCATTATGTCTTGATAAAGAGAAAATTGAACAAATACCTGTTAACGAGTTCATGGACATGTTTTTGAACAAGGATTAATGGAAATAGTTTACGCCTTATTTTGAGGAATGAATTTGCGAGAGTATTACTCCTGTAGTTACTATTACTGCACCAATTGCTTGCTGCCAGTTCCAACTCTCACCCAGTAAAAAAAGAAAAAACATTACATAAAATGGTAAGGCATTTAAATGAAATGAAGCTATACCAATTCCAAGCCCTTTTACACCTCTTATCCAAAAAATTTGTGATATTGCGAATCCAAACCAAGCATAGATAAGTAATAGCCAAAAATGTCTTATTGTAATTTCAGGATATGGCCCAATGAATTGAAAAAATAAATCACAAATAACATATAAAACAAGACTAAAGACTACCATCCCAAAAGTTGTTATAGTGGTTTGTCCAAGAGAAGTCATTCCTGGAAGATTTTTTACTGTTGCACGCGACCCCCAAGCAAATATTGCTGCAGGTATAAACAAAAGTAATGCTCCCAAACGAAATCCAAAATTAACATTATCAAGAGTTGCACCCGTTGCAACAAAACCCCCAAATAACACTAAAATAATTCCTATCAAAAACCATCGACTAATTCTCCTTCCATCAAGGATGACCTCCAAAGTAACTGCCGCCAATGGCATCGTAGCAGTAGAAAGTGCAGCAATTACAGGTGTTGTTACTGATTGCAGATAAAGTAACAAAAAAGAGCCCATCCCAAAACCTATTCCACCAATCCAGATTCCTTTAATCCAATTAGCGTCTTTAACGTTACTAGCTCCTTCAAGAGCAATCCAAATAAAAAATAATAAGGCAAATGCAAATAAATTTCTAGCCGTTATAATTGTCAGAATATCCCAGTCATCCAACAAAAATTCTGCTGCAGGAAATCCTAGCGCAAAAATACTAATGCAAGCAATAAGTATAGCGTTCGATTTAATGATTTCAGAACCTTCATGTTTTGAGGTCACTGAATGAGATTTCTTCCAAAACATTCTTTTTTAGCAGTTTTTTATAAACAATTAACAGGCGCAATATTACAGTGATAAAGAGTAAAAAAAAATAATTTTAATATTTTTTTTTGGTTGCATAAGTTAAGAAGTTGAGACATAATGAGTTTCTCTTTTTTTGAATTCAAATTAATAACTATGAAACAGAGCAGGAGAAGGTTTGACAAGTCTGAATACCTAGAAAGACAAAGAAAAACTAGAGTCGCTATGGAGTCTGAAGGTGTCGACCTGTTGATTGTTTATGATCCCGCCAATATGTGCTGGCTAACCGGTTACGATGGTTGGTCGTTCTATGTGCATCAGTGTGTCATAATTAGTTCTGATGGTCTACTTTTTTGGTATGGCAGAGGCATTGATGCTAAAGGTGCCGAACTAACTACAGACCTCAACCTAGATGACATCCTTCCCTATCCAGACGATTACGTGATGAGTACTGAGCGTCACCCAATGGAGTTTCTAGCAACTATATTAAAAGACAAGGGATTAAACAAAAAAAGAATTGGCTTAGAAAAAGATAATTATTATTTTTCGGCGCGAGCTGCTGAATCTTTATACAACAGCCTTCCGGAGGCAATTTTCAGTGATCAAACTGGTCTAGTGAACTGGCAAAGAGCTGTCAAGTCAGATACTGAAATTACCTATATGAAGCGTGCAGGAAAAGTCGTAGAGGGAATCTATGAGCGAGTCATGAAAGTCGCTAAACCTGGGATGAGAAAAAATGATTTGGTTTCTGAAATAATGCATGCAGGCATTCAAGGACACCAAGGCCATTACGGCGACTACACTTCGTTCGTACCTCTCATTGGTGCTGGTGATGAAGCGGCAGCTTGTCACATGACATGGAATGATCAACAATTGAATAACAACGAAGGTATGTTTTTGGAATTGGCTGGGGCTTATGCCAGATATCATTGCCCTTGTTCAAGGACTTTATTTTTGGGTAGCCCTCCGCAACAATATTTAGATATTGAAAAGGTAATTGCTGAATGCATCGAAAATGCTGTTTCGATGTTTAAACCCGGCAATACGTGTGCTGAAATATCCGATAACTTTACAGCGACTCTGAAAAAATACGGTTATGAAAAAAATAACCGCTGTGGCTATCCCATTGGACTCAGCTACCCGCCCGACTGGGGTGAGCGTACAATGAGTCTTCGTGGAACTGATCAAACCATTCTCAAGGAAAATATGACATTTCATTTTATGCCAGCTATCTGGTTTGATGACTGGGGGTTTGAAATGACAGAAAGTATCCGGGTTGGAGAGAATGGTGGAGAATGCTTGTCCAAGGTTCCTAGACAATTATTAATTAAACATTAATTATTATGAAAGATAACCCAATTAGCACTTCAATAAACTTTGATAAGGATGGCATTCAGCACGGCTTTTTGAAGGTTCCATACTCAAGCAATAAATCTGCCTGGGGTGCAGTGATGATTCCGATTACTCAATTCAAAAATGGTGAAGGATCTTCAGCCATACTAACAGGAGCCAACCATGGGGATGAATACGAAGGTCCAATCGCTTTATTTGATTTAACTGCTCGTGCAAACATCGATGACATTCAGGGTCGTGTAATTATTGTTCCTGCAATGAATTACCCTGCATTTCAATCTGGTGACCGGGTTTCCCCAATCGACAATATTAATTTAAATCGCACCTTCCCCGGAAAGCCGGATGGCACAGTAACACAAATTATTGCCGACTATTTTTCTCGAACTCTATTACCAATGTCAGAATATGTATTAGATATCCATTCTGGTGGAAAAACGCTAGATTGCCTCCCCTTTGCAGCGTCCCATGTTTTGGAGGACAAACACCAAGAAAAAGCCTGTGAATCTGCTGCTAAGGCATTTGGTGCACCGTATCTAGTAAAAATGCTAGAACTTGACTCTGGAGGTATGTACGACTCTCAAGTTGAATCGATGGGTAAAATATTCGTTACAACAGAGCTTGGCGGAGGTGGAACAAGCTCACCTATTACGGTAGAAATAGCAAAACGAGGGGTTAACAATTTTCTTGTTCATGCAGGCATCATGAAAGGAAAACTTAACCCTTCCCCAACACCAACTGTGTCATTAAATATGCCAGATGAACGATCATTTGTCTGTTGCGAGCATCGAGGTCTAGTAGAACCCTTTGTTTCTCTAGGTGACATAGTCAATGAAGGCGACTTGCTTGCAAAAATCCATAACATCGACAGAACGGCGACAAAACCACATGAATACCATTCTAAAAGAGAGGGAATGGTAATCATCAAACATGCACCATCAATAATCAATATTGGTGACAATCTTAATGTGATTGCGGAGGTTGTTAGCTGAATACTCGAAACAAAATACAGTATGACAAGAAATCTATTTAACGACTCCAGATTTACGAATTAAACTATCCGTTACTACTTCTGTATCTTTAATTCTGTCAAGGACTGCATAACTAAAATAACGTCTGAGTCCAATATCGGCCTTCAAAACCCTTTTTAAAAAATCCTGATAGTCTGAAACATCTTTGACAAGGATTTTCAAAATATAATCTAGACCTCCACCCACTGACCAACATGAAAGCACTTCATCAAAATCCATGATGGCATCTTCAAAACGAGCAAATTGTCCCTCTTTGTGACTTTCTAATTCAACCTCAGTAATCACTAGATGAAAATTTTTTAGAAATGTTGAAGATAATCTTGCACCGTAACTCTCAATAATGCCTTCTTCTTCTAATCTTTGAAGTCTATCCCAAGAAGGCGTAAGTGACAAGTTAAGTCTATCGGCCAGAGCAGTTTTTGTGATTCTGCCCTCTTCTTGGAGGATAGAAAGTATTTGAATGTCTCTTTCATCAAGTTTATACATGAGAAGATTATCTCACAAAAAATGATAAAATACGAATTTTTCAGAAAAAACAATAGTATATATACTAATATATTCCGTTAAACCTCTATTTATTTCTTTTTGTTAGTATATGTAAGATTTGTTCAAAAGTGGATTGATTGGAGGTAAAGACCGGCTTCCCAATAGCTCTTTCAATTTCAGGAATAATTTCTGTAGATCTTAGCGCTGTGCAGGAAATAAACAAAGCATCTGCTCTATCATCAATTGCCAACTTTGCAGCAGCAATAATATCACCAGGGATTACCATAGCAACATCTCTATCATCATCCATATCCATATGTGTTGCAGATAGAATTTCAATACCTTGTCGCCGCAAATAGTCAGCCAATAGAGTTGAAACATCTTTATTGTACGGTGTTAATACACTAATCCTATTAATGCCTTTAAGCATAATATCTCCAACCACAGCCTGGGATGTAGTAAGAACTCTCGCGCTTGGCTTGCTCTTTTGGATGGCTAACCTTACAGCATCATCTCCTAAAATGGAAGAAGAGGAAGTGCAATTAAAAACAACAAGATCAAGATCATAACCAGGCAGTATTTCATTGGAAACTTCAGTCAAATCTCCTTCAATTGCTGCCAAGGAATCCGGCGTCATCGGGTTAGCAAAATGAATTCTATTGAAATAAAAGTCAAATTCTGGCTGACGTTCATTATAAAGACGCACAAAATCACGTTCAAAAGTGAAATCAGTGTTGAGTACAATCAAACCAACACAATGTCTGGTAACGTTGAAAGACAAATTCTTTGGGATTGTATATTTAGTTGAATTAATCGTCATAACAAATATTCAGTGTTGAATAGATTTAGAAAATAAGTGCATCACAATAACGCCTGAAATAATTAAAGCCATACCAATGATAGAGGCAAGGTCTGGTATTTCTTTGTAGACAAACGTACCAATAATGGCAACCAAAACTATTCCGAGTCCTGACCAAACGGCATACACTACACCTAGAGGTAAGTCCCTTAAAGCAAGAGTCATTAGCCAGAATGAAATTAGATAGAAAATTACAAGAAAAGTTGTGGGTATTAGTTTTGTAAACTCTTCTGTGACTTTAAGAAGACTTGTACCAGCTACTTCAGCTAAAATTGCCAATGCTAAATAAAAATAACTCATTTCATCCCTTAGAATCCAATAAAGACCAAAGTATAACCTAGAGATCATCCGATATTAATGAAAGTATGAAGTTGGTCTATAAGCCGGGTTCTGTTTGACCGAAGTCACGATAGTCATTCATCTAAGATAATTGTCACCAACTATCTTTAGCACTCTACCCGAAGACAGCGCGAGTCACACCAATGCCTTCCTATTTGAGCTTGCTCCAAGTGGGGTTTGCCTTGCCACACTTATTGCTAAGTGTGCGGTACGCTCTTACCGCACCATTTCACCCTTACCTATCAGATAGGCGGTATTCTTTCTGTTGCACTTTCCGTCGCATCACTGCGCCTAGCCGTTAACTAGCACTTCACTCTATGGAGCCCGGACTTTCCTCTTAATGCATCTACATTCAGCGACTATCCGACCAACTTCAAAGAAAAATTATACGCTAGGATTGATGAGTTTAAACGAAGTGCTTGTATTCTCAGTAGACTTCAGCTAATTGGACTCTGTAAGAGGGATGTTATCTAAAACCTTGTGAATATTATGGCCTTCAGTGTCAACTGCTACAGTGACCGGCATATCTTTAACTTCAAGCTCGTAAATCGCTTCCATACCGATATCTTCAAAGGCAACGATTTTAGCTTTTTTAATGGATTTGGAGATCAAATACGCGGCTCCACCAACCGCAATCAAGTAACTAGCCTTATGTTTTTTGATGCTCTTTATTGCGGACTCGCCTCTTTCAGCTTTACCAATCATGCCGAGAATCCCTGTATTTTCCAACATCATGTCAGTAAATTTGTCTAGCCGAGTCGCAGTAGTCGGTCCAGCTGGCCCAATGACCTCGTCTCCAACTGGATCTACTGGGCCTACATAGTAAATAAATTTATTATTAAAATTAACACCTTTTGGCAGACCTTCACCGTTCTCAATCATTGCATTTAAGCGTTTATGGGCTGCATCCCTACCAGTAATCAGGGTACCCGAAAGTAATAAAGTGTCACCAATATTCCATTTCTGTATTTGATTACGAGTCAAATTATCTAAATCAACTTTTGTGTATTGCGAAACATCCATCTCCAAATCCGGATAGAGATCAATATCCACCTCAGGCAATTCAGCTACGCCTGAACCATCAAGAGTGAAATGAACATGCCTCGTTGCAGCACAATTTGGAATCATAGCAACTGGTTGAGAAGCTGCATGGGTTGGATAATCATGAATCTTCACATCAAGAACAGTTGTCAGACCACCCAAACCTTGCGCGCCGATACCGAGCTCATTAATTCTCTTATATAAGTCAATTCTGAGTGATTCAATTTCATTATGCTGGTTTTTTTCTTGTATTTCATTGATATCTATCGGCTCCATCAAAGAAGATTTTGCCATTAGCATTGCCTTTTCTGCGGTTCCACCAACTCCGATACCGATAATACCAGGGGGACACCAACCAGCACCCATCGTTGGTATTGTTCTCATCACCCAGTCTGTTAAATTATCATCAGGATTAAGGACAGCGAATTTAGCTTTATTTTCAGAACCACAGCCTTTTGCGGCAACAATAATATCTAACTTAGCGCCTGGGACAAGCTTTGTATGAATAACTGCTGGAGTGTTGTCTTTCGTATTTTTTCTGGTAAACAAAGGGTCACTGACTATCGATGCTCTTAGTCTATTATCTGGATCATTGTAGGCCCTTCGAACGCCTTCGTTGACCATCTCTTCCAAAGAAAGGTTAGCGTCCCATTGAATCTCCATACCCACTACCAAAAAAACAAAAACGAATCCACTGACAAGACAAAGTGAACGCATA
>CAXDLF010000010.1:0-34451 GCA_963989885.1 uncultured Gammaproteobacteria bacterium
CAAGCAGAAGACGGCATACGAGATCAGCCTCGGTCTCGTGGGCTCGGAGATGTGTATAAGAGACAGGTCTATAACTATTTGATAAAGTCTTTTATTCATTTGTAATCGTTAAAATTGAAGTCAATAATTTGACACAAATATAAATTTATAATTTCAAAGTATACTCATATGTATGAGTTGATTGATTCTAAAATTAAATTCTTGCTATTTTTTTTATTTAGGGTTTTTACAATGCATAAAAAGGATATTTATCTATTTATTTAAAATCATTTGACAACTTATTAACTGAAGTGTAGTATCAATTACTCATATATATGAGTTGTAATTCTCATTAATAACTTTCTGCGTAGAATATTTTTCAAGCTAAATGATTTAAAATGGAATTTCTAGATTATTTTTCTAATGTTTTTACCGCTTATCATCTAGCGTTGCTAATTGGTGGTACATTTGCAGGGATCATTCTCGGAGCTTTGCCTGGCCTTAGTCCCACGATGTCGGTTGCATTGTTGATACCATTTACATTTCACATGAAGCCTGAGAGTGGACTTATTTTGCTAGGTGCAATGTACACTGCAACTGTTGCTGGCGGCGCGATAAGCGCTATATTGGTAAATGTTCCTGGTGCTCCGGCCAATATTGCAACTGCGATGGATGGACATCGCATGGCTAAATTAGGAAAGGCCAAAGAGGCCCTTCATTATTGCTTTATTAGCTCCTTTGTTGGAGGAATATTTGGAGTAATGATTTTAGTATTTTTTACCCCTCCACTGGCGCGTTTATCGTTGGAGTTTGGCACAACAGAATTGTTTTGGATAGCTATTTTGGGAATTACCATTATTGCGACCATAGATTCCAAATCAGTTGTGAAGGGATTGCTATCAGGTTTATTCGGTTTAATGCTGGCCACTATTGGAGATAACCCAGTTTTGGGTGTAGAGAGATTTGTATTTACTAGTCATTTAGAGGGTGGAGTAAACATTGTTGTTGGCTTGATAGGTTTATTCGCTATGCCTCAGGTGTTGAACTTAATGGAGAATTACTATAGTGAAAAAAGTGCAGTTCTCTCATCAGAAGGTGATTCAAGATTGAGCCAGTCGTTTAGGTTTGTGTTCGGCAAAGTTAAAGCTCTTTCTATAGGGTCAATTGTAGGCTCTCTTATTGGAATCATTCCCGGCGCAGGTGGACAAATAGCTGGATTGGTTGCTTATGATCAAACTAAAAAAGTCAGCAGAAATCAGTCAAACTATGGAAAGGGTGAGCCGGAAGGAATTGTTGCCGCAGAGAGTGCAAATAATTCAATGGTAGGGCCTTCTCTAATCCCATTACTTACTTTAAGTATTCCAGGTAGTCCTACTGCCGCAGTTCTTTTAGGAGGTTTGTTAATTCATGGAATTTTTCCAGGTCACGAGATTTTTGTTGCCGAAAATACCAAGCCTGTAGTATGGACATTTATTGATTCCTTAATCCTTGCTCAAATATTTATGTTGATCATTGGACTGTTTCTAAGCAGACATAGTGGTTGGATTATGCGTATTCCAGACAACTACATGGCTGTCGGAATATTGGTTTTAGCAGTATTCGGTACATATAGTATTGGCAACTCTTATTCTGATGTGCTTATCATGGTTGTTTTGGGAACCATAATGTATTTTGCCAGTAAGGCAGGTTTTAGCGCTGTACCGGTTGTCTTAGGAATCATTTTGGGTCCAATAGCTGAAAACAATTTTCTTCTCGGCAAGCTAATTGGTGGCGCTAGATATGGTGATGATTGGATGATTTACTTTACTACAGGCACAATTAATGTAACCCTCATTGCTATCTGCATAATTTCTATCACTTATGGCCTTTATTCAAATCGAAAATCAAAGAGAGGCGCTTAGCATGAACCAATATTTAAAAATTTCGACGTTAATAGTAACTGCACTAGCGGCAATATTGCTATTTACCTCTTTTGATGAAGTGTTCAATCCCAATCCTTGGAGTGAAAATGAGGACTATCTGTTTCCACGATTTATAGCAGGGGCTATTACGGTATTAGCATTGTTTTTGTGGTTCGACCGAGAAGGTAAGGGAAAATCAACTAATTTTATGGATTTGTTGCCAGGACTTGGCCTTATTCTTGCTTATATTCTAAGTATGAATACAATCGGCTTTTATTTGGCTTCAATGATGATGTTCTTCGCGGTAACTATGATTTATAAAAAACCCGAAGAAACCAAGAACTTTTGGCGAGTGTTGCTTATAAAGTTGAGTATCTCAGCAGTTTTTACTTTGATTCTGTATGGGTTATTCACGTTAATGTTAAAAGTACGCTTACCAGGAGGGTTATTTTTTTAATAAACCAAAAGGAGAAAACAATATATGAAACTTATAAAAATAACTAAAATTGCGTTGCTTGCAGTCGCTTCACTGATGTTTATGCAAGCCCAAGCCGGTTATCCAGATAAACCTATCGGGGTTATGGTGGCTTACGGACCTGGTGGTGCGACAGATTTTCAGGCTAGAATTGCAACATTAGCTTCTGGTAAAGAGGCTTTAATTGGTCAACCAATGTACATTCTTAATAAACCTGGTGCCGGTGGTAGAACCGGTTGGAACTGGTTTGCAAGTGAAGCTTCAAAAGACGGCTATATGTTGGCAGCGTACAATGTGCCTCACTTTATAGCACAATCAATTGTGTTTGATACTGCTTACAATATCAATACCCTTGAACCTTTGGGCAACTGGGGTGCTGATCCAGCGGTATTGATTGTAGGTAAAGATAGTCCTTTCAACAGTGTCGCTGACTTGCTTGCACATGCTGATGCTAATCCCGGTGCCGTAACTATTAGTGGTGCTGGTAAATTTGTGGGTCACCATATTGCATTCTTGCAGTTTGCTAAAGCTTCAGGTAAGGACTTAACCTATATTCCTGCTAAAGGTGGGGTTGATGCATTGAGATTGGTCAAAGCGGGTGAAGTCAGTGCAGGTTTCAATAACTTGTCAGACTCAGCCAGAAGCGCTGCTGATCTTAAGATCCTAGGCGTTGCTGACCTTACAAGACACGAATATCTTCCAGATGTTCCTACGCTAATGGAGAGCGGTGTCGATGTCGATGATTCAAGTGTCAATTTCCGTGGCTTGATGGTTCCAGCTGGAACTCCTCAAGACGTTATCGACTTCTTGGCGAGTAAGACTCCTGATATGTTTAATGATGGAAAGACACAGGGCAAGATGAAGTCTACTAACTCCCCAGCAAGAGTGATGACAAGAGATGAAGTCATTGCGATGTGGAATGAAAGACAGGTTTACTTGACTGATCTTCTAGCAGGTCTCCAATAAGATAAATTTTATTGGGGTCGTCTTCTCTTACTGAGGTGCTTTAAAGCGCCTCAGTGGGAAGTTTTTGATTGAAAATAAATAAATGAACAACTCCCATACCGAACAATTAATAACAAAAGCAAGGAGTGCCCAAACAATTATAAATGGGTATTCACAGGAACAAGTCGACGAATTAATACTTGCTGTTGCTTGGGAGGTAATTAAGCCCGAAAACAATCAATCATTGTCTGAGTTGGCTGTTAAAACAACAGGCCTTGGAAATGTGGAGGATAAAAAAAGAAAAAACAAACGTAAAACTATTGGTTTACTCAGAGATTTAAAGAATACTAAAACGGTTGGAGTAATTAATCAAGATGATGAAAAAGGACTTATTGAAATTGCAAGACCGGTTGGTGTGGTTGGTGCAATTGTTCCTTCAACAAATCCAATTGCGACACCACTAAACAAAGTCATCAATGCATTAAAGTGTAGGAATGCGATTATATTAGCCCCATCGCCGAAAGGCGCTTTGGTTTGCACAAAGATTGTAGGTTTGATACAGAATGCTCTAAAGCGAGTTGGAGCACCAAAAGACATTGTGCAGTCATTATCTGAACCGATCAATAAAAAGGACACCAATGAATTAACTGATCTAGTAGATTTGGTTGTTGCTACCGGCTCTCAGAATAACATTAAAAGGGCAATTCAAAGTGGCACTCCGACATTGGGTGTTGGTGTAGGAAATGTGCCAGCAATTGTTGATTCTAGTGCTGATTTAGAGGATGCCGCTCATAAAGTGAAAACCTCGAAAACATTTGACTATGCGACAAGCTGTTCATCCGAGAATAGTGTCATCATTGTTGACAGTGTATATGAAAAATTTATCAGTGCATTAGAAAAAGAGGGTGGTGCATTATTAAGCTTAGAAGAAAAGAAAATCCTCGGTAAAAAGATGTGGAATGAGGATCGTATTATTAACCGCGATATCATAGCTAAAAGGGTCTATAAAATTGCGACTCTCGTAGGCCTCGATACAAAAAAATATTCCAAAACTGAGTTTTTAATGGTGGAAGAGGATGGTATAGGAGAAAATTATCCATTCTCAAGGGAAAAACTCTCTCCTGTATTGGCTGTTTACCGAGCAAGAGACTTTGATCATGCGGTTGATTTGGCAAATAAAATATTACAACATCAGGGGCAGGGACACTCTTGCAGTATTCATAGCCAAAACGAAGATAACATTATGAGACTCGGCAATGAGTTACCGGTTTGTAGAATTATTGTTAATCAGGCTCATTGTTTCGCTACTGGTGGAAATTTTGACAATAGTTTGCCTTTTTCGCTCTCTATGGGCTGTGGAACTTGGGGCAACAATATCATTGATGAAAATCTCAGTTACAGACATTACTTGAATATTACAAAAATTGTCAAAACAATTAAATCTAATGAGCCATCAGAGGATGAAATCTTTTCGAGTTATTGGAAGAAATACCCTCCAACAGATCCAACAATAAGAGCACTTGTTGACAAGCATGCTATAGATACTCCTGATAAAACATTCCTGATCGATGCTGACTTGGATCTGCATATATCTTATGAACAACTCAAAAAAGACATTATTACGTTGGGTTATTTCTTGACCCATCAAGATATTCAATTTAACGATAAAGTTGGTTTTTTGCTTGACAATAGTTATGCATCAGTTTTGTTATTTTTAGGTGCAATGTATCACGGTGTAACTATTGTTCCAATCAATATTCTTGCAGGCAATAATCAAATAAAGTACACAATTAATCATTCTGAATGCAAATTGCTATTTACATCGAATATTTACTTAGAGAAATTTGAAGACATTCTAAAGAATTCTGAAGCCAGTGTTTTTGTTTATGAGAAAGTTGAAGATTTACAGTGTTCTCATGAAAAGAACTTAGGTTCACTAAAGAAAAAATTAAGCCCTAATACAACAGCAGTATTAATTTATACCTCTGGTACAACAGGACTACCAAAGGGAGTTATGTTATCGCATCAAAATGTCATTGCAGGTGGCAGAAACACCGCTTTAGCGCATGAAATTTCAAGTGATGACGTATCTTTGTGTGTTCTTCCACTTTATCACATTAATGCTGAAATGGTTTCTATCTCGAGTGCTTTAGTGAGTAACAGTTGTGTAGTCATTATGAGTAAATTTAGTGTCTCTAATTTTTGGCAAATGCTTGAAAAATATCGATGCACTTGGTTTAGCGTTGTGCCAACAATTATTAGTTATCTTTTGAATGATAATTTTGATGTCAGTAAACTCAACCTGAGCAGTATTCGTTTTGGTCGATCAGCTTCAGCTCCTCTATCACCGGAAGTACATAAAAAATTTGAGAAGGTCTTTAAGGTGAATATTGTGGAAACTATGGGTCTTACAGAAACTGCAGCACAGATTCTTTCAAATCCACTGGACAACTATAAACACGGCTCTGCTGGTATCGCTTATGGAAATGAAGTGAAGGTTGTTGATGATCAGAGTAATTTTGTTTCACCCGGTGAAGCTGGTGAATTAGTTATTAAAGGTGACAACGTTATGAAAAAATACTTTAATAATGAAGAAGCAACAAAATCATCCTTTACAAAGGATGGATATTTTTTGACAGGAGATCTAGGAGTTGAAGATGAGGATGGCTTCTTTTTCATAACGGGAAGAAAAAAGGAACTGATAATAAAGGGTGGAGAAAATATCTCACCTAGAGAAATTGATGACACAATTTATAAACACAATTCCGTCTTAGAAGTATGTACTTTTGGGATTTTTGACGAAAACTATGGAGAAGAAATTTCAGCTTGTGTTTATCTTAAAGATAACTTTAAAGCCAACGAGAAAGAATTAAAAGATTTATGTAGAAACGAACTAGGTGAATACAAAACACCTAGCCAGATTATATTTGTTGATGAACCTTTACCTAAAGGGCCATCAGGAAAGATACAGAGGCTTAAAATAGCCGAACAGTTCAAACAAGCTTAATTAAAAAATTTTCTGTTCACATCGTTAAGACAAGATGACTTAAAACCTTTTCGGGTAAACTAATTCATTGTTAATCGGAACTTTATATGTCATTACTGGAAAAGTTAACCAAAAGAGCGCAGAAGATTTTTCCGCGAATTTTATTGCCTGAATCGACTGATCGAAGAGTTATACAGGCGGCGTTATCGTTATCCACCCAAAAAATTGCGAAAATTGTTCTTCTCGGTAATGAGGATGAAGTTTTTTCTCAACTCGACCAGCCAGAAAAGAGCAAAAAGCATAACCTGGAATTTATCGATCCAATAGACGAAAAATTAAGAAGAGATTACGCCAAAACTTTGCTTGAGATACGCAAACATAAAGGTTTAGAACTCAATGAGTCACTAGATCTAGTAAATGACTCTACTGTTTTTGCAATGTTGGCTTTACAAAGGGATGAGGTTGACGGTGTTGTAACCGGCGCGATCACTCCTAGTCAAAAGGTCCTTGGAAATGCATTGAGAATTATTGGCGTTTCAAATAACAGCAAGCTTGTATCTAGCTTTTTTTTGATGATGTTTGATCAAAATCATCAAAAATATGGTCAAAATATGATTTTTTCCGACTGCGCAATGAATATTGACCCAACCGCAGAAGAATTGTCTGAAATTGCTCAAAGTGCCTTCAAGTCTGCAAAAGCTCTAGACATCAAGCCTAAAATTGCAATGCTTTCTTTTTCCACTAATAGAAACACTAAATATCCGCAGGTTGAAAAAGTAAGGCTTGCGACCAATATCTGTGAGACTAAATTACCAGATGTTGATATTGTAGGTAATATTCAATTGGATGCCGCCTTAGAGAAGAAAGTGTTACAAATAAAAAATCCTGAAGAATTTTTTGAGCCTCCTGCCAATGTTCTTATCTTCCCAAATTTAGATGCAGCAAATATCGGCTATAAGCTTGTCCAGCGATTTTCAGGAGCTAAAGCAATAGGACCAATTCTTCAAGGGATAGCCAAGCCAGTTAATGATTTATCAAGAGGTTGCAGTGTAGATGAGATATTTAATACAGTAGTCATTACTGCGAACCAGTGTAAATAAACTACATATTGATGTAATTTGGACCTCCGCCCCCCTCTGGAGGTGTCCAAGTTATATTTTGCGCTGGATCTTTAATGTCACAAGTTTTGCAATGTAGGCAATTTGGGGCATTAATTTGGAAATAGTCTGACCCATCTTTTTCAATGATTTCATAGACCCCAGCAGGGCAGTATCTTTGTGCCGGTTCGTCGTATTTTTCAAGATTGTAATCCAGCGGAATGTTAGCATCAGCTAGTTTTAAATGGACCGGCTGGTCTTCCTCGTGGTTCGTGCCAGAAAGGAACAAGGATGAGGCAATGTCAAAACTTAAAACATTATCTGGTGCCGGGTAGGATTTTATTGTAGAGTCTTTGGAAGGATTTAAAGAGTCACAATCTCTCTCATTATCCTTGATATCAATTGGTAATTTATTACGAAAAATATTTGACTCAATGAAGTTATAAATTGAGCCTCCATAAAATCCAAACTTATGAAGTGCGCTACTAAAGTTTCTTGCTTTATGAAGCTCCTTATAAAGTGCGCTGGAGCTGAACATATCGTCAAAATCACAAACCTTTTCATTAAGTATATTATTTACATATTCTGCAGCAAGGATGCCGGACTGCAATGCACAATGACTACCTTTTATTTTTCCAGGATTCAACGTACCTGCATTACAACCAATAATCATTCCACCATCAAAATCCATTTTAACGAGTGAGTGAAAACCTCCTTTGGTGATAGCTCTTGCTCCATAGGAAACTCGTTTACCTGACTCCAGAAACTGTTTGATTTTAGGGTGTTGTTTGTACTGTTGAAATTCTTGAAAAGGACTATGGTGAGGATTGTTATAGTTCAAGTCCACAATTAGTCCAACCGCTATTCGGTTATCGCTAAAATGATATAGAAAGCCTCCACCTGATGTGCCTTTATTTAGTGGCCATCCAATCGTATGCAGAACATTTCCTGGGCTATGCTTCTCTGTATCAACCTCCCAAATTTCTTTAAAGCCAATCGCATAGTGTTGTGGTGTTTTGCCTTCATCCAAATTGAATTCTTTGATTAGCTGTTTACCTAAATGACCCCTTGAACCTTCTGCAAATATGGTTTGTTTTGCATAGATATCCATGCCTGGCGTCCAAGTGCCTTTTTGTTTTCCCTGCTTATCAAGACCCATATCACCTGTTGCGATTCCACACACTCTACCGTTTTTATCAAGTAAATAATTCTGAGCAGGAAACCCAGGGAAAATGTCGACACCGAGTTGGACGGCTCTTTCACCAATCCATTGGCAGAGCTCACCTAGAGATATCAAATAGTTACCGTGGTTGTGTAATCCTTTTGGTGTAAGCCAAGAGGGCACTTTAATACAATTTTTTTTGCCATTTAGAAAATAAACATCATCTCTTTTAACGGGAATATTTAGGACGGGGCAACCAGTTGCTTCTTCAGGAAAAAGCTCAAATAATGTTTCAGGTTCAAAAACAGCTCCCGAAATAATGTGAGAACCTATTTCAGAACCTTTTTCTAGCAAACAAACGGAAAGATTTTGATTGAGTTGTTTTAGTTTGCACGCTGATGCCAGACCTGAAGGACCACCTCCAACTACTACAACGTCATATTCGATTGACTCTCTTTCCATTTAAGCTAACTCCAAAAGAAGTTACAAGGAATGCTCATTCAACTCTTTTAAGGCGCCAAATAGATCGGTCTCCCATACTAAATCAGCCATTCTAGCCATTGGAGCATCTGGGTCATTGTTAATGACTACAATTACCTGGGAATCTTTCATGCCTGCAAGATGTTGAATAGCACCTGATATTCCAACGGCTAAGTATAGTTTAGGTGCAACAACTTTACCAGTCTGGCCGACTTGATAATCGTTTGAAATAAAGCCCGCATCCACTGCAGCTCTTGAGGCACCAACCGCTGCATCAAGTTTGTCTGCTAACTGTTCAATTAAAGCAAAATTTTCCTTCGATCCAAGACCACGACCACCTGAAACAATTCTATCCGCTGTCGTTAGTTCAGGTCGCTCTGATTGAGATTCCTGAAGAGAGATGAAGTTTGATTTTTGTTCAGGTATAGGTAATGATAACTCCTCGATGGCTGCAGAGCCTCCATCACCAGAATGTTCGAATGCAGTAGCTCTAACTGTCATTAGGATAGTTTCATCGCTAGATTCAACAGTCGCCATAATATTACCCGCATAAAGTGGTCTAACAAAAGTGTTGTTTGATTTGATTTCACATACATCAGAGATTGGTTGAACGTCTAAAAGGGCACCTACCGTTGGTAAAATATTTTTGCTATAGGTGGAAGACCCTGAAAGCAGGTATTTATAGTCAGCCATCACCTTAGCCACTAATTTGCTGGCAACCTCAACACTGACATGTTCTAATTTTGAGTCGGCAATAACTTTTACGGTATTAATGCCATTTAGAGAAGCAACCGAGGTCGCGTTATCCAAATCATCTGTAAGTACCAGTGCGTCAATCTTATCTGAAAGTTGAGTAGCAGCTGTAATTGCCGCGCGACTATTAGAGCTAACTTCAGAGCCGTTAAGTTCGATTAGAATTAGTACCGACATTATAGAACTCCCAACTGACTAAGTTCAGAAAATAGCTCTTCAGCTGAATGGACCTGTTTCGATGCTCTATCCTTGGTGCCAGACTCTTCAACACTGACAACTTTGACTCTAGGGCTAATATCAATGTCGAAGCTTGAAATTTCAATCGTTTCTAAGGGCTTTGATCTAGCTTTCATTATATTAGGCAAAGAAGCGTATCTTGGTTCATTGAGTCTCAAATCAACAGTGACAATAGCTGGTAAATTTAACTGTCTGGTTTCAATTCCAGAGTCAATTTCTCGACAAACTTCTGCGCTGTTTCCGCCATCACTAAGTTGGAATTTAGAGATAAAAGTTCCCAGAGAATAATCCAAAAGGCCAGAGAGAATTTGACCCGTTTGGTTGTTATCATTGTCTACAGCTTGTTTTCCCATAATGATGAGTTGAGCCTCTTCACGTTCAACAATATTTGCCAAAATCTTGCCAAGATGAAGGGGTTGTAGGTTAAGGTCCGACTCCGTATTGACAAAAATAGCACGGTCCACCCCCATAGCTAAAGCGGTCCTCAAGGTATCTACTGTTTTTTCGGTGCCAATGCTGACTGCAATAGTTTCACTAGCGGCACCGCTCTCTTTTATCTTTAAAGCTTCTTCAACAGCGATCTCGCAAAAAGGGTTCATGGCCATTTTTGCATTGGTCAAATCAACTAATTGGGTTTGTTTGTTAACCCGTGCTTGGGTATAGGGGTCAAGTACGCGCTTAATTGGGATAATTATTTTCATATTGAAACAAGTTTACCGTTACAAAATTTGCGAATCATACCATATAAATTTGTTTTGTCTAGAAATAGAAAAACAAAATTAGAATACCATATTGAGATTTATTTTGTTTTTTTTGTAAACTATCAATATTAATTTAATGGGAACCGTAACTTGACTTCTGCACCATTCTGTAATAACCGATTTTTTAGAGTGATTTCACCACCATGAAGTTGCATAATCTTCCTCACGAATCTTAGGCCTAAACCATTACCTCTAGCACCTGTATCGGGCCTTGCAACTGAGAAGAAGCGAGTAAATAGTTTGCTTGAAACGTGGGGCGGAATGCCTGGCCCTTCATCGAGTACAACAATTGTAACAGCTGTGTTAGATTCTGAAACTTTTATTGTTATCGTGCCACCTTTAGGACTAAACTCTATCGCATTCTTTAGGATATTCCCTAGTGCTTGTTCTAATAGTATTTTTTCAGCAAAAACTGTGCTTTTCTTATCTATGTCGTCAAGATTTATAAGGATATTTTTGCTAACAATTAAACGATTATGGGTGCCATACACTTTTAAGACATTTTCTATTATGGGTAAAATTTTGAGTTTTTCTATCTCGGTTAGTTTGTCACGTCTTTCAATTCTTGAGAGAGCCAGTAACCGTGATACGAGCGAATCCATTTGTTTGTTTGAATCAAGAATGTTTCGAATAAATTCCCGCCTCTTTTTGAATTCTTTGGTTAGAGCTTTACGTTTTTTATCATCTTTTTCTTCTAAAAGATAATTCTCAATACCCATTGGTGTTAATAGATTTTCTGCAGTTAGTCGAATCCCTGTAATCGGAGTTCTCAATTCATGAGCAAGTGTATCAATGTATTCTTCAACGTCGTCCTTTAGTTCTACTTCGCTTCGAGCCTCCTCTATAGCTGCAGCAAGTTTGTTAAACTGAACGTTTACATTAGGAATTTGTACATCTTTATCCTTGAAAACCTCTCTAGCATATTTTTCCACACGACGAATGTTTCTTGAAATTCTGTAACTACCAAGGGCGCCAAAAAACAATGCGAGAAGAAATATATAAAAGATGAACCTCCATAAACGATCTCTATCCATAAGGTCTAGCATTGGGGCGACGAGGACAAGAGCCCCTTGAACTTCTTGTCTGTTGTCGTAAATAGGGCTTGAGACATGTAGGTATTCAGGTTTATAAAAATATTCTAGATTTTTCCCTCTCGTTTTCCAAGGGCCACGAACAGATTCGTTAGAAATTTTACTCACTCCTTGATGCCCTAGCAATGCTGAGTCGACCTCTGAATGAGCTTTCATGTCTGTTCCTAGGCTTAAACCACGAGTGTCCAGGATAAGAAAGCCGTCTTTATCAGTAATGTAAATCGCCAGATTCTGTAATCTTGCATCTCCATGCGGTGATTGGAAGTAGTCAAAAATAATACCTCCAAAAGTAGTGAGATTAATTTCACCATCAATTATATTCTGAGAGGCAATTTTACTGAACATAGTTGATACCTCGATCATGACCTCTTTTGCAGATTCTATACTTGTACGATAAGCAAAAAGCCAGACTAGGGTGCTACTGACTACAAAGTAAAGAATAAACAGTTTGGTGCCGATATTTAATTTGAAGTATTTCATTCAATAAGACTGTAGCCGATACCTCTGTTGGTTAAAATTATTTTCTGGGGGTCGCACGATTCATCAATTTCTTTTAAACGTTTACGTATAGACTTGATGTGCGTATTGATTGTCTTTTCATCTGAGACCGGGTTGTCCCATATATTTTTCATCAGATATTCCCTTGTATGGACTCGATTAGGATGCTCTATGAGGTGAGACAGAATTTTGAATTCAGTCTGCGTTAAGGTTAGCTCCTGATCATGAAACAATATTTTTTGCATGGCTTGATTAATGCTGAATTTTGATCCAGGTTTTATATCCGTACGATTACGTCTTAGTTGTGAGCGCACATGAGCAACAACTAATCTGGGACTAAAGGGTTTTGTTATGTAACCATTAGCACCTAATCCCTCTAGAGCCAATACTTGGTCAGATTCATCATCCCTTGCAGTAATGATGACAACAGGGATGTCTGATTTGATTCGAATCTTTCGAAGCACATCAAAACCACTCATGTCAGGTAAGCCTACGTCAAGGAGCATCAAGTCTACTGCATTGTTTTCTACGTACTCTAGAGCATCATAACCGTTATCAAACCATTGGCAACTGAAGGAATCCTGCTCAAGAATAAAGGTTATGCTTTCAGCGATTGTTCTATCGTCTTCAACTATTAGAATATGCTGCATTAAATTAAACCCCTATAAGAAAAGATATTATTGTAGTTCAAAACTCAATAAAAAAAACAATCTTCACATAATCTTCATTAAAACTTCACTTATAAAACATTTGACATCTGCTTTTATCTCCTATTATGGAGTTATTGTTTTTAGTTAATTAGAGAAAAAATGCGACATTTACCCCTTAAAGTTGCAATTGCCAGTGCTAGGATATCAAAACTCAAGGTTATTTCGGGTGATGAAATCAGAACACGTGTGCCGAAAAATTCTCTAATGACTAAAAACAATACTATTGAAGCTTTGCATGTTGGCATTAATGATTAAATTGAGAACATGATTTTGCTTTTATTAAGAACCTCGATACCCTTGCCATTCACTCTCCGTTTGGTAACAGAGGTAGCGGCTTGTAGCTGGTGGGTTGCTCCTACCCTCCAGCTAAAGCTTTTTTACTGGAATAATAAATGAATCAAATAATGAACCAACCAATTTCTAAGGATGCAAGCGATATTAAAACTAATGCTTATTGCAAAAGGAATAACATTAATGAATATCAATTCAAAAAGGCCCTAGCCTGGTATCACAGCGCTATACAAAGTTCAAAAAAAGAGAAAAGTAAGCACTAGAGTTTCTTTTACACTTTCAATTCAATTTGTTGCTTAATTCAATGTAGATCTTCAATAAGGTATGATGTTGTCCAGATCATGCAACTCAAATCAATCATAACATCGTCAGTAATCATCTCTCTTCTGGTGATCTCTTCATCTTCAATTGCTGGACTTCAGGTTGGTGACAAGGCGCCGAACTTTACTTTGCAAGATCAGAACAACGTAACTCATACTTTAAGTGATTATGAAGGTCAGTGGCTAGTGTTGTATTTTTACCCCAAAGACGGCACACCTGGTTGCACAACCCAAGCCTGTGATTTTAGAGATGCCGTAAAAAGAATTATTGCAAGCAAATCAGTGGTTTTCGGACTGAGCCTTGATAATGTCAGGTCACACAAACTTTTTGCTGAAAAGTACAACTTGCCGTTCTCATTACTTGCTGATGAAACAGGAGAAGTGTCAAAGCTATATGACTCATTAAATAAGTTTTTTAAGGTGGCAAAAAGAAACACCTTTATTGTTGATCCTAAAGGAAATATTGCCAAAATATATCTATCGGTAAATCCAAAAACCCACGCTGAGATGGTCTTGAATGACCTCAATAACCTTCAAAAGGCGAGTGACAAGATAGGGTCTAACTAATGTTCGCTGGCTAAATTAATAAGAGCCTGTTTTTCATCTTTTGACATTTTTTTTATAATTGCCTCTCTTTGTAAAGCTTCACTTCGACTGCCAGATTTTTCCTTATAAACTAATTTGCAAGGCAAATGTGAGCGAGTATATTTAGCGCCACCTGTGATTTCTCCTTTATGCTTTTTGAGACGTTTTTCAAGGTTGTTTGTGATTCCACAATAGAGACTGCCGTCTCCACATTTAAGTATATAAATCAGCCAATTATTTTGGGTTGTTGTAACCATAAAAAAACTTTTTACCATTTTTATTTATTTTGTTTATGAAATAAATTAAAATGCGCGTTTTTAATAAATATGTCATGACCAACTGAACTGGTTTTGATGATGTTTGTTTACATTTAACTCAAAAAAGAAATTGACATGTTAGGTAACGTTATTCGTACGACTTGGCCATTATTTTTAGGAATTCTTTTTATAGGATTAGGTAACGGTCTTCAAGGAACTCTAAGTAGCTGGCGTGCAGACTTTGAGGGTTTTTCGGTTTTAACCACAGGTCTGGTAATGTCAGGATATTTTATCGGACAATTAACCAGCTCTATTTTGTCGCCTAAACAAATTAAAAAGACTGGTCAAATTCGGACATATGCAGCATATGCGTCTATAGCTTCAACCGCAATTTTGATTCAAATTTTGTTTATTGAGCCACCAGTATGGTTTGTAGCTCGATTCTTGTCTGGTTTTTGTATTGCAGGCATTATGATTATAGTTGAAGGTTGGTTAAATTCTATTTCTTCAAACAAAAATCGAGGTCAAATTTTTTCAATTCACATGATTGTCGTATGGGGTGGTTTGGCTTTTGGTCAAGGCTTATTTGCCGTCGATGATCCTGCAGGTGTAAGTCTTTTCTTGTTGGCGTCTATTTTGCTTTCAGTTTCATTAATACCTATCCTACTAACAGAAATTAAAGTACCAGAAGCAGATATACAAGAATCTCTAGGACTTCTAGCTTTATGGAAAGCTTCACCATCAGGTGTGGCTACGATTGGATTATCTGGACTAGCTTCCGCTGGTTTTTTCGGGGTTGGGACGATTTATGCTGTCAAGGCAGGATTGTCAGTCTCTGAAACAGCGCTTTTTATGACACTTTTTATTAGTTTTGGAGCAGTTTCTCAATGGCCTCTGGGCTGGTTATCAGACAGGGTTGATCGAAGAAAAGTCATTATGTTTTGTTGTGGCAGTGTTATTTGTATTTGCACCGTTTTAGTATTATTCGAATTTACTAGCACAATTCTTCTAATATTAAGTGCTCTAGTAGGTGCTTTCACTTTACCACTATATTCACTTGGCGTAGCACAATCCAATGATCGACTTGAACCAAAACAAATGATCAGCGCGAGTGGAACTATTGTTCTTGTGTTTAGTGTTTTTGCAGCACTAGGCCCCTTTACAATGAGTTATTTTCTTGAACTCTTTGAAATGTTTGGGTTCATGCTTTATATGGGTGTTGTTCATATGTTTATTGCTGTTACAGTGATAATCATGATGATGATTAACGAAGAAGTTGACGAGGCCGAGCAAACTAATTTCCAAGTTATGGAGCATATGCCAAGTATTGTCGCTATGGAGGTTATTGCTGAAGAGGCGTTGGAGTCCCAATCGGAATAAAACATTATTTAATTGGTATGTTTATGCCTCTTTGGAAAACCATTAATAGAGCGCCTATTTCTGTATAGGAGGAATGTCTACTTCCAGGCTCGAAGGTGACAAAGTCGCCTTTTTTAAAAACCGTTTTATCTGCATCAATCACTTCTCCCTCTATTACTAAAAACTCTTCATGACCTATATGGGTGTGTGGAGTAGTTTTTGCACCGGGTTCCATCTTTATTATAAAGCTACCAAAATTAGTTTTTTCATCAAAGCTAATTTTATGCCAACTCATCTTTGGCACAATTGGGCCATAACGGTCGAAAGGCAAAAAGTCCACGTTATATATGTCAGTTATTTTTCTATTTTTCATAGTCTAGGGTGTTCTATTAAAGTTCTGATTGAAGCCAGTTGTCTTCTGCATAATGACAATTCTGGTCCACCAAGTGCAGGCTAAAAGCTTGTCTAGACTTGGTTGATTTATTGGCAGCGCTGTAGTGAGGTAGCTGACCATGCAATATAATCAAAGTACCAGCCTTAACTTCTAACATATCAAGGGGAGTTTTGGGCCATGGAACTTCATTTAATAGCACAAATTCTGTACCTCCATTTTCTGACAAACGAAATCGTTTTTTGAGTGGAATTTTGTGTCCACCGGTCAATGCCTGTAGGCAGCCATTCTCTTCATTTGCATCCTCCAAAGCAAACCAAAATCCAATACAGCTCATTGGATCTGTATATAAAAAACTGGAATCTTGATGTAGACCCACTTCACCACCAATGCTTGGTTGTTTAAAGATATGCATTGATTGCAATGCTCTTGGTGTTTTGATACCCAACTGTTTACCTAATTTTGGAAAGTTTAAGTCATTGATTACTTTTTTGTATACGGGATCTAGAATGTGTTGGGCATGACCTATTTTGTTGATCGATTTATGTTTAGGGACAGTGAAATTGCCGTTTTCATCAATTGCCTCTTCCTCAAAGAAAAATCTTATTTGATCGCCAGAGTTCAGAAAATAATCGTCGCTCGTTCTTTCTTGTTCATCAGTTGAAAATACTGAAAGTTTTATGGGTGGTTGAAATTCATCGATTAGTTTTTCTGCTCGGTTCATTAAAAGTTTTCTTTGACGACTGTTGACAAAGTTTTCAATGACTACATAACCATTTTGATTGAATGTTCGTATTTGATTTTTTGTCAGCATAGCGCAAGTATTTGAATAGAAAAAAGGCCTAATTTCATATAATCTCTATTATATGAGGTTTATGGCAGATTAGATGTATGCTTTATAGACTCTTCTTGTGATTTTTGAGAGAATTTCATAAGAGATTGTGTTGCAATATTCAGCAACTTCATTGATAGCAATGTTTTCACCAAATAATTCAACTTTATCTCCTATTTTAGGGTTCGGCACTCCTGTCAAGTCGATCGTTGTCATGTCCATTGAAACTCTTCCTACAACTCTACTTCTAGCGCCGTTAATATAAACCGGGGTTCCATCATTGGCGTGACGGGAATAACCATCTGCATATCCAATAGCAACAACACCAATCATCATATCACGTTGGCAGATGAAACGAGAACCATATCCGATTCCTTGACCTTTTTTAAGATTTTTTATTGAAATCAGAACAGACGACAAGGTCATTGCTGGTATTAAGTTTTTTTGATATTTAGCATCAGAAAACGGAGAAGATCCATAAAGCATAATTCCTGGACGAACATAATCTCTATGAGATTCTCTCCAATTTAAAATTGCAGCTGAATTTGCAAGTGATCCTGGATACTTTTCTGCGTACAGAGTATTCTCAAAGTTTCTGATTTGTTTCGTAGTTAGAGTGCTTTTAGGGTCGTCAGCATTTGAAAAATGTGTCATCAAGATTATTTCACCAATATTATCGCTTTCCTTCAGTAAATTTATTGCTTGGATAAATGAGTCCTCTTGAAAGCCTAAGCGTCCCATGCCAGAATCATATTTAACGAATACATCAATAGGTTTATTTAAATCAGCATCTAGAAGCCATTGAAGTTGTGTTGAATTGCATACTGTAACAACTAGATTGTGTTTTGCAACAAGAACGAGTTCAGATTTTTCAAAAACTCCCTCCAGTAATAGTATTGGAGTTTTATTTATTCCAGAGTTTAATAATTCAAGAGCCTCTTCGATACAAGCCACTCCATAAGCATCAGCTACCTCGTCTAACTCTTTGGCAACTTTAATGGCGCCATGACCGTAAGCATCAGCCTTAATAATTGCGATGGCTTTAGAATTAGGTGCTAAAGATTTTGCGTATAAATAGTTTTTCTTAATTGCTCTAAGATTAATAGAAGCGGTACACTTTCTAGCCATAATTGATGAGAGTTTTATTTGCATAATTAAAGCGACTCATATCTATACCCTCCATTGATATTTCAGGCTCAATACCTGAAATGATGTTTGCCAACAGTTTGCCAGAGCCGAGAGACATTGTCCATCCTAAAGTTCCATGTCCTGTATTTAGGTATAAATTTGAGTAGGGTGTTGCCCCAATAATAGGAGTACCATCAGGGGTATTTGGGCGAAGTCCAGCCCAAAATTTCATGTCATTACACTCTCCTGTTGCATACGGGAAAAGCCTGTTTAAGCCATGCTTTAATAAAAATAGTGACTTTTCTCTTAATTCTAGATTATGCCCGGTTAAATGGGCAGTACCGGCAACCCTAATGTTATTACCAAGCCTGGTGATACCTATCTTGAAAGTATCATCAATAATTGTTGATTGTGGCGCATTTTCATTATCAAGAACTGGTAATGTAATTGAATAGCCCTTTACTGGGTATACAGGAAGATTAATACCCACATTATTCAGAATTTTTGATGAGTGACTTCCTAAAGCGACTATATAACTATCAGAAAGAAATTCACCTCGATTTGTCTTTATTGCTGAGACTCTTTCTTTTTCAATTTGAATATCTTCAATATGGGTATTAAACTCAAATTTAACACCCATTTCAAGGCATTTTTCATAAAGCTGAATCGTAAAAAGATAGCAATTACCTGTGCAATCATTGGTAAATTTTAAACCGGCAGTGAATTCTTCCTTAACATGATGAAGGCCAGGCTCTTGCTCGATACATCCATTTAAGTCTAAGAGTTCATGCTGAATATTAAGTTTCTCTAAAAGAGAAAGGTCTTTTTTAATGTTTTCAATTTGTTTAGCACTTTTAAAAAGCAGCAGGGAGCCTTGTTTGCGTTGCTCATAAAAGATATCGATATCTTTTTCCAACTCCAATAGGCATTTTCGAGAAAAGTTTGATATTCTAACCATACGACTTTTGTTGATTTCATAGCTTTTTGAATTGCAATTCTTGAGCATCTGATACAAGAATTTAACAGTTTCAGAATTTAGATTGGGATTAACGATTAATGGAGGGTATTTGCTAAATATCCATTTAATTAAATTTAATGGAAGTCCTGGTGCAGCCCATGGTGAGGAGAATGAATAAGAAAGTTGACCTGCATTAGCATGGCTTGTCTCTAGTGCAACACTATTTTGGCGATCAATGACGGTGATATCATGTCCTTGTTTTGCTAAATAGTATGCAGAAGTAGTGCCAATAATGCCACTTCCTAAAATTATTACTCTCATTTACCCGATTATAAGTCTTAAAAACAGAATTTTACCATTCACATAAATGATAAATCTTTACAACATTAGAGCCAATTGCAAAAAAAATATCTGCCAGTAATGCAATAAACTACAAATTGTCTCTAATGAAAATCATATTGTGAATTATTTTGGTATTATTTGTATCTGCTAACGCTAAGAATTTAACTCAAAAAATCATTGTGGGTTAAAATTATCCCTTTTGTCTATATTTAGGAAGAAATTATGTTTGAAAAATCTCTAACTTTGGCCGAAGTTGATTCTGATATTGCAAATGCAATTACTGCTGAAGAAGCTCGCCAGGAAGCTCATATTGAATTAATAGCTTCTGAAAACTATACATCAACCGCAGTAATGATCGCTCAGGGCTCTCAACTCACGAACAAATATGCAGAAGGCTATCCTTACAAGCGTTATTATGGCGGATGTGAGCATGTCGACGCTGTAGAGCAGCTGGCAATAGACCGTGCAAAAGCTTTATTTAACGCTGATTATGCAAATGTACAGCCACACTCTGGTTCACAAGCAAACGCGGGAGTTTTCCAAGCCTTATTGGTTCCAGGCGATACTATATTAGGCATGAGTTTAGCGCATGGTGGACACTTGACTCATGGTGCTGCGCCATCATTTTCAGGTAAAAATTTTAATGCAATTCAATATGGACTTAATGCCGATACTGGAGAAATTGATTATGATGAGGTAGATCGACTAGCTCAAGAACATAAGCCAAAAATGATTATTGCAGGATTTTCTGCATATTCTCGTGTTGTTGATTGGGAACGTTTTAGAACAATTTCGGACAAAGTTGGTGCCTACTTGTTTGTTGATATGGCTCATGTTGCAGGCCTCATCGCAACTGGTGACTATCCTTCGCCCATAGGAATTGCAGATGTTGTGACAACAACAACTCATAAAACTTTGAGAGGACCCCGTGGTGGTTTGATTTTAGCGAGAGCCAATGAGGAGATTGAAAAAAAACTTAATTCCGCTATTTTCCCGGGAATTCAGGGCGGGCCATTGATGCACATTATTGCTGCCAAAGCGGTGGCTTTTAAGGAGGCGATGAGTGATGATTTCAAGGTTTACCAAAAACAGGTTGTAGTGAACGCGAGGGCTATGGCTACAGTATTCTTAAATCGAGGTTATGAAGTCATTTCCGGAGGTACCGACGACCATTTGTTTTTGGTTAGCTTTATTTCACAAGGTTTGACGGGGAAAGATGTTGACGCCGCTTTAGGCTCAGCTCATATTACAGTCAACAAAAATACCGTACCTAATGACCCGCAATCTCCTTTTATTACCAGCGGTATACGTGTAGGTACTCCAGCAGCAACAACCAGAGGTTTTGGTGAATCGGAATGCAGCGATCTGGCTAATTGGATGTGTGACATTTGTGATGACATTGAAAATGAATCCGTTGTTGATGATGTGAGGTCAAAAGTTGAAAAACTTTGCGCAAAATTTCCCGTATATAGGTAAAGTTTATGCGCTGTCCATTTTGTCAGTCAGATGACACCAAGGTACTGGACACAAGGCTCCTTGATGACGGATCTCAAGTTCGCCGTCGCCGTGAATGTATCGCATGCGGAGAGAGGCACTCAACTCGTGAAACAGTTGACTTAAACCTTCCAAGGCTAATAAAAAGCGATGAATCGAGGCAAAGTTTTAGCGAAGATAAGCTACGTTCAGGATTGCTCAAAGCTTTCGAGAAGAGGCCTGTGTCAATTTCTGAAATTGAAACAGCCATTCAAAAAATTCAGCGCAAGCTGATGGCGCAAAACGAACGAGAAGTTGCATCCTCCGTTCTTGGTGAGTGGGTGATGGAAGAATTACGCGCTTTGGATGAAGTTGCCTATATTCGATTTGCTTCCGTTTACCGACAATTTCAAGACATTGAAGCGTTCAAAAGCGAAATTGAAAAACTGATGAAAAAATAGAATTCTAGCTTAATAGCTAGGCATAATGTTTTACTAGGTTTCCCTTCTTGCTTTTTCCAATAGATTCTTAGAAGCAATGAATTTTTAGCCCCATAAGAGTTATAAATTAATAGATAGTTATGGCCAAAACTAAAATTGAATTTGTTTGCAGGGACTGCGGAGCATCTCATCATCAGTGGGCAGGACAGTGTTTAGAGTGCAAAGCTTGGAATACATTAGATGAAATTGTGGTCTCTCAGGTCAGTTCATCTAGGCCTGAAAGCCTAAAGGACCTGCCAGCATCAAAATTACAAAATTTATCTGAAATAAAAACCGAAAATAATAAAAGATTGACAACAGGTCTAAGTGAGCTTGATCGCACCTTGGGCGGTGGTTTGGTTGATGGCTCAGTGGTTCTTATTGGTGGTGACCCAGGAATCGGTAAATCTACCCTTATTTTGCAGGCTCTGGCAGCCATTAATCAATCAAACACGACATTATATGTCAGCGGAGAAGAATCAGCTGAGCAAGTCAGTGAGAGGGCAATTCGGTTAGGCATTAAAGAAGATATTTTATTTATTAGTGAGACCCATTTAGAGAAGATTCTTAAGCTTTCAAAAGACGTTCAGCCCAAGGTTGTTGTCATTGATTCAATTCAAACTATGGTCACTGATCTTTCTGCTTCTGCACCAGGTTCAGTTTCTCAAGTACGAGACTGTGCAGCTCAACTAACCCAGTACACAAAACAGACTCACACAATTCTTATCATGATTGGTCATGTAACAAAAGGTGGTGCTCTCGCAGGACCAAGAATCTTAGAGCATATGGTTGACACTGTTCTTTATTTCGAAGGGGATGCTGGTGGTCGTTACAGAGTTATCAGGGCAGTTAAGAATCGTTATGGTTCGGTGAATGAAATTAGCGTTTTTGCGATGAGTAGAAAGGGTTTGCAGCAAGTCAGCAACCCGTCTTCCATTTTCCTTTCAAATCAAAAAACGCCATCTCCTGGCTCTATGGTTATGGTAGTTCGTGAAGCTACTAAACCGTTATTGATAGAAATTCAAGCTTTGGTTGATCAGGCAAATGGACCAGCAAAGCGAGTGAGTGTCGGTTTAGATCAAAATCGACTTTCTTTGCAACTGGCGATCCTCCATAAACATGGCGGAATTGCGACCTTTGACCAGGATGTTTTTGTTAATGTTGTTGGCGGCATTAAGGTGAATGAAACTGCTTCTGATCTGGTGGTTATGATGGCAATCGCCTCTAGTTTGAGAAGTAAAGTCATTCCGAAGGACTGGATAGCTTTTGGTGAAGTTGGATTAAGTGGAGAAGTTCGTCCAGTATTTAATGCATCAGAGCGACTAGCTGAAGCTCAAAAGCAAGGATTTAAAGTGGCTATAATTCCTAAATCAAATGTCCCTAAAAAAACAGATAATGGTATCAAAATTGTCCCAGTAGAGTTCCTAAATCAAGCAATTCGATATTTAGCTGAAGGCTCTTAAAACTTATAAATCTAGCCCTTTTTGTGCCTTTATATTAGCTCTAAATGCATGCTTAATATCTAGTATTTCACTAACAGTGTCTGCAATTTCAATTAAATTATCACTGGCTGCTCTGCCAGTAATGACGACATGTTGGTTTGCAGGTCGATTCGTTAGAGTTTCGAGGATTGATTTTTCTTCAAGATATTTATAACTAATCATATAGGTGATTTCATCAAGTACGACAAGGTCAAAATCTGGATTAGAAAGGAATTTTTTAGCTTCAGTCCATGCTTCAACCGCCTTTTTTTTGTCCAATTCTTGATCTTGAGTGTCCCAAGTAAAGCCGGTTTCCATGATTACCGTAGAAACATTGTCATGACCATTTAAGAAAAGGTCTTCACCAGTAGCTTGTTCACCTTTTAAAAAACGAACTATACCTACCTTCATATCATAACCTAGAGATCTGCAAATCATACCCATAGCAGATGACGATTTGCCTTTTCCATTTCCTGTTAATAAGACGATGATTCCTTTGTCAATATTTGCAGCTTCGATACGGGAGTCGATATATGCTTTTTTACGTTGCATGCGTTTTTTGTAGGAGTTTTCCATCACTAGTGTCCGGTTCTTTTCATCCATATCATTATAAAGCCATTCAACTTTCAAATTTGTCTTCAAAATGCTATTCAATGCAATATTTAGTCGTAATTGGGAGTCTTAGGTAAAATGTTGTCAATTTTGCAATTTGGATTAATTGGATGAACAAAGTTTTTAACTTTAGCGCAGGTCCTGCAGCTTTGCCAAGTGCCGTATTGGAGCGTTTAAAAAGTGATTTACCAAAATTTAGAGATGCCAAGGCATCTGTTATGGAAATCTCCCATAGAGGGGTAGATTTCATGACGCTTGCAAAAAAGGCTGAACAAGACCTCAGAGACTTAATGAATATTCCAGATAATTACAAGGTTTTGTTTTTACAGGGTGGCGCTTCCCAGCAGTTTTCTATGGTTCCAATTAATCTTTTAAGGGGTAAAAAAATTGCCAATTATGCCAATACCGGCCACTGGTCAAAGAAAGCAATCCTAGAAGGCTCAAGATATTGTGACGTTAATATATGCACCGATAGTACAAAAAATGGCTTTACTGATATTGAAGACTATTCAACTTGGATGATTGATCCTGATGGTGCCTATCTCCATTACACTCCAAACGAAACTATTGCAGGACTAGAGTTTGATTATATTCCTGAGGTCAATATGCCATTAGTGGCAGACATGTCATCATCAATTCTTTCTAGAAAGATTGATGTTTCAAAGTTTGGCTTGATTTATGCGGGTGCTCAAAAAAATATTGGTGTTTCAGGTTTGACAGTCGTCATTGTCAGAGAGGATTTGATAGGGAAGGTTGTTGAACAGCAACCAGTTTTATTTGACTACTCGACTCAAGCTAATAATGACTCTATGTATAACACTCCGTGTACTTTTGCTTGGTATTCAGCGGCGCTTGTCTTTGAATGGTTAAAAGAATTGGGGGGTATTGAATCAATCGCTCAGCATAACAAGGATAAATCCCGTTTGCTCTATAAATCAATCGATCAAAGTGATTTTTATTCTAATAATGTAGCCACTAGGTTTCGTTCTAGAATGAATGTTCCTTTTTTTACACCGAACCCTGAACTGGACAAAATGTTTGTTCAAGACGCTTTGAATGAAAACCTTTTAGCTCTCAAAGGACATAGAGCTATTGGTGGGATTCGAGCAAGCATATATAATGCAATGAGCATGGAAGGGGTTGAGGCTTTAGTGTCATTTATGGTTGACTTTGAAAAAAAATCTGGTTAGAAGTATTAGTAATCTTAATGATTGACCTCTAACCCGCCAAATCTAATAAAATTTACAATTAGAATGAAAGAGAAAACACTTAACAATCTAAGATCAGAAATTGACGCTTTGGACAATAAGATCCAATTGCTCATAGCCTCGCGTGCTGATCTTGCAGCTCAAGTTGCTAAGGTAAAGAAAGAATCAAATACTCAAAGCGCCTATTATCGACCTGAAAGGGAGGCTCAGGTTCTGAGTCGCGTGATTAAAAGAAACCAAAGTTTACTAAAAGATAAAGATATTGCTCTTATTTTTAGGGAAATAATGTCTGCTTGTCTGGCAATTGAACAGCCTCTCAAGATTGCCTTTCTTGGGCCTGAAGGTACATTCACGCAAGAGGCAGCCCTGAAACATTTTGGCCATGGCGTATCAACGCTAGACTGTGGAACTATTGATGAGATTTTTCATCAAGTAGAGACAGATAATGCTGACTATGGGGTTGTGCCTATCGAAAACTCGTCAAATGGTGTGATAGGAACCTCTCTTGATATGCTCTACACGCATGATCTCAATATTTGTGGTGAAGTTGAAATTGCTGTTTCTCATCATCTAATGATGCAAGATCAGTCTCAAGAAATTAATATAATTTATGCTCACCAGCAGGCATTTGACCAATGTCATCGTTGGTTGTCAAACCATTACCCTCGTACAGAGTTACGTCCCGTGGCTTCAAATGCACTTGCTGCTCGAATGGTAAAAGAAGAGCCTAATGCTGCGGCTATAGCCTCTAAGGCTGCTCTAAATCTTTATGGTCTCCAACGTGTGGCAAAAAATATTGAGGATAGGTCTGGCAACATTACTCGTTTTATTGCAATTGGCAAGGATGAGGTTCCTCAAGGAAACGAAGATAAGACCTCCTTATTGGTTGTTACAAAACATGAGCCTGGAGCCTTGTTTGATTTATTGGAACCATTTAAGAGTCGTAAAATAAACATGTTGCAGTTAGCCAGACATCCAATTCCTGGTGTGAAATGGGAGTACTTATTCTTTATCGATATTGAAGGTCATCAGGTCGACGTAAATGTTAAGGAAGCAATTTCTGAAGTTGAGAAACAAGCCTTAAAACTAAATATTCTTGGATCTTATCCCGTCGCAATTTTATGAATGCGTGTGAATCTATTCTTGGCTTGAGCCCATACCAAGGAGGCAAGCCGATTGAAGAGCTTGAACGTGAGTTGGGCATAAAAAACGTGATTAAGCTCGCTTCAAACGAAAACCCTTTGGGTGCTAGCCTCAAAGTAGTTGAAGCTATCAAGCTTTCTCTCAAAGATGCTCATAGATACCCAGACGGCAATGGTTATGAATTAAAAAGAGCTATTAGTCAGCACTTAGATGTAGCTCTGGAAATGATTTCACTAGGTAATGGTTCTAATGAATTATTGGAATTAATCGCTAGGGTATTTGTTTGTAAGAACACAGACGAAGTGATTTTTTCACAGTATGCATTTGTTGTTTATCCGTTAGTTACTCAAGCCTTGGGTGCAACTGCAAAAGTAGCTCCTGCAAAAGATTACAGCCATGATTTAAATGCTATGCTTGAGTTAATCAATGACAACACGAAACTCATCTTTATTGCCAATCCCAATAACCCTACAGGGACACTAGTAAGTGACGATGAAATATATAACTTTTTAATTAAAATACCTAGCGATATTCCGGTGGTTTTGGATCAAGCCTACTTTGAATATCTGAATGTTAGTGATGAAGTTGTTGACTGGCTAAATGAATTTGATAATCTAATCATAACTCGTACTTTTTCAAAAGCTTATGGTTTGGCTGGTTTAAGAGTTGGGTACTCAGTTTGCAGTCCAATTATTGCGGATTTTATTAACCGAGTTAGGGAGCCATTTAATGTTAATCATACGGCTCAAGTGGCTGCAATTTGCGCCTTGTCAGATTTGGACTATTTAGAGGAGTCGAAAAAGGTTAACATCAATGGATTAAGACAGCTGGAGAAAGGCTTTAAGAAGCTGAAATTGACCTATATTCCTTCTCACGCTAATTTTATTGCTGTTAAATTTTCTAATGCAAAGAAAATTTATAATAATCTACTTAAAGAGGGTGTTATTGTTCGACCTGTGGAGATGGAGAATTTTCTTAGAATTTCGATAGGAACTACTGAAGAGAATACTTACTTACTTCGAGCGCTGGAAAAAATATTATGATGAGAAAGGTTTGCATAATTGGTATAGGTTTAATTGGAGGATCGCTTGCAAAGGCGATTAATATATCTAATCAGTCTGAAATGGTCTTTGGTTTTGGAAGGGATAGATCTCGTCTTAAAAAAGCTCATAAAGACAATGTTATTGACCAATTTTCAACAGATATAGGCGAAGCTTTAGATGGTGCGAATATGACAATTATCGCCACACCTGTCGGAAGTTATCAGTCGATACTTAAAGAAATGAAACCTCATATAACCAAAGACATGGTAATTAGTGATGTTGGTAGCACTAAAGCAAGCGTTATTGAAGCGCTAAAAGCAGTGTTTGGCGGCACTCTCGAAAACTTTATCCCTGCGCACCCAATCGCAGGCAAAGAGAAGAGTGGATTTGAAGTGAGCGATGCCGGTTTATTTATAAACAAAAAGGTTATTGTTACTCCTCTAAAAAATAACAATCCTGAATCAATAAAAATACTTACAAAGATGTGGGAGGGAGTAGGCTCTGAAGTTGATTTTATGACTCCAAAATCGCACGACGACTTGCTGGGTATGACTTCACATTTGCCTCATATGTTGGCTTTTTCTTTGGTGAATTATCTCCTCAGTCAAAATCCTAAAGCGTCTGTATACGCGGCAGGCGGTTTCAAAGACTTTTCTAGAATTGCTTCTGGCGATGCGATCATGTGGCGAGATATTTGTCTTCATAATCGAGAGGCAATCATTGCACACATTAAGGGCTACCAAGAATCTTTGAATACTCTAGTTGATGCTATTGATAATCGAAACGATGAACAAATTGAATCGTTGTTTCGCGAGGCAAAAAATACCCGTGATTCATGGATAAATTGAGGCATCTTGATGACTAGTTTTAAGGCATATTCTTGCCATTCACTAAGTGGCTCAATCCAGGTACCTGGAGATAAATCAATTTCTCATCGATCAATTATGTTGGGATCGATTGCGAATGGTGTTACCAAAGTATCTGGTTTTTTGGAAGGTGAAGATAGTCTTGCAACTTTGAAAGCATTTCAACAGATGGGTGTTCAAATTGAGAGAAAGGGCTCTAATATTACCATTCATGGTGTAGGTAAGCATGGACTAAAATCGACATCGAAAGCCCTTAATTTAGGCAATTCTGGGACCTCAATCCGACTCATGTCAGGCCTTCTCAGTGCACAGAAGTTTAATTCTCAGCTTTGCGGAGACGAGTCTCTATCAAAAAGACCGATGGCAAGGGTGATTGAACCGTTAACTATGATGGGAGCGAAGATTGATAGCCACGAGTCAAAACCGCCTTTATCTATAATCGGCAATCAGAAATTATCAGCGATTAATTACACTCTTCCTATTGCCTCTGCCCAAATTAAATCGAGCTTATTGATGGCAGGGTTATATGCCGATGGAGAAACTTGTATTATTGAGAACAGCAAAACGAGAGATCACACCGAAAGAATGCTGAGAGGTTTTGGTTACCCTGTCAATACAGTAAATGGCCAAATTTCATTAAAGGGTGGTGGTGAATTACATGCATGCGATATAGAAGTGCCGAGTGATATTTCTTCAGCTGCTTTCTTCATTGTTGCAGCAAGTATTGCTAAAGAAGCAGATATTACTCTAAATGCAGTAAACATTAACCCTACACGAACTGGAATCCTTGATATCCTTAACTTGATGGGTGCTAATATTTCACTGACTAATGAGAGGCTTGTTGCTGGTGAGTTGGTTGCTGATATTCGTGTCTGTTCTGCTAAATTACAAGGAATCGATATACCACTGGAGCTTGTTCCCCTAGCAATTGATGAATTTCCAGTTATTTTTATTGCTGCAAGCTGTGCTTCAGGTGAAACTCTATTGAGGGGTGCGAAAGAATTAAGAGTTAAAGAGTCTGACCGTATTCAAGTTATGGCAGATGGTTTAACAACTTTAGGTATTGAAAATGATGTTCTTGAAGATGGAATTCGAATTCAAGGCAGCGAATTTAGAAAGCAAAATTCTGTAATCAAATCTCATCATGATCATCGTATCTCAATGTCATTCGCGATCGCCTCAAGTAGGTCTGAATATGATATTGAAATTGAAGGCGTCGATAATGTTCAGACATCTTTTCCAAATTTTGTAGAGCTGTCCAATAAAATTGGCATGAATATTGAAGAAATTTGACGATTTGTGATGTTATTTAAATCTTCAGAACCTTATTTAGAGTGATTGCTATAATACGCTTTTCATAAAGAGAAAAAATATGACGATTGAATATGCCGAATCTTTCTTTGCATGGGATGTATTAAGCTGGCTTTTTTTGGCAATGCTCCTAGCAATCGCCATTGTATTGATTGATCTTCTATTTTTCACAAAACCTAGTCTTGAAAGTGGCGTTAAAGCCACTGAAAAGAGGTCAACTTTTAAAAAAATTTGTTACTTTCTAATCTTCTTGAGGTTTTCAAAATCTGAAAAATATAGCCATCGACCTAAAGTTGTTCAGTGGTCAATAGAGCTCTTCCCCGTGCTATTACTGGTTTTAATCTTTCGAGGCTTCATCTTTGAGCCGTTTCGAGTACCCTCAAATTCAATGATGCCAACACTATTAACTGGTGATTTTATCTTGGTTAACAAGTTTGACTATGGCTTAAGACTACCGATACTCAACTCTAAAATTATTGATTTTTCTAAGCCAGAAAGAGGTGATGTTATTGTTTTTAGGTATCCCAATTACGAGCATAGTGCAGGCTATTCTGGGGTAGATTTCATTAAGCGAGTGGTTGCTCTTCCAGGTGATATTATTAGTTATGAAAAAGACCAACTAACGGTCAATGATGAAACCGTAGATTATAGAAAAATTGGTGATTACAAAGGCGTTGATTCGGGTAAACCGATGAGTGGTTATCGTCACGTCAGAGAGTTGATTGATCAGGCCAACTATGACATTTTGCTTCACCCTCTAGGTCACTCTAGAGAGCTCTCGAAAACCACTGTTCCAGAAAATCATTACTTCGTCATGGGAGACAATAGATCTCATAGCAGTGATTCTCGATTCTGGGGTTATGTGCCAGAAGATTACATCCTTGGTAGGGCGATTGGTATCTGGATGCATTGGGATTGGAATCACAACACCATGCAGTTTAGTCGAATAGGTGGGTTCGACTAGTTGACTGATTATTTATTTATCACTCATCACTTTTAAAGCCTTTAGGACAATGATGGCCTCGTGAACAAAGTAGTCTTCTCTAAGTAAATCTATATATTCCTTGTCTCTTTTTTCAGTTATTTCGTCTTGCATTTCTAGAATATCTTCTTCAGATAATTCAGAAGGACTTTCTGACGATAAATGATTTTTTAAGTCTTTTTCTTGAGAACTCAAGTTAATTGCATCTTCAAAACTGCTTAGAGTGTTATCCTCTAGATAGATATCGGGGGAAATACCTGTAGCCTGAATAGATTTTCCAGAAGGTGTGTAGTAACGCGCAGTAGTTAACTTGAGGCCAAAACCATCATTCAAACCTAACATCGATTGCACAGAGCCCTTACCGAATGATTCCTGACCCATAATAATAGCTCGTTTGTGATCTTGTAGCGCTCCAGCAACAATCTCTGAAGCCGAAGCTGAGCCCTTATTCATCAAAACAACAATAGGAGCACCATTTAAGATATCTCCTGCTTTAGTTGAGAAGGAAACTTTAGAACTTGGAGTTCTGCCTTCTGTATAGACGACAATACCCTCTCTATCAATAAATAAATTGGCGACATCAATCGAAGAGTTCAACAGACCGCCTGGGTTGTTTCTAAGATCTAGAATCAAGGAGTCAAGTTCTGCTCCATTCTCTGTTACAAGCTCTAAAACGATTTCATCTACTAATTCTGCTGTAGGATTTTGAAACTGTGAGATTCTAATATAACCAATACCTTCTTCTAAAAGTAGGCCTTTAGCAGAAACAATAGTGATAATTTCTCGAGTTATTTCAACAACAAATGGTGCAATATCGGGTCTCCCAATAGTTAAATTAATTTTTGTCCCTGGAGCTCCTCTCATTAGTTTTACACCTTCTTCAAGATCGATTTGATTCACATTTTGATCATCAATTTTTAGAATAATATCGCCGGCTTGGAGGCCTGCACGGTATGCTGGTGTATCATCTATCGGTGAGATGATCTCAATAAAGCTACCCTTAGTACCAATAACAATACCCACACCACCAAATTTACCCATTGTGCTTTCGCTTAAATCGGATTGGTCTTCTGGATCAAGAAAGCTTGAATGTGGATCTAGGCCTTCAACAAGCCCTTTAATGGCATTTTTAAACATTGTTTCATCATCAATCTCGTCGACATATAGTTGCTTGATTTGAGAATAGACAGCGGTAAAAGTGTTTAGTCCTTCAAAAAATTCTGGTGAATCCAGGGGGGAATATTTATCATCTGCAAGACAGACATTGGAGATGCTTGAAAACAACAATAACGCAAATAGAAAATTAGTTTTTAATAGATTTTTTAGCGATCTCATGAATAAATTCCTAATGTTGCAATAATTGAAATAGTAGAGTTAAATTCAAAGGGCTAAATTGTACTTTGTTTTGTTTTGATATTTCAGGTAGAAATAATAAAGGTTTTGTGAAGAAATAACAATGATTTTTTTCAATCAATCTCTTGCAATTGTTAAAATTATACCTTGATAGATTTATTGCGTCCGTAGCTCAGCTGGATAGAGTGTCGGCCTCCGAAGCCGAATGTCGGGTGTTCAAATCACCTCGGACGCACCAATTTAAATATATTTCAAATCTTGGGATAAATGTCAATTATTTATAAAAATGCAACTTTTTCAAATTGTCGTAAATATAGATACTCACTTTCACGTATTTGGGATAAGAAAAAGAAACTTGTTCTGTTTATAGGACTTAACCCATCAACTGCTAATGAAGAAGTCGATGACCCTACCATCAGAAGATGTGTTAATTATGTACAAAACTGGGGATATGGTGGCTTAATTATGGTAAATCTTTTTGCTTATAGAGTAACGTTACCTTCGGGCCTTAAGAAAGTAAAATATCCCATCGGAGAGGACAATGATAAATATATTATGACACTATCAAAAAAAGCTGATATAACCGTTGCTGCTTGGGGAAACAATGGAAATCTTTATGGCAGAGACAAGCAAGTATTTGACCTCATTCCAAATCTTATGTGTTTAAAGCTTAACAAGTCAGGCCAACCAGCCCATCCTTTGTATTTGAAAAAAAATATAAAGTTAACCAAATTCTCTGGATTATGCAATATATCGTCATTGACCCTGTAATTCTGGATTTGGGTATTGTAAAAATACACTGGTATGGGGTCATGTATTTATTGGCTTTTCTGTTTGCATATTTGCTTGCTAGATACAGAGCAAATTTGACTCAAGAATGGAGTATGCAACAGGTTGACGATATCATTTTTTATGGAGCTTTAGGCGCTATTTTGGGTGGTCGACTAGGATATATGGTGTTTTATAGCTTACCAAGTTTTTTAGCCAATCCTTTAATTTTTTTAGATTTTCAAAATGGTGGAATGTCTTTTCACGGAGGTTTTCTTGGTGTTTTGCTTGCAATGATGTTATTTAATCGCAAATCAAATAAAAGTTTTTTTCAAACAACTGATTTTATTGCTCCACTAGTACCACTTGGTTTGGCTTTTGGTAGGATTGGTAATTACATCAATGCTGAGCTTTGGGGAAAGGTCACTACCAGTGCTTGGGGTATATATGCCCCCGATCAGACTGGAGTATGGGTTCAGCGTTACCCGACACAGCTCTATGAAGCTCTCCTCGAGGGTATTGTGCTATTTTTAATTTTGTGGTTATTTAGCCGTAAAAATCGTCCATTGATGGCTACATCCTCCCTATTTTTAATTTTTTATGGATTCTTTAGATTTATAATTGAATTCATCAGAGTTCCGGATGTGCAATTGGGATATTTGGCTTTTGAATGGCTAACAATGGGACAGTTATTGAGCGCTCCGATGTTCGTTATTGGTATTTATTTATGTTATAGGGCTTACTATTCAGAGAGAAAGTTATGAAACAGTATTTAGATTTTTTAAGGCTTGTGAAGGATCAGGGTTCGATTAAAACTGACAGAACTGGTACGGGTACGGTAAGTGTTTTCGGTCATCAGATGCGCTTTAATCTTAACGATGGATTTCCCTTGGTTACCACTAAACGTATTCATCTACCTTCAGTAATACATGAATTGTTATGGTTCTTAAGTGGAGATACTAACATCAAATATTTGCAGGAAAATAAGGTAAATATTTGGAATGAATGGGCAGATGAGAATGGTGAATTGGGGCCAGTATATGGCGCACAGTGGCGTCATTGGAAAAACTCTGAAGGCGAGATCATTGACCAAATCTCTGAAGCGATGGAGTTAATCAAGAATTCACCTGATTCTAGGCGGATTCTTGTTTCTAGTTGGAATGTCGGTGAACTTGAAAATATGGCTTTGCAACCCTGCCACACGATTTTTCAATTCTATGTAGCTAAAGATCAATTGTCATGCCAACTCTATCAAAGAAGTGCTGATATTTTCCTTGGAGTGCCATTTAATATCGCTTCTTACGCACTTTTAACCCACATGGTTGCCCAACAATGTAATCTTAAAGTTGGGGACTTTATATGGAGTGGTGGAGACTGTCACATTTATTCGAACCATTTCGAGCAGGTTAATATACAACTTGGAAGAACTCCAAAAGCTTTACCAAAACTTATTATCAAAAGAAAACCCAATAGTATCTTTGATTATCAATTTGATGACTTTGAGTTTCATAATTATATTCATGACGACGCAATTAAAGCGCCAGTTGCAATTTGATTATTAATAATTAATTTCTTGCATGGATAAATTACAAAAAAATATTTCTTATCAATTTAAAAATATTGGATTACTTAAACAGGCTCTTACTCACCGAAGTGTCGGTAAAAACAATAATGAAAGATTGGAATTTTTGGGAGATAGTATTCTTGGCTGTATTATTTCTGGTGAGCTTTATGAACGTTTCCCATCAATCAATGAAGGACAGCTCTCGAGGCTTCGTTCTCATCTAGTCAAAGGGCAAACCTTAGCAAAAATAGCAAAAGTAATCAATTTATCTGAAACCCTTGTATTGGGTCAAGGTGAGTTAAAAAGTGGTGGTTTTCGACGTGAATCGATTCAGGCGGATGCTTTTGAAGCAGTTCTGGGAGCAATATTTCTTGATTCTGACTATTTGACTGTTAGAAGTGTGGTTTTAAAGCTTTATAAGGACCTGCTAAATGATACTAGTCCTGAAGATTCATTAAAAGATTATAAAACCAAACTTCAGGAGTTATTGCAAAAAAAAGGGCTTTCTCTTCCTGAATACGAACTAATCAACACAAAGGGTCAAGACCATGATGCTATTTTTTATGTACGTTGCATTATCAGTGAATATGACCTTGAAGTGGAAAGAGAGGCAAAAAGCATCAAAAGGGC
>CAXDLF010000011.1:0-33117 GCA_963989885.1 uncultured Gammaproteobacteria bacterium
GGTCTCGTGGGCTCGGAGATGTGTATAAGAGACAGGTTCAGGTGTCTTTTTAAGTAGTTTTGATAAAGTTTCTACCGTATGTGCCATATTGATTGCCTATAAATCTATAAGATTGAATCTTTTCATATCTATAAAAATTATCATTCAAACCATCCTTCATTTTCTCTGGCAGCCATGATAACAGCTGAAGCGTTGTCATTACCAATATCTTGAATTTCTAAAAGTTCAACAATGGCTAGCTCAGCTAATGCTTCTACTGTCAATATTTCTGCTTTAACCAATGCAGTTGCAAGAGACTCATCAACACCTTCAAGTGCTAACAGAATCTCAGTGGCCTCCGCATCATTAAGCGCTTTAACCAATTGGGCGTCCTGTGCTCTTTCTTGAAGCTCACCTACCATTTCAGTATCGAATTCCTCAATCTCTGATAAGACGTCAGCTTCAGCTTCGGCAATTTCATCTAGGCTGGTATAGCCTTCGTCTATCAAGACACCTGCAACTTCGGCATCGACGCCTAGCTTATCTGCCAGCTTTTCACCCGTTTTTTGTATCTCTTTTGCCTGTTGTTCATCCGCATCAGCAAGCGACATAACATTAAGATTCCAACCCGTCAGTTTACTAGCTAATTTAATATTTTGACCCCCTCGACCTATGGCAAGCGCTAATTGATCTTCAGCAACTGCGATTTCCATTGAACCTTTTTCTTCATCAACTACAATTGAGCTGACTTCTGCTGGAGCCATCGCGTTGATGACAAACTGTGCAGGATCTTCGTCCCAAAGGACAATATCCACTCTTTCCCCATTAAGCTCGTTCGAAACCGCCTGAACACGGGCGCCTCTCATACCGATACAAGAACCAATTGGATCTATTCGTTTGTCTTTGGCTTTAACGGCTAACTTGGAACGAAGCCCGGGGTCTCTGGCTCCAGCTTTGACTTCTATTACACCTTCACTGATTTCAGGGACTTCCATCTCAAAGAGTTCAATCATCATCTCGTTTGCTGTGCGACTTAAGAAGATTTGCGCACCCCTTGGAGTCGACTTGACCTCTTTGATAAAGGCTCTTAAACGGTCATTCTTTCTGATTGACTCGTTTGGTATTAGATCATATTTCGAGATCATGCCATCTATGCCACCCATATCAACATAAGCATTTCCCCGGTCAACTCTCTTTACCGTGACCATCACCACCTCACCGACACGCTCGGAAAAATTATCGACAACAACAGTTCTTTCAGCTTCACGAACTTTTTGGATAATAACTTGCTTGGCGATTTGAGCAGAAATTCTACCAAATTCGATTGATTCGATTTCCTCTTCAACATAAGAATCTGCCAGTTCACCATTAGAATCAGCTTGATAGATGTGTAATTCGGAGTCGAATTCAGTTCCATCGTCATCCACAAAATCAGCACCGTCTTCAACCACCAACCAGCGCCTAAAGGTTTTAAATTCACCACTATGCCTATCCACTTCTACACGGACGTCTATATTATTTCGCTTTTTTGTTGCCACCGCCAAAGCTTCTTCTAATGATTCGATAACATCCTCTTTGGTTATATTTTTCTCGTTCGAGATTGCCTCAATCATTAAAAACAATTCTTTTCCATCCATGTGTTTCTCCTAAAAATGAGCAACTAAATTTGCTTTTTCAATTAAATCTATGTCCAAAGTAACTGAGCCGAGCTCTGTTACCAATTCAATTGTATTACTGGTTTCTACAACACTGCCAATAGAGCCGGTAAAATTTCTCCTACCATCAATTGGCCGGTATGTTCTTAGACAAACATCATGACCAAGAAAACGCTGGTAATGTGCAATCACAAACAGAGGTCGCTCAATGCCTGGTGACGACACCTCTAGATTATACTGCCCGTTGATTAGGTCTTCAACATCCATTATTGCGCCCACTTGTCGTGAAACAGTTTCACAATCATCCACTCCAATACCTTCCTCACAATCAATATAAATCCTCAATACTGAATGCTTTCCACTTGCAACATATTCAATTCCCAACAATTCATAACCCATATCGATAACGATAGGATTGATTATTGAAAATACTTTGTCAGCTATTTTGGCCATAAAAAACTTCTAATAAAAACCCCCAAAAGAGGGGGTCTAAATTGGTAGCGGGGACAGGATTTGAACCTATGACCTTCGGGTTATGAGCCCGACGAGCTACCATACTGCTCCACCCCGCACTAAAGAGGCAGAATTATACGCCCAAAAGCTTGTTACTTCAAGAATTTTTGCCTTGTAAGCGCATTCATACCTAAACCGATTACTTTATAATAATCGCATGCAACCAATCATACTCGCTGTATTGATGGACGACATCGCCAGCATCAACCAAAAAAAAGACTCTTCTTTTGCAATGATGCTTGAGGCACAAAGACGAGATTGGGAAATCTTCACCTTTGATAGTGTTGATATGTTCCACCTAAAAGGACAAGTATTCGCTAATGCCCGAAAAACTTTCGTTACCGACTCGGAGAACGATTGGTTTTCATGTGAAGAACAAGAGTTACTCTCAATTTCGAATGTTGATGTCATTTTTATGCGCAAAGACCCTCCATTCGATATGGATTATATTTATGCCACCTATCTGCTAGAGCAAGCTGAAATCAGCGGCGTCCTGGTTGTTAATAAACCCAGCTCACTTAGGGATGCCAATGAAAAATTGTTTGCATTAAATTTTCCTGATTGCATACCTGAAACACTTGTCAGCTCAAATATAGAACAACTCGTTGATTTTATCGATGATAATGAAGAGGTGGTTGTAAAGCCTCTTGATGGCATGGGTGGAAAAGACATTTACAAACTAAAAGCAGATGATGAAAATATTGATGAAGTGTTATTAGAAATAACCAATCAAGGTCAGCGCTACATTATGGCACAAGAATTTTTGCCGGAAATAGTACATGGCGATAAACGTATTTTATTGATTAATGGCATTCCTATAGACTATGCACTTGCTCGATTGCCTAAAGAGGGTAGCTTTAAAGGGAACTTGGCTGCTGGCGCCAAAGGTGTTGGCCAACCTTTAACTGAACGAGACCGGTATCTATGTAAGAAAATTGCGCCAATGCTGATTGAAAAGGAGCTAATATTTGTAGGTCTCGATGTGATTGGTGATTATATAACCGAGATTAACGTTACCAGCCCAACCTGTATTCGCGAACTGGATAGGCAATTCGGCCTTAACATCTCTTCCCAATTGCTAGATGCTATCGAAGAGAGATTAGCTTTGCGCTAGATTAAAACCGTATTTAGCTAGCATCACACCGAGACTGGCGGCCAACAGTGAAAGCCCTACGTTCAACAAAATATTCAAAAGTGCTTGGCCATAATCCCCGCCACTTAACATCTCAAGTGATTCATATGAAAGTGTCGACATAGTAGTTAAAGAGCCGGTCAATCCAACCAACAACATCAGCCGATAGGTCTCACTGAGTAAGAGTTTTTCCAAAATAACAACCACCAAGATGCCAGCAATAAAAGAACCTACAACATTTGAAATCAAGGTCCCGTAAGGAAATGTTTTTCCGAGGTATTGTAGGGATAAAACACCTATATAGTAGCGACAACTGGCGCCGACGGTTGCTCCTGCTCCAATGCTCAAAATTGACGCTAGTGCACTCATGAGGTTGACCTAAGCTGTTTCAATTTTTCCCTAATTTTAATCTCTAGTCCACGGTCGCTGGGTTCATAATAGATCTTTTCACCCATCTCTTCAGGAAAATAGCTTTGCCCTTTACTAAAAGCATCCGGCTCACTATGGGCATAACGATATCCTTCACCGTAACCGAGTTCTTTCATCAATTTTGTGCTCGCATTGCATAGATGAATCGGGACCTCCAAATCACCACTGCCCCTTGCGTCCTCCATTGCTTGGTTAAATGCTGTATAAACCGCGTTTGATTTTGGCGCACAGGCACAAAAAATAGCGGCTTGTGCTATAGCACGATTTCCTTCTTTGTCGCCTAAGCGTTCGTAAACGTCCCAAGCGTTCAGAGTAATTTGAAGTGCTCTTGGATCAGCGTTGCCAATATCTTCAGAGGCTATTGCAAGGAGTCGTCTAGCAATCACCTTGGGGTCACAACCGGACACAAGCATCCTTGCCATCCAGTAAAGAGCTCCGTCTGGCGAGGAGCCACGAACAGATTTATGAAAAGCGGACAACTGTTGATAGAAAATATCACCTCCCTTGTCAAAAGTGCCGACTTTTTGTTGAAGGGTTTTGGCGACATCATTGTTATTGAGAGTTTTGTTTGATTTTTGACCCAACTGCTCGATGATATTAATTAGTCGGCGTGCATCACCAGCACAAGCTGCAACAATTTGTGACAACGAACCATCATCTTCAAGGCTGATTGATTCACTCTCGAGAGCTCTTTTAGCGACAATACTAAGCTCATCATCGTTTAGTCTTTTTAGAACATATACCCGCAGCCTAGACAACAAAGAGGAGTTGATCTCAAAGGATGGGTTTTCTGTAGTTGCGCCGATTAGTGTAATCAGTCCAGATTCGATGTGAGGTAAAAAGGCGTCTTGTTGTGCTTTATTAAAGCGATGAACTTCGTCAACAAACAATACGGTACTTTGGTTATGTTGTTGGTAACGTTGGGCATGGTCGATTACATTTCTAAGCTCTTTAATACCGTCCAAAACTGCAGACATCTGTTCAAAGTGGGCGCCCAACTGACCACAGATAATGCGCGCCAAAGTCGTTTTTCCTGACCCCGGCGGACCCCATAAAATCATTGAATGGAGTTTGCCGTCAGCTAATGTTTTACCTATAGGTTTATCAGCATCTAATAGATGCTTTTGACCTACAAAGCCTGCCAAACTACTGGGTCTTAATATTTCAGCAAGTGGCTTATAGGTAGGCATAGTTATGGTAAGTTAATTTTTATGATTTGATTATTATCTTCTTTATTGGTTATAAGTAATGCAGTTAATTTCAATTTATTTGCGAGCTCAATGGCTTTCTTGCTGCCCATTGCCATCATTGCAGTGGCGTAAGCATCGCTCATTGCGCTTTGAGGATGAATCACAGTAACTGAAGACAGGTCGTTGTTGGCTGGCAAACCAGTTGAAGGGTTGAAAATATGCATATATTTTTTACCTTCCCAAATAAAATAATTACGATAATTCCCGGAAGAGGCAATAGAAGCATCTTTCAATACAACTGGAATGGGTGATTTATTGTCAGGACGTTCTACACCTAAAACCCAATCATCGCCTCTATTGCTTCCTGAAGCAACAACCTCACCGCCAATCTCAACTAGAAAATTCTTGATACCGGAGATCTTAATAAGGCGCGCAACCTCATCAACCGCATAGCCCTTGGCAATCGCTGAGAGATTAATATGTATGTCTCTGGTTTTTTTGACTCGACCATCCTCCATCAATAGAAACTTAATTGATGAATTTTCAAAGGCTTGCTCAATTTCCTCCCTTTTAGGCGCCTCTGTTCTACCACCACTCGCACCGAACCCCCACAAATCAATCAATCGACCAATGCCTGGATCAAAATAACCCTCGGTCTGTTGGTAAATTTCTACCGATCGATTTAGCATTGAATACAGCTCACTAGAAACGTCAATCCATTCGTCTACAGGAGCACGGTTTAGTTGAGACAATTCGGAATCGTGCTGCCATGTTGAAAAAGTATTATTGATTTCTTCAAGTCGTCTGTCAATTATGTCTTGTTCGATACGATCATCGCCCAAAACATTAATCGAGTAACTTGTGCCCATACTTTCGCCTTTGATTTGCTCAACACTTTCATTTTCAAAGCAACCGTTCAGCAAAAAAAGAATTAAAATAAGAGCGTATTTACGCATTATAATTTGCCCATGTTTTTTAGATTTATTTGCCTTGTTTTTCTTACAACAAGCGTCTTTGCCAGTTCTCACACTTTTGAAGACTTTCTATCTCAGATTCGTCAAATGGCCACTGAGCAAGGCGTCTCCAAAGCAACAATTGACAAAGCGTTTTTTCAACTCTCGCCTAGGCCTGAGGTTCTTGAGAAGGATGTCGATCAGCCAGAATTTAATCAAAATTTTTGGACCTATGTCAATAAAAGAGTAACTCAGACTCGCCTAAATAATGGCTATGATACATTAAAACAAAACACTTCATTGCTCAACAAAACCACCCAGCAATATGGTGTTCCTGCATATATTTTGGTTTCATTTTTGGGCATTGAGAGTAATTATGGCCACTACACGGGAAACCATAGTCTGATCCAATCTTTAGCAACCTTGGCTTATGACAGAAGACGCTCTAACTTCTTCACTAGAGAGTTGATTGAACTATTAAAGCTGATTGATAAGAATAAAATACCTCTGGATGCAAAAGGCTCATGGGCCGGTGCTATGGGCGCAGTTCAATTTATGCCAACAAGTGTCCAAGCTTACGGCGTTGACGCCAACAAAGATGGCAAAATCGATCTCTGGAATAATAAGGAAGATATATACGCTAGTGCCGCTAATTTTCTCAAGAAGAATGGTTGGGTAAAAGGCGAAAAGTGGGGCAGAGAGGCCTCTATTCCAAAAAACTTTGATTACAAACAAACCGGCTTGGGAATCAAGAAAAGCGTCAATGAATGGGCTCAATTAGGGGTGCTTAGAGCTAACGGCAATCGTCTACCCAATTCTAATATGAAGGCTTCATTGATTGTGCCTATGGGCCATCGAGGTCCTGCTTTCTTGGTTTACCGAAACTTCGACGTAATAATGGACTGGAATCACTCTATCTTATATGCCCTTTCAGTGGGCTATCTGGCTGACCGTATTCATGGTAGTGGTAAGTTGATTGCTAAGCCAATAAACGAGCCTCTGCTCACTAAGGAAAACATCTTTACAATTCAGAAAACCTTAAATTTGCTGGGGTACAACACTGGAGTGCCAGACGGCATGGCAGGCCCAAAAACAAGAAGCGCGACCAGACAATTTCAATCTGACATCGGCCTAGTAGCCGACGGTTATGTTGGTTACGAGCTTTATCAGCAACTTCAATGACCATTAAAACTTACCTTGGTTTTGATGTCGGCACAAAGCGAACTGGAATAGCCATTGCTAACAGCTTGACGGCTCATGCAAGCGGCATTGAGACTGTTGTTCACCATAAGGACGGCTCTACAAATTGGCTCCAACTTGAGAGGCTCATCAACAAGCACCAAGCAGACATTTTTGTTGTTGGACTGCCGCTCGATGACAAAGGCAAAGAACAAGAAATGACATTTATAGCGCGCTCATTTGGAAGAAAGTTAGAAAAGCGTTTTAGCAAGGAGGTTGTTTTCGTTGACGAATATTTATCCTCTTCAGAGGCGAAAAACCAATTAAAATGGCACTACGCTCACAAGAACGCTGACCGAGCTGATGTTGATAAGCGCTCTGCTGAACTAATTTTGCAAACTTGGCTCAATGAAACCAGACACGATCAGTAACGACTGCCAACTTGACTCTTCCGGACAACTGATTCATCTTTTGGGTTTAAAAGACCTCCCAAAGAAACACCTTGAAAATATATTAGATAGAGCAGATGGCCTTTTAGGCGACAACGGCGGTCTCAAAAAATCAAAAGCTTTGAAAGGCATGTCGGTTGCGAATCTATTCTTCGAGCCCTCAACGCGTACTCGAAATACTTTTGAAATTGCGGCCAAACGTTCTAGCGCCAATACCATTAATGTTGACCTTGAAAACTCGGCAACCAAAAAAAATGAAACCTTGATGGATACGATGCAGACCTTGAAGGCAATGCAGATTGACATGTTCATTATCCGCCACAAAAAAAATGGACTCCCACATCATGTCGCCGAAAATATTGAAGGCGTTGCCATTATAAATGCCGGTGACGGCATCAATGCCCATCCAACTCAGGCCCTACTAGATATGCTAACGATTCGTCAATATAAAAAATCCTTTGAAAACTTGTCGGTTGCAATTGTTGGTGACGTTCGCCATTCTCGAGTCGCGCGCTCCGGAATTCATGCGCTGAAGACATTAGGAACAAAGGATATTCGTCTTATCGCTCCGGCATATCTACTTTACAAAAAAACAACCTCGCCTGACTTGGAGCGTTTCGACAATCTCGAGAAAGGGCTGGAAGGTGTCGACATCATCATGTCATTAAGACTACAAAAAGAACGTATGGTTGCAGCAGAGATACCCAATGAGAAGAATTACTTTGAAAATTACGGCATTACCAATGAAACATTGAAACTGGCTAAGCCAGATGCAATCGTGATGCATCCTGGACCTGTCAATCGAGGCATTGAAGTCGACTCAAGCGTTGCAGATGGCCCTCAATCGGTCATCCTTAAGCAGGTAACCAATGGCATCGCTGTTCGCATGGCGGCAATGGAAGTGTTGGCAGGCGCATTGTAGACAATGGGTCAATCTTTTGACTACGACCTTTCTAAGGACGCATTTCAAAAACTAAACACGGATGACACCATTTCTTCTGCACATGGGCTATTGTGTGGCTTTTATTGTGTCAAACCAGACATCTCACTGGATGACTGGCTTAATGAAGTGCTTGTCAGTATTGATCTAAACAATATACTCGAAAAAGAGTCGCACCAGCTACTGGCGGAAATCTTTAATGACACCAGTGAACAGCTTGCCGACCCAACACTAAACTTCTTTCCAATCATTGCTGACGATATGTGCTCCTTGAGGGAACAAGCTAATACGCTTGTTGACTGGTGCCAAGGATTTTTAGCGGGTCTCGGTCTCAGCTCCGTTCAAACCTCTGACGAGCAGGTGCTTGAAATGATTAAGGACATCAGTGAAATTTCACAACTCGAGGTGGACCTTCTAGATAACGAAGAGAATGCCCAGGACTTTTATGAAATAGTGGAGTATGTTCGTATGGGAGTTCTCTTCATCCAAGAAGCTTTACAACCCTCAAAGCAGGATTTTATAAGCCCCGACCAGCTCCACTGAGTAGCAAACTCTGGCCGTGATTTATAAAAAATAGGGTAAAGAAAACCATACATTTTGTTTATAATTAAGCCACTCTTCTCAACAAAATGGTGGAGAGCATGAATGAAATTTTTTTATCAATTTAAGGGGAAAAAATGACATTAACACATTTATTTAAAGCGCAAGCTATATTCGCCTGGATATGGGTTGCAATGTTTTGGTTTGCGCCAGGAATGGCAGCACAAGGGCCTGGTTGGGAAGTAACCGCCGAATTAACAGCTTTTGGGCAGGTGGCTTCAATCCCAATTCTAGCGATTGGTATTTTTGCGTGGATGGCGCCAAGTTGGGTTGGTGATAATCTCAAGAAAGTCGGCATGGTTTTGGGTGTTTACATCAATGCTCTGTTTATTCTGGTACAGGCATTTCATGTATCAACCAATGCTGCCAATTTTGATCCGCTGGGGATCATTCCGACAGCAATTTTTATGGCTTTATTCTATTGGAAGACTCGCCCTTCTAGCTAATTACTAGTACAAAAAAGCCGAGTTAAAACAGCATTTAACTCGGCTTTAATAAATGGTGGCCACACCTAGAATTGAACTAGGGACACAGGGATTTTCAGTCCCTTGCTCTACCAACTGAGCTATATGGCCAAAGCGCGTAATTATACACAAGGGGAAAACAAAGTTAACTTTGGATTTCTCCTCTTAAACCTCCTCAACTCTCTACATTATCCAAAAAGCGTTCTGCATCTAATGCCGCCATACAGCCAGAACCCGCAGAGGTTACCGCTTGTCGATAAACATGGTCTGCTACATCTCCTGCCGCAAAAACACCCTCAACACTGGTTTGGGTTGCATTGCCCTCTAGACCAGCCTTAACTTTAATGTAGCCCCCATTGATTTCCAACTGTCCCTCAAACATACCTGTATTAGGTGTGTGCCCGATGGCGATAAAAACACCGTGAACATCGATTTCTTTGGTGCTACCATCGTTGCCTTTTAAGCGCAGACCTGTAACACCCATCTCGTCGCCCAAAACCTCATCCAAGTTGTGATTCCATTCAATAGAAATATTTCCATTGCTGGCTTTTTCCATTAACCTATCTGAAAGAATTTTCTCGGATCTAAATTTATCTCGACGGTGAACGATGGTTACATGTTCCGCTATATTTGACAAGTATAGAGCTTCCTCAACGGCGGTATTTCCACCACCGATAACCGCCACTTTTTGACCGCGATAGAAAAAACCATCACAGGTTGCGCAAGCTGATACACCTTTGCCTTTATAGGCCTCCTCAGATTCCAAGCCCAAGTATTTTGCTGTCGCCCCAGTCGAAATAATAACGGCATCTGCTGTATAGCTTGTTTCCCCGCCTTTAAGAGTAAATGGGCGCTTTGAAAAATCAACGCTGGTTATGTGGTCATTGACTATTTCAGTGTTGAAGCGTAAAGCATGTACTTTCATGCGCTCCATCAAATCTGGGCCTTGTAGGCCGTCACTATCCCCTGGCCAGTTATCAACATCAGTTGTTGTCATGAGTTGTCCGCCCTGCTCGAGTCCACTTATCATCACTGGATTGAGGTTTGCCCTGGCAGCATAAACCGCTGCAGCATAGCCGGCAGGGCCAGCGCCAACAATCAAAACTCGACAATGTTTGATATCACTCATTTGAAATACTTTATACTAATTAATCAATGGAGCATTATAGACTACCTTGAAAAAAAATAACAAACGAACAACGCAACATAAGCCAAAAAATCCACGCTCCAAAATTGTAAGCGAGACAATTTTTATACTACTCGTAGCATTGGGTATTGTATTCCTTATTTCACTTCTGACCAGCTCTCCTGATGAGGACCCTTGGACTGGAGGCGCTGTGCTGGTCAAGCCGGTTGCGAATTCTGCCGGCATATTTGGTGCTTATTTGAGTGACATTTCTATGGGAGTTCTGGGCTATGTCTCCTATATCCTACCAATATCCCTTGTGTGGCTTGGCTACAGCTTTCACCGAGATGCTTACAAGGAGAAAAAGAACCGACTGACCTTTTTACTGCGCCTGATAGCCTATTTTGTGATGGTATTTTTTACCGCCGCGCTGGCGCATCAATATGCCCCGGAGATAAAAGTGATAGAAGGTCTAAAGGAAACATTTTTAGCTGGAGGTATGATTGGAAAATCGATGCATGAAGTCTTATTTTATGCGCTTTTTGGTGAAGCCTCCACAATAATCTATGTTGCCATCATTTTCATAAGCTTTAGTATTGCCACTAGTTCCTCTTGGAAAAATATTAGTAAGACAATGTTCAGCAATGACAAGTCTTCCAATATTACCTCAAAAAGAAAAACTGTCCCAATAAAACCATCGCCAAAGATCAGCAACGCCCAAAAACTTAGGCCAAAGGAGAAGTCAACTAAAGGCAAAGAAACGAAAAAAACAAAAAAAGCTGAAAAGACCGAAAAATCTCAAAAAACCGCAAGCAGCAATCTCTATAAAGCTGCCGCATCAAGTGGACTGCCTGACCTTTCCCTTCTTGACGATGTTAACAACTCCGGTCTCGGCTATAGCGAAGAATTCCTAGAAGAGATGTCAAAACAAGTAGAACTGAAATTGAAAGACTTTGGTTTTGATGTCAACATTACTGCCGTCACCCCGGGTCCTGTGGTCACTCAATTTGAAATATCTCTTGCGCCTGGAGTGAAGGTCAGTCAAATCATGAACCTTGACAAAGATTTGGCCAGGGCATTGCTGGTGGAAAGTGTTCGAATTGTCGACGTCATCCCGGGAAAACCGGTAATTGGCCTTGAGATACCGAACAACAATAGAGAGTTGATTGGACTGAAAGAGATCCTCTCGAGCGAAACATTTACAAAATCTAAATCAACACTTTCGATGGGTCTCGGTAAAGATATTAATGGACACCCCATAGTTGCAGATCTTGCCAAGATGCCACATCTGATGATTGCTGGCGCCACAGGAATGGGAAAATCCGTCGGCCTCAATGCCATCATTTTAAGTATTTTATATAAGGCAAAACCAGATCAAGTTAGGTTCATAATGATTGACCCTAAAATTATTGAATTGGCTAGCTATGCCGACATCCCTCACCTGTTGACCCCAGTTATGACGAATATGAATGAGGCTGCAAGTGCATTATGGTGGTGCGTCAATGAAATGGAAAGACGTTACACGCTTTTGGCTAAATTTAGTGTTCGCAATATTGAAGCTTTTAATGAAAAACTCTTGCGCGCTAATAAAAGTGGCAAACCACTACTAGACCCTTCATTTGACCCCAAAACAGCAAAAGAAGGGGAGCAACATCCTGAGCTAGAGTCACTTCCGCTAATCGTCATCGTCATCGATGAATATGCCGACATGTTGGCGGCTCTTGCCCAACAAGATAGAGCTAAATCAAAACGAGTCGAGGGCTTAATTGTTCGTATCGCCCAAAAAGCCCGTGCTGCAGGAGTACATCTTATCGTGGCAACACAAAGGCCAAGTGTGGATGTTATCACTGGTCTCATAAAATCCAACATCCCTTCTAGAATTTCATTTAAGGTTTCATCAAAGACAGACTCCAGAACAATTTTGGACCAATCTGGCGCAGAACAATTGCTTGGTTTGGGCGATATGCTTTATATGTCACCTGGCATTTCTCACCTGACCCGTATTCATGGCGCGTACGTTGAAGATAGTGAAATTTTCCGCGTTGTTGAGCACCTTAAAAAGAACTCAGACCCTAATTATTTGCCCGGCATACTTAGTCCTCAAAATGAAAGCGCCGGTTCACAAGACTCAGGGTATGTCACGGACGAGCTTGACCCACTTTTTGATGAAGCGGTAGAAATCGTTACCTCAACTAGAAGGGCTTCAATCTCGAGTCTCCAAAGACGTATGCGTATTGGCTATAATCGTGCCGCAAGAATCATCGAAGATATGGAAGCAAGCGGCATTGTAAGTTCGATGAATAGTGCAGGCAATAGAGAGGTTTTGGCACCAGGACCTATAGACCCTGACGACTGATAAGCAAAAAAACGCCTTTATAAAATCTACATTTTTTCGTAGGTATGGATTATTTTTTGTTATTATTATGCTTAATTTTATCAAGCATACACAACTCATGAAAAAATCACTAAGCCTAATATTGTTCCTAATATTTTGTACTCAAGTTCACGCCCATAAGCCTGTTTTAAATAAAAACTCAAGTTACCCGCCAGACGCACCTTACGAAATAGAAGATCCTGAAATATCAAAGGCTATCTATTCAACACTTTCGGGCGGCCCGCATTACTATCGAATTCAATCTGCGGAAGACTTTGATTTTTACAGCGGAATTTTGGCTGCTAAGATTGGTGACTGCGCTCTTGAGAGTAAATTTTCTTTTGAGGTATTAGACTCAGATTTTCATTTATTATATCTAGCCGACGGTGAGAACTTTGAGTGGACTCCGTGGTACGAAGAATACGGTAAGCAGTGGTACTGGAATGGTCCAGAAATCGGTAAAAACTTTGCCTCAAATAGAGTCTTCAAAGCTGGAACCTACTATATCAAGGTCTTTAATGACACCAACACAGGGCAATATGTACTGGCAGTTGGCGACATTGAACAGTTCTCGCTTACTGATATCGTTGGCTTAATTTTTTCAATGGGGGACATCGAAGACGCGTTTTGGGACCCAGACCTATGCAAGAGCATGTAAGTTTCGTTTAAAAGAAAAAACATTTACGAAACTCTAAACTGAATTCAAGATACATGGAATTTAGATCATATTCTCTTCTATAAACGAACTATTTGAGAGAATAACTTTTCTGAAATGCCTTAATATTAAAGAAAAAAACCTTGACCTAACATTATCGCTACTATATAGTTGGACTTAAACCAACAGGCATAATGCTGGTTGGTTTTTTTTGTCTAGACAACGTTATGACACCAAAAGGTGTTTAATTAAGGAGAAAAAAATGAAAAAAACGTTAAGCATTGTTTTGTCATTGCTATTCATGGGTATTTTTTCACCGTCTTTGGCTAATTCTATCAAATGGTCAATGCCTGGTGATTCTTTAACTCTTGATCCGCATGCACAAAATGAAGGTCCAACTCACATGGTTTCTCGTCAAGTATATGAAGGCTTGGTAACCCCAGGTATTAACATGGAAATACTTCCTCAGCTTGCAGAGTCATGGGTGGCAACAGCTGACGATACATGGGTATTTAACCTTCGTAGGGGTGTGAAGTTTCATGATGGATCATCTTTAACAGCAGGCGATGTTGCTTTTAGTATCAATAGAGCAAAGACTGCTCCATCTGATATGGTTGATTTAATTAAAAGTGTTAAATCAGCAACAGCGATTGATGATCATACTGTTGAAGTAAAAACTGATGGACCAAATCCAATTCTTTTGAACCAATTAACTCAGATATTTGTAATGTCTGAAGATTGGGCAAAAGCAAATGGTTGTGAGGTTTCATATAATTGGGATGCAGGTGAGACATCTTATTGCGCATCCAATGCCAATGGAACTGGACCATTTAAAATTACTTTCAGAGAACAGGATGTAAGAACTGTTTTTGAAAAAAATGATGACTGGTGGGGAAATCACTATACACACAATATAGATAAGATTGAATTGCTTCCAATTAAGAATGATGCAACAAGAGTTGCAGCACTTCTTTCTGGAGAAATCGATTACACTAATGTTGTGCCAGTTCAAGACCTTGCAAGAATCAAGTCTTCTGCAGGCCACATTGTGAAAATGACTCCTCAAAATAGAACAATTTTCTTTGGTATGGATCAAGGTTCAGCTGAATTGAATTCATCTAACATTAAAGGAAAAAATCCTTTTGCAGATAGAAGAGTTCGTCTGGCAATGTACCATGCTTTAGATATGGACGCTATTAAGGATAAGGTAATGAGAGGGCAAAGTGTACCGGCAGGTATTATTACTGCCCCTGGTGTTAATGGTCACACAGCAGCACGTGATGAAAGATTGCCTTACGATCCTGAGTTATCAAAAGCACTTTTAGCTGAAGCTGGTTATCCTGACGGATTTGAGCTTACATTAGATTGCCCTAATGATCGTTATATCAACGATGAAGCAATTTGTGTAGCAGCTATTAGTATGTTTGCAAAAATTGGAGTTACAGTAAATCTTGATGCAAAAACTAAGAGTCAGCATTTCTCTGAAATTAAAGAGGGTGATGCTAATGGTATGACTAGTGACATGTACATGCTAGGTTGGGGTGTTCCAACTTTTGACAGTCACTATGTATATTCATACTTATTTGAAAGCTCTGGAAGCTGGAATAAAGTAAATTTCAGTAACGCTAGAGTCGACGAATTAGTTGCGGCAATGGGTGTTGAAACAGACCTTGATAAAAGAAATGCTATGATTGCTGAAGCTTGGGATATTACCCAGGCCGATGTAACATACCTTCCTTTACATCACCAAGTTGTTAACCAAGCATCAAAAAGTAATGTCGATGTTCCGATTAGAATGAACAACGAGCCATTATTTAGATTTGCAAACGTAAACTAAAAACATCTATATTTTCTGGCCAGGCAACTGGCCAGAAAAACCTTCCATGTTTAGCTATACCCTGAAAAGACTTTTACAATCTATCCTTGTAATGGTTGTTGTTGCGTTTGTTTCCTTTTCTTTATTCAATTTTGTTGGGGACCCCGTAAATAGCATGACAGGAGAAGATGCTTCGGACCAAAGACGAGCCGAGGTTAGAGAAGTTCTGGGATTAAATGATCCTGTCTATATTCAATTTTCAAGATTTTTAGGCAATGTTGTTCAAGGCGATTTTGGCATATCTTATCAATTAAAAAGAGAGGTTTCGGATTTAGTTTCAGAAAGACTGCCAGCCACTCTAGAATTAGTTTTTGTATCTGCTTTGATTGCCATAATAGTGGGAATCATTTTAGGTGTCTATACAGGCATCCATAGAGATAGTTTTATTTCAAATATTATCCTTGTCATTTCACTTGCTGGTGTTTCGCTTCCAACATTCATTATAGGGATAATGTTAATTTACTTTTTTTCTGTAATACTGGGAGTTCTTCCTTCTTTTGGAAGAGGTGAAGTTACAGAACTAGGCTTTTGGACAACAGGTTTTTTAACTACTTCTGGACTTAAGGCATTAATCTTACCCTCGGTCACGTTAAGTTTATTTCAAATGACATATGTGATCAGATTAGTTCGTGCGGAAATGATGGAAATACTTCAAACGGATTATATTAAATTTGCTCAAGCTAGAGGCATTAAAAGAAATATTATCAATTATAGGCATGCGCTTAAAAATGGCTTAATACCTGTAATTACTATTACTGGTATTAATATTGGAACTTTAATAGCTTTTTCAATTATTACAGAAACAGTTTTCCAATGGCCTGGTATGGGTGCACTATTTATCAACGCAGTCTACTTTGTTGATATACCAATCATGTCAGCCTACATGATTATGGTTGCCTTTATTTTCGTTATGATAAATTTCATTGTTGATATCACTTATTACTTTATCGATCCAAGAATAAGGCTCAAGGAAGAGACGGGTTAGAGATGTTATCCAAAACATTTAATAAAATTTATGATACCGATATAGGCTATAGCTTTTTTAATTCAAAAATTGCAATTATCTCTTCTGCTATTTTTTTTATTATTCTTCTTTGTTCAGTTTTTGCTGGAATAGTTGCCCCCTACAATCCTTTTGACCCAGCGACAGTTTCATTAATGGATGCTTTTACTCCACCTATGTGGTCTGAGGGTGGTAGTGCCAGCTTTATTCTTGGGACTGATCAACAAGGAAGAGATATGTTCTCAACAATGATCTATGGCTCAAGAATTTCATTAATCGTAGGATTTGCATCAATAATTTTTGCTATGGTACTTGGTGTATTCCTTGGTGTTACTGCTGGCTATATAGGCGGTATATATGAGATTGTTGTGATGCGGCTTACAGATGTCCAATTAACAATACCAAGCATTCTAATGGCTTTACTCGTATATGGCATAGCTAGATCAATCATTACACAATCAATGCATGATGAAATGGCAATGTACGTATTAATTTTTGCAATTGGTATCTCTGAATGGCCACAGTTCGCTAGGGTTTCTAGAGCATCTACTCTAGTTGAAAAAAATAAAGAATATGTATCAGCTTCGAGAATTATAGGATTGTCAAACATTCTAATTATGTTTAAACATATTTTGCCAAACATACTTAGACCTATCTTAGTCATTGCAACAATAGGATTGGCTCTTGCAATCATTACAGAATCTACTTTAAGTTTTTTAGGTGTTGGGGTTCCGCCTACAACACCTTCACTAGGAACATTAATTAGATTTGGAAATAATTTTTTATTTTCAGGCGAATGGTGGATTACATTTTTTCCAGCTATTTTTTTAATCGTTTTAGCTTTATCTATTAACCTATTGGGAGATTGGATGAGAGACGCCTTAAATCCAAAATTAAAAAAGAGATGAGCTTATTAGAAGTCAACAATTTAAATATTAGTTATCCAACTAGAAAAGAAACAATTGTCGCTAGTAAAAATGTTGAATTTACATTGGAAAGGGGTGAAATATTAGGAATAGTTGGTGAATCTGGTTCTGGAAAATCCACCATTGCAAATGCCATCATAAATTTAATTGACCCTCCAGGCGAAATAACAAATGGATCAATTAAAATTGATAATAATGAATTAAGAGATAACGAAGAGCTCATTCAAAGCATTAGAGGAAAGAAAATTGGATTTGTTTTTCAAGACCCTCAAACATCCTTAAATCCATTATTTAAAATAAAAGAACAATTAATTGAAACTATTCAAACACATCTAAATTTAGGCTATCAAGATGCATTAAATAAATCTATTCAACTCCTAAAAGAAGTAGGAATAGATAATGCTGAAAAAAGAATTGAAGATTATCCTCATCAATTTAGCGGAGGTATGCGCCAGAGGGTTGTTATTGCTTTAGCAATAAGTTGTGAACCAGATTTAATTATAGCTGATGAACCTACAACTGCTTTAGATGTAAGTATTCAATATCAAATACTGGAATTACTTAAAGATCTTACTAAAAAAAGAAATTTAGGAGTAATTATTATTACACATGACATGGGTGTTATTGCTGAGACAACAAATAAAGTTATTGTTATGAGACATGGACTTATTGTTGAGCAAGGTGATACAAAAGAATTATTAACGAACCCTAAATCTAATGAGGCTAAGAGTTTGGTTATTTCGGTGCCGCCCACAAATAAAAAAATTGATAGATTCAAACTTATTAGTCCTGATGGAAAAGAAATTACATCTGACTCTAAAAATTTAACAAAAAATATTATTAAAACCTGGGGAATAAGAGAAAACAAAAATGAAAAATTATTAAAACTGAAAGACGTTACTAAAATTTTTGATGATAACTCTTTGGCAATAAATATTTCATTTGGCTTAAAAGGTGATTCCACTGATAAAGTGGTGAAGGCAGTTGATAATGTATCTTTTGAACTATTTGAAGGTGAAACTCTAGGTTTAGTTGGTGAATCTGGTTCAGGAAAATCAACAATAGCAAAAATTATTACAGGACTAGTCAGGCCAACTAATGGGGAAATTTTTTATAATAATCTCTCACTTTATAATTCAAACAGAAAATATCAAATTGATAAGAGTAGGGGGCAAATTCAGATGATATTTCAAGATCCATATTCATCTTTGAACCCAAGATTTAAGGTAAGAGACATAATATCTGAACCAATAAAGTTTTTTCAAAAAAATATTAGTTATACTGAATTCACACAAAATGTTTACGATTTGATAGACATTGTTGGAATGACAAGACAATCATTGGATCGATATCCTCATGAATTTTCTGGGGGACAAAGACAAAGAATATCAATTGCTAGAGCTTTAGCCACAAGACCACGCTTATTAATTTGTGATGAACCTACTTCTGCTTTGGATGTGAGTATACAAGCACAAATATTAAATCTTTTAAAAGATATTCAAGATGAACTTCACCTTACTATGTTGTTTATTAGTCATGATCTTCCTGTAATTAGACAAATGTGTAATAGAATTGTAGTGCTTAAAGATGGTAGTGTTTGTGAAACAAAAGAATCCGAGGAATTATTTAACAATCCAGAACACCCATATACTCAGGAACTTATTAGGCTAATGCCTAAAATTGAATCTATAATTTAATTAATTACCTATTAAACGAACTAGTTATGGAAAGACAGGAGCATTCATAGGGACAGGTTTATGCAAAATAAAATAAACTCCGTACGTGCTAGGATGAAAGACAACAATGTTGATTTAGTTGCTCTTGGTCCAGGAACACACATGAACTGGCTACTAGGCTTCAACCCCTATCCTGATGAAAGGCCCTGTATGCTTTTAGTGGGGCAAGAAAAAGAGGCTTTTTTAATGCCATCTGTTAACGCAGAAGGAGTAAGAGAGCAAACCAAAATACCTATGCATTGTTGGAATGACGAGATAGGTCCAGACCAAGCGCTTAAGGACGCTCTCTCATATATCGGCTCATCAGACGCAAAACATATTGCAATTGATGAGGCAATGCGCTCCCACTTTGCCTTGATTCTTCTTGAATCCCTATCCAACCCAACATATGAATTCACCGCTTCTACTATAGGAGCACTAAGGATGCGTAAAGACCATGATGAATATATAAATCTGAAAGAAAATGCTTTGATTGACGATCGAGCAATGCAAGCTGGATTTGCAGCAATCAAGGAAGGAGTCAGTGAACTTGAAATTGGCGAAGCGATAAACAGTCACTTTATATCTGAAGGTGCAAAGCCTCAATTCTGCATTGTAGGCTCTGGCCCAAATGGAGCGTTTCCTCACCACCACACTGGCGAAAGAAAGGTTCAATATGGTGACGCTATCCTCATAGATATTGGAGGAAGAAAAGGGACTTTCCCAAGCGATATGACTCGCATGTCGGTTCTTGGTGAGCCGCCTGAAGGGTACCTAGAAATACATGCAATTGTTGAGAGAGCAGTACAGGCTGCTCTATCGACTGCCAAGCCAGGAGTCGTGGCAAAGGACGTTGATGCTGCCGCTAGAAGCGTTATTACTGAGGCTGGTTATGGGGAATTTTTTGTTCATCGTACAGGGCACGGCTTAGGTATTGACATACATGAGCCTCCATACATAACCGCCACATCTGAAGTGGTGCTTGACGAAGGCATGGTGTTTTCAATTGAACCAGGAATATATTTACAAGGCAGGTTTGGAGTCCGACTAGAAGAGATTGTAATATTACGTTCTGATGGTCCTGAAATACTCTCTGAGCTTCCCCGAAACCTAAACATAATCAAATAAAATTAACTGAATCTACTTCCTTTTTTGGAGTTCTGCTTTTGATGGCTTGCCTGTATCCGTACGTGGCATCTCTTTAAGCACTTCAAAAGCTTCTGGAACCATAAACTGACTCATAATTGGCCCACAGAATGAGCGTAATTCTTCCAGAGTCAGTGTTTTGTTTTCTTTAAGCGTAACAAATGCCTTGACTTGCTCTTCTCCTGATCCATCTGGAATACCAATTACGGCACAATCAGTTACAGCAGGGTGTGTAAATATGCCTTCTTCTATTTCGTAAGCAGAAACCATTTCCCCTTTCACTCGAATTCTTTCCGACATACGAGAAAGCCAAAAAAGATCCCCTTCTTCATCCAGTCTAGCAAGGTCACCTGTGTGGAACCATGAATTACGCCAAGCTTTGGCTGTTTCCTCTGGCATGCCGATATATTTAGATGCCATGATAGCAGGCTCAAGTGGACGAATGACAAGCTCCCCAGACTCCCCTACAGGTAGCTCATTATCGTCTTCATCAACAACTGCTACTTTATAACGATCTAGCACTTTTCCAGCTCCGGTCTTATCAAAAAGAGGAAGCGCTACACCGCCAGCTTCGGTAGAACCATAGCCAGTGCCACGGGCTAACTTGAGCTTAAAGCGAGCTTCAAAATCGTCATGGTCAACAGGTAATGGTGTGCCCCAAATAAAGCGCAAATTATGCTTTGTTTCTTCCTTGCACGGCTCTGCTGTCCAAAGCAACTGCTGAACAGAGCCCAAAGACATAAACCATGTGGCCTTATAACGACAAACATCACTCCAAAAACTGGACAGGCTAAACCCTTGACGAAGAATTACCTGGGCACCCACCATCATAGCCGACAATATGTCGTACTGCGTTGCTCCTACATGATATAAAGGGTATGGTGTATAAACGCAGTCCTGTTCAGTGAGATTGAACGCCTCTATCATAGATTCTGCAGCCCGCACAGAAGACCTATGCGGAATGTCGCACCCCTTCGAGACACCTGTAGTGCCAGAAGTAAAAAGAATAACAGCGATTTCTTCATCACTGAACTCACAAGAAAAATTTGAGTCGGACTCACCAAGAATCGACTGCCATGGCAATACTTCTAGACTAGGAAATAGCTCTTTAGCGGGACGATAGTCGTCCATCATAATAATCTGCTCTAAATGATCTAGGCCTTCCATAGCCGCGCATAACTGTTGCAAATATTTACCAGAAGTGATCAGTATTCTGCACTTTGTCAGGTTAATCATGCGAGCGAGAGATGGTCCACGAGTATTATTGTTAATAGCCACTTCTACGGCACCAATTTTTTTTAACGCATATGAACTCGCCAAAAATTGAATGCAGCTTGGAAGCATAATAGCTACATATTGCTTTGAGCCAACCCCGAGATCAACTAATCCATGAGCAATTTGGTTTGTTAGTTGATTAAACTCATCATATGTCAAGCATTCTCCGGTTTCGGCCTGAGTTATAAAAGCTTTGGAGCCGTATTGTTCAGCTGAGTTTTGAAGTAGCTTTCCAAGATTTACCTTCTGACCTTCACGACCAGTGAGAGGCGCTCTCTTCATTTTTTACTTTCCAAATAGATACACATTCAGTCTCCAAAAAAAAGAGGCCGAAAGGCCTCTTTTTTATTAAATGATGGTGCCGACACACGGACTTGAACCGCGGACCTACTGATTACAAATCAGTTGCACTACCAACTGTGCTATGTCGGCTTAGGGCGAAATTATACAGCAATGGATTTTTTTTCAGCAATATTTTAAGCGCGCTAATAATGTTAATTTTTACGTTGTTTCAATGCCAATCTAATGCCTATAAAAGCGAGCACTAATGCCATCAAAAACCACTGAATGGCATAACCAACATGTCTTTCAATGCTGACAGTATAAGGCTCCCATTGTCTAACAAAACCGTTCTCAGCTTCAGGGCTTAATAAGCCAACTACGCTGACAAAATTTAATGCAGCTGTTGCACTCATTTCGTCCAAATCAAGGGCCTGAATCAAAACTGGAAATTCTCCTTTGATTTCACTGGTTTTAAGCTCCATACGTTTAACTGGTTTTGATATTTTCACCTCAATCTCTGTAAGCTTTTCTGCTATACCAATATCGGCTAATGTTTCTCTTTTGCCATTCCAGGGTATAAAACCTCGATTTATCAAAATAGCATTCGAAGCACCTTTCAAAATAAAAGGCGTTAAAACATAATAGCCTGAAACCTGGTCAACGATTTGGTTGTCATAGATGAACTGCTTGTCATCAATATAAGACCCCTGAATTCGAACATGATAATATTCCTTGTCTTTTAGAAATTCAGCAGAAGTAACAAGCTCTACATCACCAGATTTAGCAATCGCGATTTGGTCTTCAATTGCTCGTTTTTCATTGGCGCGATCAAGCTGCCAAAAGCCTAGAGATACTAGTAGCACTAGAGTAGCGACTATTAGGGAGGCTGGCATGAAAAAACGAAATCTCATTATTGGGTGGGGAGTACACTGTTAGGCTCAATCCAGCCCATGAAGCTCGCAAACATCAATAAAACAAACAAAAAAACCGACAAGCTGATGCGCGCCCTTAAGGATTTAAACATTTTGTCAGAGCCCTTTTTCCCACCTCTTAGCATTCCAACAAGCGCAGAGCCTAGGCTAAATAAAATGACAATAATGATTGCGATTACAATAATATCCATAAAATTCTCTGATCAACTGCAAAAAAAAGACCCCATCCAAGGGGCCTTTTAGTGAACCACTTAAAAACAATTATAGCCAGTAAACAAAAACAAATAGTCCTAACCATACCACGTCAACAAAGTGCCAATACCAGGCAACGCCTTCGAAGGCAAAATGGTTTTCAGAATTAAAATGGCCTTTTTGAATACGATACAAAATAACAGTCAACATAATAGCTCCTACAGTCACATGAAAACCATGAAAGCCTGTCAATAAATAGAATGTCGATCCGTAAATACCAGAGGTTAGCTTTAAGCCATCGTGGTATGCATGGCCGTACTCAGTAATCTGGAACCCTAAGAACAATACGCCCAGAGCGATTGTCGCGATCATCCAAGCAATCAATGCATTGCGATGGCCTTTGCGTAACGCATGGTGAGCGTATGTAATGGTAACGCCTGAACTTAATAGGAGGGCTGTATTAATTGCTGGCAATCCCCAAGTATCAACCAATTTAAAGTTAGTAGAAAAAGCTGTTCCACCTTGTCCAATAGCGCCAGGTGTATTGATCAACGGCCAGGTAGCCTTAAACCCTTCCCACAGCTCAGGGGTAAACATGTTGTTGTCTGCACCACCAAGCCAAGGAACGCTGAGAATCCTTGCGTAGAATAGAGCACCAAAGAATGCGGCAAAGAACATAACTTCGGAAAAAATAAACCAGCTCATGCCCCAACGAAATGTTCTGTCTACTTGCTTGTTGTAGGTGCCGCTAATGCTTTCATTGACTACAGTTCCAAACCAGCCGAACAGCATAAATACAAGAATAGTAAGCCCTAATCCCATAACGGGAGCTCCCCAGCTGACATCATGCATTAGATTGGCAAAACCAACGAACGTTGTAGATATTCCTATTGAGCCAATAACTGGCCAGTAGGTGCCATGAGGGATATAATAATCTTGATTGCTCATTTTTCTTCCTCTCTTTAACTCTCTAACTTAAAAAAATTATATGACAGACTTACGTCTTTAATTCTTTCTTCCATTTCCGGCTCAATTACAAATCGGAGGTTCATTTCAACCTCTTCATGCGGCTTGAACTCCTGCCTAACAAAACAAAAACACTCTAATTTTTTAAAGTGAAGTGCTGCATCTGTAGGTGCAACACTCGGTATGGCCTGTCCAATCACTGTCTCGTCTGTGTTGTTCTTGGCAACATAGCTAACAGTATAAAACTTTCCAGGGACAACCTCAATTGAGCTAACCTTGGGTTCAAACTGTACCGGAAATCCAGGCATCGTTGATGCGAAAAAACTTACTTCAACTAGTCGCTCTTCATTCACTTCGTATTGCTGTTCAGCCTCTACCCTCCCGGTCGTCCCATTAAAGCCAGTGATTTCGCACAAGACTTCATAAATCGGGACCAGTGCAAAAGCAAAAAAGAACATCAAGACGGGGACCGAAACTAGTTTGATCCAAAACCCTTTTGTTATTTTTTTTCTTTCCATAATCAACCATTAAGCATAATGGTCGCTACATATACTCCTATTGCAACGGCGCCAACTATAAGAGCAGTTATGATGGCACCTTTTTTATTTTTATTATCAGCCATTAGCTGTGTTGCGACTCTGCCAAAATGTCCGCACGAGCAGGTGGCGAATTAAAACTGTGGTACGGTGCCGGCGATGGCAGCGTCCATTCAAGCCCCTTGGCGCTATACCAGGGCCGTGAATCTGCAGGCTTTCCATTACGTATACAGTCAACAACAATGTAAGCAAACAGTAGAAACGATAAACCGAAAGCGAAACCTCCAATTGAAGAGATGTAGTTAAAGTCAGCAAATTGCAGAGCATAATCTGGAATGCGACGCGGCATGCCTGCAAGCCCCAAAAAGTGTTGAGGGAAAAACAGCACATTGACAGATATCATTGCCCACCAGAAATGCACCTTGCCAAGCCTTTCGTTATACATCCTTCCTGTCCATTTTGGCAGCCAGTAAAACACCGCAGCAATAATCCCCCACAACGCTCCTGTTACCAGAACGTAGTGGAAATGCGCAACCACAAAATAGGTGTCGTGATACTGAATATCAGCTGGGACGATACCCAACATTAATCCAGAAAATCCACCAATTGTAAACAGTATAACGAACGATATAGCCCAAAGCATTGGCGTTTCAAAAGTCATAGAACCCTTCCACATTGTCGCCACCCAGTTAAAAACTTTTACACCAGTCGGCACCGCAATCAACATCGTCGCATACATAAAGTAGAGCTCTCCTGCCACCGGCATGCCCGTTAAAAACATGTGATGTGCCCAAACAATATAGGACAGGAAAGCAATTGAGGCGGTTGCATAGACCATTGACGTATATCCAAACAAAGGCTTACGTGCAAAGGTCGGAAGGATATGTGAGATAACACCAAACGCCGGCAAAATCATAATATAGACTTCAGGATGGCCAAAGAACCAAAAAATATGCTGGAACATTACCGGATCTCCACCGCCAGTTGCATCAAAAAACGCAGTACCGAAGTTACGGTCTGTAAGCATCATTGTTACGGCACCAGCCAAAACAGGCATCGCACCGATCAACAAGAAAGATGTAATAAGCCAGGTCCATACAAACAATGGCATATCCATTAACCTCATCTCTGGAGCCTTCATGTTAAGGACGGTGGCAATAATATTAATCGCCCCCATGATTGAGGAGAAGCCCAACAAGTGAATTGCAAAAATAAAGAAGTCAGTTGAGTCAGGCGCAAAAGTGGTTGAAAGTGGTGCATAAAATGTCCAACCGAAAGCTGGCGCTCCACCCTCCATAAAAAATGTGCTCAACAAAATTGCCCCGGCGAATGGCAGAATCCAGAAGCTCCAGTTGTTCAAACGTGGCAAGGCCATATCGGGCGCTCCAACCATCATCGGGATGAGCCAGTTAGCAAGGCCTACAAAAGCGGGCATAATGGCGCCAAAAACCATAATCAGGCCGTGCATCGTTGTTAATTGATTAAAAAACTGTGGGTCCATTAATTGTAAGCCGGGATGTAAAAGCTCGGCACGAATGCCCATTGCAAATGCGCCGCCTAAAAGCAACATTAAAAAGGCAAACCAGAGATAGAGCGTACCAATGTCCTTATGGTTGGTTGTTTTCACCCATCTTAATAGACCCTTTTCAGGTCCATGATGATCATCGTGTGCTGCTACTGCTGAAATGGTGCTCATTCGTATCTCCTTAAATTAACGTGCAGACGTAACATCTGATGGTTGAACAACGGAGCCATTGTTGCCAAAGGCTCTTCTTTCATAAGTAATCACTGAGGCTAGGTCAGCGTCTCCCAGCATTTTGAAGGCCGGCATACCGCCCTTGCCATTAATCACTATGTCCAAATGATCGGCAGCAGGGCCATTGGCAATAGTTGAGTCTGTCATTGCCGGGAAGGCGCCTGGAATGCCTGAGCCATCTTTTTGATGGCAACCCGAACAGTTGACATTATAAATAACCTCACCATTTGCAACAAGTTCGTCCTCTGACCATGTTTTTGTCGCACTTGCAACGGCTGCAGCTTTCTCAGCTTTTTGCTCAGCAACCCATGCCGCAAAAGCGTCTTTAGAAACGACATCGACAACAATTGGCATGAAGCCGTGGTCTTTGCCGCAGAGTTCAGCACATTGCCCTCTGTAAGTTCCTTCTTCGGTAACCTCGACCCATGCATCGTTAATAAAGCCAGGATTGGCGTCTTGCTTGACTGCGAAATCCGGAACCCACCAGGCATGAATTACATCATTTGCAGTTATCAAAAAACGCACCCTGGTATCCACAGGCAACACCAAACGTTTGTCAACCTCTAAAAGATAGTTTTCAGGCTTGTCATCCTGCGTAATAGCATCTCGAGAGGATTGAGCAAGGTTGGACATAAACCCTATGCCCTCTTCAGGATAGTCATATTGCCACTTCCACTGATGACCGGTAACCTTAACAGTCATGTCAGCCTTATCTAAGACCTCAACATCAATCAAGACTTTAGACGCTGGAATCGCCATTGCTATGAGTATTAGAATGGGAATGCCTGTCCAGATAAATTCAACGGTTGTGCTGTCATGAAAATGGGCCGCTTTGACGCCCTTGGACTTTCTGTGGGTGATGATTGAATAAAACATTGCGCCAAAAACAACGATACCAATAGCGAAACATACCCAGAAAACCATCATATGCAGACTATAGATATCTCCACTTATAGTGGACACGCCTTTTGTCATGTTCAGACCGTATTCTGCTATCGCAGCTCCCGAGCTCATTAATGCGGCAATTGCGCCTGTCAGGGTCAACAATTGTTTCATAGATTCTCCAAATTTAATCTTTTTCAAGCGATTACAGACAAAAAAACAAACAAATGATACCTGTTTATTGCTTTTTTACCAAGCAATAATCCGCCTTTATTCTCAATGTGAATTGAACTTTTTTCATTAACGCTGAATCTTGAATCAAAGCAGAAATATTGGCAGTCATAATTATATAAAAAAAATCCAATATTTGCTTACCTTTTTATGGTTTTAGAATTAGATAAAAATATAGCTTTCTTTGTGGGCTCGCTTCATTAAAATGTGCCTGTACTAAACCTTTGAAACTTCTCTTATGTACACAAAAACACTTAACATTGCTCTTTTATTGGCCATTGTAGTGGTGGTGCTTGGTGCATATACGCGTCTTGCTGATGCCGGTCTTGGCTGTCCTGACTGGCCAGGATGCTACGGCAAACTAATTGTTCCTGATGTTGCCTCGAGTGAGTTTGAGAGGCCTCTTGATGTAGCGAAGGCATGGAAAGAGATGATTCACAGATACGCGGCCTCGATCCTAGGGCTATTAATCATTGCAATTTTTTTCCTTGCAGCCTTTCGTAAAACGCCGCGTTATCAATCAATCAAGCTTCCTGCCTTTTTGGTTCTGTTGGTTGGATTCCAGGGCGCCCTAGGAATGTGGACAGTTACCGAGTTGGTCCATCCTGGTATAGTTTCGATGCACTTAATGGGAGGCTTTGCGACAACCGTTTTGCTGCTATGGCTTCTTTTAAACCAAAACGTTCCAAACCGAATTAACCAGCCTATTATAAAGCGCCATAAATTAATACTGGCCGCCTCTATTGTTCTATTATTGGTTCAAATCTTTTTAGGGGGATGGACAAGTTCTAACTATGCTTCGCTCTCTTGTGGGGAATACTTTCCAACCTGTTTGGGAGAGTTATGGCCGGACAACTTGGATTTCAAAAATGCGTTTTTTTGGGGGCCGCTTGGCATAGATTATGAGTTTGGTGTGCTTGAAAGCGAAACCAGAAGCGCGATTCAAATGCTTCATCGAATTGGGGCTCTTGTTGTAACCTTGTCATTGGCCTTTTTGATTATCAATTTTAGAAACTATCCCAGAATTAAAAATAATCTATTGCTGATACTCTCACTATTAGTGCTGCAGGTAGTGTTGGGCATTATGAATGTTGTTTTATCATTACCCATACTTGTAGCGGTTTTACACAATGCTGTTGGCCTAGGCCTTTTATTAAGCTTGATTGGCTTGTTACACAAAATAGTTAATAACCCAAAAGCTTAAAGTATAATTTGCGGTTTTCTCGCTTAACTCAAAAGCCCCACAATGAAAAAGATTAATCAATTTATTTCACTGGCCCTAGTGCTTCTTTTTGCCATTGCTGGTGCCCTATACTTTGGCGGACAAGAGAACATTGAAGAGCTTAAAAAATCAGTTGCGCCTACAGCGTCAATCTATCCCGAAGCTAAACCTTTTTCTGAAGAGCTTAAATTTATAAACGATCAATCTGAATCATTGAGCTTGTCTGATATATCTCAAGAGAAATGGGTTCTTATGTATTTTGGCTACGCCTCTTGCCCAGATGTATGCCCTATAGACCTTTCAAAAATCAACCTCAGTTTTGAGATGATGAAAAACAAGGACAGGCTTCAAGTTGTTTTTGTTTCGGTGGACCCAGCTCGTGACCTAGGAGTGCTTGACCAATTTGCTGGCGCCTTTAATTCGTCTTTTCTTGGGTTGACAGCACACAACCAGGAACTAGAAGCTATTAGCAAATCTTTGGGTGTTTATCATCAAGTCGTTGAGTCTCAAAAATTAGCTCAATCAGACCACAGCAGTCATGAACATGAAGAGGTTGGCTCACATGAACACTATGATGTTGACCACACAGCTAGTTTTTTATTATTTAATCCCGACTTGAAATTAACGGCGCTGTTAACCAGTCCTCACGAACCACAACCAATGGCGGAAGCGCTTGACAAGATTATCGATACACTAAGTTAGGCCAATCCTTGCTGTCGCTTTGAAGGCTTAAAGCGCCCCTTTCATGACTATGAGACAGCCCCAAAAGTTATCAAAAGATAATGGTCAACCAAAAGAGAAACAAACAAAACCATTAGGTAGTTGACTGAATATTTGAATGTTTTAAAGGCTATTTTTGGATTGTCAGGTTCACGACAAATCTTAATAGCGTAGCCCAAAAAAAGCACTCCGAGCATAACCGCAGAAACCAAGTAAATGACTCCACTCATGCCCGTTAAATATGGCAGAAGAGTGACAATAAACAAAAGCACTGTGTAAAGAAGAATTTGCACCCTAGTAAACTGAAGCCCATGGGTGACCGGCAGCATTGGCACGTCGGCCTTTCTATATTCTTCATGCCTATGAATCGCCAGCGCCCAAAAATGAGGGGGAGTCCAAATAAACACTATCAAAAAAAGTAATAGCGCATATTCAATGCCTTGCAATCCTGCAACTGAAGTCCAGCCCAAGACTGGAGGCGCCGCTCCAGCAGCTCCGCCAATAACTATGTTCTGGGGTGTGGCTCGTTTCAAATACATGGTGTAAAAAACTGCATAGCCAATAAGAGAGAGAAATGTTAAAACAGCTGTCAGCGAGTTAACATAAACAATCAACATGCCTATCCCAAGAAACCCCAAAAACAAGCCCCAGACTAGCGCCTGATTTCTGCTTACTTTGCCTTGAGGCAAAGGACGACGGCTTGTTCTTGACATTTGAATATCGATTTTTTCATCGACAATATGGTTAAAAACTGCCGCTGACATTGACGAAAGCGCAATGCCTACAGAGGCGGCAATTATAAGCAACAGGTTTGGCAGGTATGGCACAGCTAAGAGCATTCCAACAACTGCCGTTAGCATAATAAGCGAAACTACCTTGAGTTTACAAAGTTCTAACAAGTCGGCAATTGATGGCATAGTTCTCATTAACCTATTCTGGAATATTTAAATAGTCGCTTAAGGTCTTTTATAACGAGCCTGATGTCGATATTTTGGGGCTCATAATAGAGCATTATGTTGCCAATTGGATCAATCAAGTAGATGGCATTTTCAGTATATTTTTTAAGACTCTGTGTAAGCTTTTCACTAGCCACTCTTGCCTTAATCAAGCCCTCATCTTTGCTTTTCGGTGTTGAGCCGTCCTCGATAATAATCATTCTTTGAATGCGTCGCATATCAGCGTTCATAAGTGTACGAATAGTTTTCATATCTGCAACTGCTTTTTCACAAGCATCGTCACAACGATTTGAGACGTAAACCATGGTCCATATGCCTTGTAAAGAGCTGCTGCCTTCAATTTCTATATCATCCTCATCGGTCACAATTACAGGTCGAACCAGCTCCCCATAGTTAACTGTGCTTTGACTGAAATAGCCTGGATTGGCATAGAAAAATAGCGTGCCAAAAGCTATTGGCAATATAAACATGGCCAACAACACCCAAAATTCTTTTCTTGCCGTCATTGCTTTCCTTGATTCAAAAGTGCGTAATCATACGCTGTTGAGATTCAAAACTCAATATGCCTTAGAGTCGAACTTCAATGCCATTTTCCTGCATTGATAGCTTGGCTTCGGCTACCGTATATTCTCCAAAATGAAAAATGCTGGCCGCTAAGACGGCGTCAGCGCCGCCCTCAAGAACCCCTTCTGACAAATGGGACAAGTTGCCAACACCTCCAGAGGCTATTACAGGAACATCTACGGCGTCAGATATAGCCCGAGTGAGCGTTATATCAAATCCATCCTTTGTGCCGTCCCTATCCATAGAGGTTAGCAACACTTCCCCAGCGCCATAATCCCCCTCAGTCATTTTCACCGCCCACTCGATAGCGTCGATGCCCGTTGGTTTGCGCCCACCATGGGTATAAATTTCCCATTTCGGAGGATTGTCAACAACCCGTTTAGCGTCAATTGCAATGACGATGCACTGCGAACCGAAACGCTCAGAAAGCTCGCGTATGAGACTGGGATTCAAAATCGCAGCAGAATTAACCGCAACCTTGTCAGCTCCAGCATTTAACATGGCACGCACGTCTTCGGCTTTGCGAATGCCGCCACCGACAGTGAGCGGAATAAATACCTGCTCAGCTATTTTTTCCACCATAAGGGCGGTTGTGTCGCGACCTTCATGTGAAGCCGTAATGTCGAGAAAAGTAATCTCATCAGCCCCTTCATTATCGTATCGCTTTGCGACCTCAATCGGATCTCCAGCATCCTTAATGTCAACAAACTTAACGCCTTTGACGACACGTCCGTCACGAACATCAAGACATGGAATAATGCGCTTTGCTAAACTCATGGCAGATAATTTTACCGTATAAAGCTTAGCCGAACTGGTTTGCTATTCAGCTAAAAATTGTATTTTATACAGCCGTGAATTACACCTAGAATGCGATTAATAGCCGCGATACTTTACATTGGGATTTAAGTGTCCTGTGGGTATAATTGCGCTCTATGAGTTCTTCCAATAATAAACAAATAAACAGTATTAAGGCGCCTCCAAAACATATAGCTATTATTATGGATGGCAATGGGCGTTGGGCAAAATCAAAAGGCCTGTCCCGCTCTAGTGGACACCAAAAAGGCGTGGAAAGTGTTCGTACAATTGTCAAGCATTGTGCCAAAATTGGTGTTAGCACTCTCACCCTGTTTGCCTTTAGTAGTGAAAACATGAACCGACCCAAAAAAGAGGTTGGATTGTTGTTTAAATTGTTTCTCACGGTGCTAAAGAATGAAACAAAGAAACTTAAAGACAACAACATCAGGCTCGACATTATTGGCGATCTATCTGTATTCACCCCTGAAATTCAAAACCTTGCCGAAAAAGCACAACAAAAACTTCAAAACAATACCGGCCTAAATCTTGTGATTGCTGCTAATTACGGAGGCCAATGGGATATTGCAGAGGCCGCCAAAAAGATTGCCAGCAAAGCGGCCAAAGGGGATTTAAGCCCTGAAAATATTAACAATAAAGTGTTTGGTGCTCATACAGCCTTGGGACAATACCCTAGAGTTGACCTATTGATTAGAACAAGCGGAGAGGTTAGGATTAGCAATTTTTTACTCTGGGATATTGCTTATAGTGAACTATATTTTTGCGACACCTTATGGCCTGATTTTGATTCTAACAGCCTCGATTTAGCTATCAATAGTTTTCATTCTCGTGAGCGCCGCTTTGGCGCAAGGAACGGTGAAAAATAATGCTGATTAAGAGACTGTTAACGGCAGTCGTTTTAATTCCGCTGGTTATTCTAGCAACTCTAAGGTTTGAAAGCTCGGAGTTTGCCATAGCGATGATGCCTGTTCTTGTCATTTGTTCTTGGGAATACGGCGGGCTTATTAAAATGAATCGTTGGATTACCAAATCTTTTTATGTTTTAGCGCTGACAATCACTGCTTACTATGTAAACCAAATGTCTTTCTTGTTAATGCCGGTTTTAATTGTCACTTTGCTTTGGTGGCTAATTAACTCGTTTTGGATTATTAACTTCCCTAGACACACTCGTTCTTGGTACAGCCACCCAGCAACAAGAATAATTAATGGCTTTTTCTTTTTTGTTCCATTGCTTGTTGCACTAACAACGCTGCATCAAATTGACAGCACGCTTGTTTTGTTGCTGCTGGTTCTGGTCTGGGCTGCAGATAGCGGCGCTTATCTTGTTGGTCGTACGCTTGGGAAAAACAAGCTCCTACCAAATGTAAGCCCTGGAAAAACTGTTGAAGGTGCTGTAGGCGGAATATTGTTCTCTTTCGGCGCAATGCTCATCTATGTCCTGTCTCTTATACACATCTCCGAGCCCACGAGACCGAGGCTGATCTCG
>CAXDLF010000012.1:0-30502 GCA_963989885.1 uncultured Gammaproteobacteria bacterium
ATACATAACCACCCCGTACGCTCCTCCTTAAAAGCAAACTACAATTTATGGGAGCCTAGGACACTTGATATCGAAAAGATGAGAAGCGCTGCAGATTTTTTACTTGGCGAACATGACTTTTCAGCTTTTAGGGGAAAATTGTGTCAAGCAAAATCCCCTATCAAAACTGTAGAATCCATACAGATAATCAAGACTGATAATAATTTACTGATCAAAATCAAAGCCGATGCATTCCTGCATCACATGGTCCGTAATATAGTCGGCACGCTTCTTAAAATAGGTAGAGGTGAGAAGGAAATTAATTGGATGATGTCAGTGTTACAAAGCAAAGATCGTAAACAAGCCGGGCCAACAGCTGAACCTCAGGGCTTGTATTTCGTAAAAGCTTATTATCACAACCTCTAAAAAGATAGTGATCTAATAAAAAAATTAGGAGATGTTGATTACCTTATCTTCTTCCGCTTCCTCGCTTTCGAGCTCTTTCCAAACGTATTTAAGGGCTTGAGCAGTGCGATTAAAAAAACGATTTTCACCAAAACGCTTTTTAAATCCAGAGCGAAACAATTCTGCCTCCAATCTTTCAGTTCTCGAAAAAAGTATCTGTATTCCAGTGTCAGAGCAGGACTGAACCAACTCAGATAACACTTCTTCGCCACTGGCATCAATTTGAAGGAGAGCGCCAACATCAACAACAATATATTTTAGTTTATCTTTATTTCTAGCGATTACTTCAAGCATCTGTGTTTCAAAGAAAGCGGCATTGGCAAAATATAGTGATCCGCTAAATTTAACAAGCTTCACGACATCACTACTTTCAACATCCTCACCTCCAAAGGGAGAAAATTGAATCGACCCTTCTTGCACAGCTAATTCAGTGAACTTTGGCTGTGTAGTTCGATAAAGGAATAATCCCAGAGATAAAATAATGCCAAATGCTATACCGTTTTCAAGGTGTGGTGCAAAAATCAGGGTCATTATAAAAGTTAATAGACCAACAATACCATCTTGCTTTTCTACTTTCCAGGCGTGCTTGATTGGGGAAAAATTTATTAAGTTCACTACCGCCATCAAAATCACCGCTGCTAAGGTAGCCTGAGGTAGGTGATACAATAAAGGCGTCAACCAAAGAATAGTTAGACCCACGATAAGAGCCGTCACTACCGAAGAAAAACCAGTTACCGCCCCAGCTGTCATGTTTACTGCGGTCCGTGAAAACGAACCAGAGACTGCATAGCCCTGAAAAAAACTTGAGCCAATATTGGATAAGCCCTGACCAATTAGCTCTTGGTTAATATCAAGTCTTTGCTTGGTTTTTGCCGCCATAGATTTAGCAACGGTGATTGCTTCCATAAAACCGATTAAAGAGATAGTGATAGCATAGATAAATAGAGTGCCCATCGCATTGAAATCAAAACTAGGGGTTTTGAAACTAAATAAGCCTTCTACATTTACAGAGGAAACAATTGCACCGCCCATTGACTCATAATCAATCAAAAATGAAACCGCAGTTGAAATAACTACTACTGTCAAAATCGCAGGAATTCTAGGATAGAATCGGTTTAAAAATACTATACCAATTATTCCCATTACAGCCATAGTTATAGTTGGTGTATGGGTATAAAACATTGCAGCTTCTAGCAAACGGCCAATAGTTTCATAATTTTGGTCTGCATTACAGATAGTATGTAAACCTTCTCTCCCAACCTGTTCTATTCTTTCAATCATTGTTAATGGTTGACAAGCAGAAACCCAATCAGTGTCACTGCTATTGATAACCCTAATACCAAAAACCTTTGGAAGTTGAGAAGTAGCTATAATAATTGCCGCAGCATTTGTAAAGCCACTCACAACTGGATAGGACACAAAGTTAGTCACAAAACCCATTCTCAAAATACCAAGCAAAAACTGAAATAACCCTACAATTAGAGCTAATAAGGCTGCATACACGGCATAACTTGAAGCATCGGTCACTATCTCCCCGAGAGCAGCTGCTGTTAATAATGAAACCACTGCAACCGGACCTGTAGATAACTGTCTTGATGACCCCATAAGAGCAGCAATCATGACCGGAAGGAATGATGCATATAGGCCATACTGAGGACCCAAACCCGCTAACTGAGCATACGCCATTGATTGGGGAATGATTACTAGAGCAACAGTAATACCTGCCAAGGTATCTGCCTTAAGTACTTTAGGATTTTTTAAATCCTTAAACCATAAAAAAAATGGAAATATTTTTGATATCCAGTTCATGAAATAATGTTTTACAGAAAATCCATATTCAGGCTAATATCAGCAAAGAAACAGCCTGTATCAGTGCATTATAATATACGAGCTAAATGTCAATCGTAGACTATTGAGCTATTATTAAGTCATTAAAACTTAAAAATTTTCGTCCCAATCAACACTAATCACTCCATTTTCTTTATCAACCGAAACGAGGTATGGTTCGACGTAAGGAATCCAATGCTCTTTATCACCTTTTGTAACTAGAACACTGTTTGAACCTGTATCTACTAAATAGTCCACTACCCCTAAATCAACTCCATTATTATTAATCACTCGAAATCCGTCTAATTCATGCCAATAATGTGAATCATTATCGAGCTCTGGCAGTTGATCTTTGTTAATATATAAATCCTTTCCAATCAGTTTAAGTGCTTCGTCTCTATTATTAATGCCTTTTACATGCGCGACAATAGTCTTAGACTGTTCGCGACCCGTGTTCATTTCAATGGCCTTATAAGTTCCGTTATCAATAAAGTACCAAGGCTGGTATTTAAGGATATTTCTCCTGGGCTCTGTGTAAGAAAATATTTTTACCCAGCCCTGAATACCAAAAAAACCATTAATCTTTCCGACTAATAGCTTTTTTTCGTCTAAATGTGGTGTTAATGCCACCTAATTACTTAGCGTCTTTCTCTTGTGCTGGAGTTTCCTCTGCTGGTGCTTCTTCAGCTGCTGCTTCTGCTGGAGTTTCCTCTGCTGGTGCTTCTTCAGCTGCTTCGGCCTTTGCTGTTGCCTCTAATTCAGCTTTTGCCTTTGCCTCTGCATCTAATTTAGCTTTCTCTGCTGCGGCCTTTTTTGCCGTTTTAGCAGCTAGATATTTTTCACGAATTGAAGGATCTTTATATTCTTTGGCCAATTGCTTCACTCGATCAGAAATCTGTGCACCTTGTGAAATCCAATATGCTAGTCTATCTTCTTCAAGTTGAAGTCTTACTTCTTGTCCGCGAGCAACAGGATTAAAGTATCCAATACGCTCAATATAACCACTATCTCTTCTCTTTCTAGAATCAGTTGCTACAATCGAATAAAAAGGTTTTTTCTTGGCTCCACCTCGGGCTAGTCTAATCTTAACCATGGGTTTTTTGCTCCCTTATATTGTTAAATTCTTAAGGCGGGAAATTATATCAGTTATCGATGTTTCGTGCTAATTTAATTGCATCACCGATGTAGCTCACAGGTGTAAGCTTTGAGAGCTCTTCTTTAGCTTGAAAAGGGATATTCAGCGACTCTACAAAATCTTTTATTATTTCAGCGTCAATCTTCTGACCACGAGTTAAGGATTTAAGTTTTTCATAAGGATTTTCAACACCATAACGACGCATAACTGTTTGGATAGGTTCTGCTAGAACCTCCCATGAATTGTTCAAATCAGATAGCATCTGTTCCTCGTTTGTTTCTAATTTCGAAATACCCTTGCAAATTGAAGTATAGGAAATCAAGCTATGTGCACAACCGACACCTAAGTTTCTTAAGACTGTTGAGTCAGAAAGATCCCTCTGCCAGCGTGAAATAGGCAATTTCGAAGCCAGATGATCGCCTATCGCATTAGCAATGCCTAGGTTACCCTCGGCATTCTCAAAATCAATCGGATTAACTTTATGAGGCATAGTAGAAGAACCTATCTCACCCTCGATTGTTCTCTGCTTGAAATATCCAAGAGAAATATAGCCCCAAATATCTCTACAAAAATCAATTAAGATTGTATTGAAACGGTTTAATGCATGAAAGTACTCAGCAATATAATCGTGGGGCTCTATTTGAGTGGTATAGGAAGCATAATTTATACCAAGGCTTTCAACAAAAGTTTTAGCAATACTTCCCCAGTTGAGATCTGGATAAGCACTTAGATGAGCATTATAATTTCCAACAGCACCGTTGAACTTGCCCATTATTTTAACTTCATCAAAGAGTCTGATTTGTCGCTTTAATCGATCAGTGTAGTTAGCCATCTCTTTACCAAGTGTCGTTGGTGACGCAGTTTGACCATGCGTTCTAGAAAGCATTGGTATGAGAGCATTTTCGTACGATAAACTTGCGATAAGTTCAGTTAAATCTCGCATTTGAGTGAGAAGTATGTCTCTACCATCTTTTAACATAAGTGCATGGGATAGATTGTTAATATCTTCAGAAGTACATGCAAAATGAACAAACTCTCGGATACTTGCTAAAGTATGATTTATAGAAATTTTGTCTTTTAGAAAATACTCTACTGCCTTAACATCATGGTTGGTTGTATTTTCGAATTTCTTCACATGCAAAGCGTCTGCAACGGAAAAGTTAGCTGCAATACTATCTAATAAATTACTGGCACTCGAATCAAAAAGGGGAGGAACTTCGGTAATTTCAGAATTAAGAGACATCGCTTGAAGCCATCTCACTTCAATTAGAACCCTATATTTGATTAATCCAAATTCACTAAAAATACTACTAAGATCACTTGTTTTTTTGCAATAACGACCATCTATAGGAGAAATCGATTTCAGGGTGTTAAATTCAACAGCTGAAAAGGGTTCTAGAGTATTAATGTTGAATGGATTACTGTTAACGTTTTCTGGGTCAACAAGTTCAGCAAGGGTAATTCCTAAGTATTTTGCTAAGGATTTTAACTGTTTGAGTGTCGGTTGGGATCGCCCAGTAAAATAATGGCCCACTGCACCGCGAGTTGATTTTCCCATTGCCGAAGCTATGTCTTTTTGCGTAACGCCCTGATTACGCATTAATTTTTTTGCTTGTATAATCCAAGTATCCATTATTTTCTCCAATCTATTATGTATCTTTTAAATATATATTAAAATTATTATTATTTTATTTTAGATAATTTATGTATTTTATTATATTTAGATAATTTATGTATCTTTTATGATAAAAAATAATCATACTTTAAAAACTATCAAGTATGTAAAAATAAAGACATCGAAAGAGAGAGCCTGCAAACAATATTGCGGATTAAATTATATTATGAAAGATCAAATCAATAAATTTTAGACTTGAATGTAAAAAGTATAAAATTAAAGTATTAAGTTTATGTCAACCTATAACCATATTTTATTAATGAAAAAGGCATATTTAAAACACTGCAAAGAAAGAGAAGAAAATAATTTACCCCCCTTGCCTCTTGACGCTAAACAAACGAAATCAGTTGTAGATCACCTTATTTCTGGTTCAGATGACGAATTCTTTTTAGATCTTTTAACGCATAGAATACCCCCCGGTGTTGATGAAGCTGCCTACGTGAAAGCTGGTTTTTTAACTAGTGTTGCCAAAGGTGAACAACACTGCGAGTCTATTTCACAGAAACACGCTACTTTTCTATTAGGAACGATGCTTGGCGGATACAGCATTAATTCATTAATTGATTTACTTGATATTGATGAGACAGCTGAAGCAGCGTCTAAAGCCTTATCTCACTCAATTCTGGTTTACGAAGCTTATCAGAGTGTACTTGATAAATCTGCTCACAATGCTTATGCTAAAAAAATTGTTGACTCATGGGCTTCGGCTGAATGGTTTACTTCAAAAGAACCTCTTCCTGAGTCAATTAATGCATTGGTTTTCCGAGTGGACGGCGAAACAAATACTGATGATCTCTCTCCTGCAACTGAAGCCTGGTCTCGCCCAGACATTCCACTCCATGCCCAAGCAATGCTTGTCAAAAAAATGGACAAACCTCTCGAGACTATCGAAAAACTTAAGAAAACAGGGCTTCCATTGGCTTATGTTGGTGACGTTGTAGGCACTGGATCTTCACGTAAATCTGCCATTAACTCTATTTTATGGCACATGGGCGAGTCTATTGATTACATCCCCAATAAAAATACTGGTGGAATTGTTCTTGGAGGAAAAATTGCGCCCATATTCTTTAATACAGCAGAAGACTCAGGCACTTTGCCGATAGAATGTGATGTCTCAAAACTAAAAATGGGTGATGAAATAATGATTTACCCATATAAGGGCATTATCACTAATTCTTCTGGCGAAACCATCTCAACTTTTGAGTTAACACCAAGCACAATGCCTGACGAGGTTCGTGCTGGTGGAAGAATTCCTCTTATTATTGGCAGAGGCTTGACAGATAAAATCAGAACTGAGCTTGGTTTAGAAGTAAGTGATGTTTTTCTTCGTCCAATAGACCCAAAAAATAGCTCGTCAGGATTTACTCTTGCTCAAAAAATTGTCGGTAAAGCCTGTGGCGTTTCAGGTGTTCGTCCTGGAACTTATTGTGAACCCAGGATGAGTTCAGTAGGTTCGCAGGATACAACGGGCGCGATGACACGCGATGAACTCAAGGAGTTGGCTTGTTTAGGTTTTTCTGCCGATCTTGTCATGCAAAGTTTTTGTCATACGGCTGCCTATCCAAAGCCGATTGACCTTGAATTACAACATACACTACCAGACTTTATGCAATCACGCGGTGGCGTCTCACTGAAACCAGGAGACGGCATTATTCATTCCTGGTTAAATCGGATGCTGTTACCAGATTCTGTTGGAACTGGTGGTGATTCTCATACTCGTTTTCCAATTGGAATTAGTTTTCCGGCAGGTTCAGGTTTGGTTGCTTTTGGTGCTTCTATAGGTGTCCTGCCATTAGATATGCCTGAATCAGTTTTAGTTCGGTTTACTGGCAAAATGCAACCGGGCATAACTTTGAGGGATTTAGTCAACGCTATCCCCTATATGGCAATCCAAAAAGGGCTTCTCACTGTCGAGAAATCGAACAAGAAAAACATCTTCTCAGGAAGAGTTTTAGAAATTGAAGGTCTGGGAGACCTTAAAGTTGAACAAGCTTTTGAACTTGCAGACGCCTCAGCAGAAAGATCTGCTAATGGCTGCACTGTGCAACTCAATAAAGAGCCTATCGAAGAGTATTTACAATCAAATATTACCTTGCTTTCCTCCATGATTGATTCTGGTTATGAAGACAAAAAAACCATTGCCAAGCGCATCATGGATATGCAGAAATGGCTTGATCAACCTAACTTATTGAAAGCTGATAAAGACTGTGAATATGCTGAAATTATTGAAATCAATTTAGATGAAATCAAAGAGCCAATTCTTGCCTGTCCAAATGATCCGGATGACGTTAAGTTACTCTCTGATGTAGCAAAAACAAAAATCGATGAGGTCTTTATCGGTTCATGTATGACAAATATTGGTCACTTTAGAGCTGCCGCACAATTGCTTAAAGATAAGACTGAACTCAATACTGTTTTGTGGGTAGTTCCACCAACCCGTATGGATGAAAAACAGTTACGCGCAGAAGGTATTTATAAAACCTTCGAGAAGTTGACAGAACATACAGAAGTGCCGGGTTGTTCTCTGTGTATGGGTAATCAAAAAAGAGTGAAAGAAGGTGCGTCTGTGGTTTCAACGTCAACAAGAAATTTTCCCAACCGACTTGGAGACAACGCCGATGTCTTTTTAGCTTCTGCTGAGGTTGCCGCAATTTCCGCAAAACTAGGATACATTCCTAGCATTGAAGAATATTTATCTTTAATGAGAGATATTGAACCAATGTCGGGTGAAATATATCAATATCTTAACTTTGATCAGATTGCAGATTACCAAGAAGCGGCAGCTAACGTGCCTCTTGAAACGATTCTCCAAAACTAATTGAATTGGACGTAAAAAAAGCCGCTCTAAGCGGCTTTTTAATAAAAGTTTAAAGAGCTTACTTAATCTTAGCTTCCTTATACATAACGTGCTTTCTAACTACTGGGTCAAATTTCTTTACCTCAATTTTCTCGGGATGAAGGCGCTTGTTTTTAGTAGTTGTGTAGTAGTGTCCTGTTTCAGCTGAAGATACTAGTTTGATTTTCTCTCTCATAACTTACTCCTTATACCTTTTCACCACGCTTACGGATCTCTGACAAGACAACATCAATGCCTTTTTTATCAATTACACGCAAACCTTTCGCAGAAAGTTTTAATTTCACGAAACGATTCTCACTTTCTACCCAAAAACGATGAGTATGTAGATTCGGGTAAAAACGACGACGCGTTTTATTGTGTGCATGCGAGACATTATTACCACTCAAAGGTCGCTTACCAGTAACTTGACATACTTTCGCCATAACGACTACCAACAAATTTCTAAAAAAGGGAAATTATACGCAAAATTGAGTAGTTTTTTTGTATATATTTATTTACTTTATTTATAAAAACTGTATCATACCAATCTTCCGGAGGGATGGCAGAGCGGCTGAATGCACTGGTCTTGAAAACCAGCAAGGGCTAACACCCTTCCAGGGTTCAAATCCCTGTCCCTCCACCACACAACTCTGGGTTTAACCATTCCTATAAGTATAACTGTAACCATTAAGAGCTGGCGCTCCACCAAGATGGGCATAAAGAATATTTGAACCTTCTGGGAAGAAACCTTTTTTAACTAAATCAATCATTCCTTGCATGGATTTGCCCTCATAAACAGGATCAGTAATCATTGCTTCCGTGCGGGCTGCTATACGAATAGCTTCATTGGTTTCATGGCTTGGTATGCCATATGCGGGATAGGAATAATCTGGATTAATGACAATTTCATCATCACGCACTTCACGACCAAGATCTACAAGCTTAGCGGTTTGATCAACAATGCCTCGAACTTGAATGCGTAACTGGTCTACAGTGCCAGATCCGTCAATACCTATTACATGGTCAGCGCGATTATCAGCTGCAAACCCAACAATCATTCCACCCTGGGTAGAGCCTGTAACAACACACACAATAATATAATCAAATTTGATGCCCATCTCTTGCTCTTGTGCTCTTACTTCTTCAGCAAAACCAACATATCCAAGGCCACCATATTTATGAACAGATGCTCCCGCAGGAATAGCATAAGGAGTTCCACCTGAGTCACGAACTGACTGCATTGCATCTTCCCAACTCTTGCGAATTCCAATGTCAAAACCCTCATCAACTAGACGAGAGTCTGCCCCCATTAATCTTGTCATCATTATATTGCCAACCCTATCATAGACAGCATCATCATGTGGTACCCAGCTTTCCTGAATAACAACACATTTCATACCAATTTTAGCTGCAGTAGCTGCAACCATACGCGTATGATTTGATTGAACGCCACCTATAGAAACCAGTGTATCAGCTCCTGATGCAATAGCATCTGGAACAATATATTCGAGCTTGCGTAACTTATTACCACCCATAGCTAAACCTGAATTACAATCATCTCGCTTAGCGAATATTTCCACCTTGCCGCCGATTGCTTTTGTCAGTCTTGGGAGATGCTCGATTGGAGTTGGACCAAAAGTCAAAGGGTAGCGTTCAAATTTATCTAAATTTATCATAGAGAATCCTTTTATAGTGCATATCATATTAATAAATAATTTATCACATAGATTAGCATAAATCCCTCACACATCAAACGAATTTGGACTTTGGTTTAAATAGACTTATAATTCTAGTATGAAGAAACAACTCCTATTCTTATTACTATTTCTTGGCTTTATAGGATCGGCTAGTGCTTTAGATAATCATTCAAAAAAAGAATTGCCTCCTTGTGAAGGAGATTATTGGACTCACTGTTTTGGAGAATACTCAACTAACGAGGGAACATCTACTGGCGAATGGCTCAATGACAGGTTGAATGGGAAAGGATCTATTGTTTGGTCGGATGGAAGTTCCTATTTTGGGGAATTTCTTGATGGTGATTTTCATGGACTTGGAACTTATGATTGGGGGGATGGAGAAAAATATGTCGGTGAATGGCTCGAGGGAAAATTCCAAGGTCTAGGGCAATACATATGGGCGGACGGAACCATGGAGATGGGAATTTTTTACAATGATGAACTGGTTAAGAAATTAACAGCTGAATCATTCGCAAAGGAGGCAATAAGACTTGAAATACCCATGGATTTCTTTAATGACAGCGACAATACTGAAAAAAAGGAAGCAGAAGCCATAACAGAACTACCTCCTTGTGAAGGAGATCACTGGACAAATTGTTATGGAATTTACACCAGTGAATGGACAGAAGGCCATAGGTTTGAAGGTGAATTTCTTGACGGTTCATTTTTTTATGGAATCTACACCTGGCCAGATGGGAGAACATATGAAGGTCAATGGCACGATCAACACAGATACGGTTTGGGAATTGCTAGACATCCAGGCGGATCTATTGAAAAAATGGGATTCTGGGAAAAAGGAAATCTGGTATCCAGAATACCTGAATGGCGTGATTTATTTGAAGGCAAACCGCCTAAAATTGCTCGGGAGCTTATATGCCAGTCAGACAATCGAGAAAACTGCTACGGCACCCTTCTGGAAAGAGGTCAATACATATACCAAGGCAAGTTTGTTAATAACAAAAAGCATGATATAGGCAATATAGTCTATGCAGATAGGTCGAAATACTCGGGTGAATGGAGTGAAGATAAATTCCATGGACAAGGCACTTATAAATGGGGGGATGGAGAAAAATATGTCGGTGGATGGCTCGAGGGCAAATTCCATGGACAAGGAACCCTCACCACTGCCGAAGGTGACGAATTTACGGGCGACTGGGTTGAAGACAAAAAACAAGGACAGGGAACCTATAAGTGGGCAAACGGAGAAACATACATAGGCGAGTGGCTTGAAAACGAAAAACACGGTTTGGGAATTATGTATTATGCCGATGGATCGGTTTATAGAGGAGAGTGGGAGTATGGTAAATTGACTGAAGAATTAACCCCTTCATCATTCGAAAACAGAAAAAAACTTCTTGATAGAGGTATTGAAATACCAGGAACGGATTTTATCACCTATCTAGAACCATGCCTAGATGAGGAAATTTTTGATGATTATTTCAATGCTTACGTGATACCTGAAGCAATTTTAAAGAATGTTGTCGAGAAAGGAGGACGGGTTAGAGTCAGTAAGGAAAATGACTGGCGTATTGATAAAGAAGTTTATGTATTGTACGGAGATCTTCATACAATTTGGGACAACTGTTATGGTGAATTTAATTTTGGATATCGGGATTATGACGGTGAATGGCAAGCTGGCCGATTTAATGGCAAAGGCGTTTTAAAGTACGACTCTGGTGAAATATACACCGGTGAGTTCAAAAATGACCAGATACATGGACAAGGCACATTTGTTCAAACGATACAACACTACGATAATGAAAATGAAAGGGCTTACAAGAAGTCGTTTGAGGGTGAATATCTTAACGGCAAAGAACATAAAGGAACTATGATTTACACGGATGGCAGTAAATATGAAGGGGAATGGGAAAATGGCAAATTTCATGGCCAAGGCAAGCACACCCTAAATGACGGTGAATATTACGAAGGGGGATGGGATAAGGGAAGGAAGCATGGCTGGGGGAAAATCGTTCATAGCGGTGATGGCGGCATAACTGAGGGCGAATTTGTCTATGGAGAACCACCTGGATGTAATCCCTATAGAGAAGCTATAAAGATTTATGGTTCGTTTGGTCAAGGAATAAATCCGGAATATTTTATCGACGAGATTCTTGCTGAAGCCTGGGCTAAATGTTTAGATGAAGGACTATAGAAATCATGATTTAAAAATTACTTTCAAATAATTTAATTATGCCCAGATGAAGTTTGACTATACCTGTCTTTTAGCCTTATACTAAGTTCAAATTCTTACTAAATTTCTTATGAAAACGAGATTCTTTCTCATATTTTCAATCGTTACAACTGGTCTGTCTTATGCTGACTATCTTGATGATTGGACTAATAATGACCTTTGTAGTTGGATGGAAAAACCATCACCACCTTCTTATATGGTTGAGGAAGTAAATAAAAGAGCCATAAATTGTGCTGGCGGTATTGTAATTAATCCACCACCAGAAATACTACTTCCTCCACCTGAGGGAGATCCACCTGGCCCAAAAAATCCCAAAATAATTGAAGAGATTTGGCTCGAAAAGTATGGATTAACAGATGATGATTTAGGTCACATGGTTAAGGCAAATGGATCGTCTATGGTAGCGATTTATGACCTTGATGGTAATCTTCTAAACAGAACTGAATTAATTCAGGAATTAATTGCTATTAATCCATATTTTGAACCACTACCAGAAATACCACCAGAATACGAAGAGGTTCCAGTCCCATTACCTGTCCCTCCCGAAAATACTGATCCTCCTATTCCTGAAGATCAACCAATTCGACCTGGCTGGAAAATAGCAGAGGGTTCCAACTTCTGGACTATTAACGAATCTGACCCTTACTGGCAAACTGAAGATGGAATTAAGAAAGTCGAAGCAGCTAAAAAGCGAGGATCATGGATAGAACAAGAAGCAAGTACTTATACACAAGAAAATCCTGGCGTTGATCCACCTATTTCTTCATACTATGCTACAGACCCTTGCGGAGAAGGTAAACAACCAGCCAACTCATCATGCTAATCTCTGACCGTGAAATCGAGAGCTAGAGTTGTTGTCATTGGTGGCGGTATTGCGGGATGCTCCACCTTATACCACCTCACTCAGGAAGGCTGGTCAGACGTTGTATTAATCGAGCGCAACGAACTCACTAGTGGCACCACATGGCATTCAGCCGCTCAGGTGACAAATTTCGGTTTGAATCAGACAATGGTTGGACTGAAAACGCATTCCATAAATCTATACAAAGAGTTGTCCGACGATCCAGATTATCCGATCAACTATCACCATGGGGATGGTGGAATTCGTTTGGCAAATACTGAAGAGCAGATGCAGGGTTATCGTCATTTTGCCTCTATGGCGCGAGGCATGGATGTCCACTTTGAGATCATCGATGCTGAAGAATGTCTACGCCGTCACCCTTTGATATCAACGGACAATCTACTTGGAGGTCTTTGGGATCCGCTCGACGGCGATATTGACCCTTACCAGTTGTGCCAATCTTTGATTAGGCGGGCACGTAAAGCTGGCGCAGAAGTCTATACTGACACACCCGTAATTGCTCTAAAACAGTATGAAAATGGAGATTGGAATGTGCATACTGAAAAAGGTGATATTGACTGCGATATCATCGTTAATGCCTGTGGTTATCGTGTCAATGAGGTTGGAGCTATGATGGGCGTCCATCATCCAGTCGCCTCCATGGAACATCAATATTTCCTGACCGAAGATATTTTTGCCATTAAACAAGCAAGTCAGCGGATGCCTCTACTGCGTTGTCCGATTTCTGACTATTACTGCCGCCAGGAAAAGAATGGTCTCTTGATCGGTTTCTATGAACAGAACTGTAAAACCTGGGGAATGGATGGAATCGATCCAAGCTTTGTTAATGCATTATGTCCAGACGATATAGATCGGGTGACAGATGTTCTGGAAGGAGCCTTTGCTCGGATGCCTGTTCTTAGAAAAACAGGCATCCGAAGTATTGTTAATGGACCAATTACCTACACAATCGATGGCGCTCCATTGGTGGGACCTATTCCCGGTAAACGCAATGCTTATTGTATTATCGGTCTTCGTGCAGGTTTGGGTGAAGGTGGTGGACATGGCTGGCTGCTGGCCCAGCAAATCGTCCATGGTGAGGCTTGTTATGATACTTGGTGCATCGATCCACGCAGATTCACGGCACATGCCAATACCGAATTGACCTCATTGAAAGCCATAGAAGATTATCAGAATGAATTTCGTTTCCATTTTCCACATGAACATCGCCCTGCAGGCCGCCCAGCTAAAACTACTTCTTTAACAGCAGTTTTAGCTGCTGAAAACGCTGAGTTTGCTGTCGTAAATGGATGGGAGAGGGTTGAATATATTAAACCTTCTGCTGAATTTCATCCTTCACTGTCATTTCATTTCGATGAGACATTTGACATAGTTGCAGACGAGGTCAAAAACGTTCGAGATAATGTCGGGCTTTGTGAAGTGAATGGATTCAACCGCTTCGAGATCACCGGCCCAGACGCTTATGATTTTCTGGATCGAATGTTTTGTAAACCTGTAAATCGCAAGCCTGGTCGAGTTGGATTGGGATATCTTCTCAATGATTCTGGAATGGTGAAAAGTGAAGCAACTATCGCCAATATCCCTGCTTCAGATCGAGGTGAAAGTCGGATTTGGTATGGTTCGGCTGCAGCATCAGAATTTCACGACATGGATTGGTTAACTCAACATATTAATTACAACGAGAAAGTACAGATTAAAAGTCTAACCAATGATCAAACAATCTTGCTGCTAGCCGGACCAAAATCTCGTGATGTCCTCTCAGCTTGCAGCAGGGAGGACTGGAGCAAAGAGTCCTTCCCGTGGCTTAGTGTCAGAGAATGCTTTATTGGTTTCTCAGCCGCTACCGTCATGTCGGTCAGCTTTTCTGGAGAACTGGCATATGAAATCCATGTGCCAAATGAATCGCTCTATGCGGCTTATCTTTCGCTTAGAAAAGCGGGTGAAGCTCATGGAATGAAGCTCTTTGGTTTGCGTGCAGTGGAGTCGATGCGAATGGAAAAAGGCTTTCTTTCTTGGAAGGCTGATTTACTGACCGAGTTTGACCCTTTTGAAACCGGACTTGATCGTTTCGTAACCTTGGATAAAGATAATTTTATCGGTAAGTCTGCCCTTGAAAAGCGCCTCAAGAAAGGACCTAGGCAGAAACTTGTTACTCTCAGTATTGATTGTTCTTATGCGCCCGCCCATAGAGGAGCCTCGCTGATGGTCGATAGCAAAGTTGTTGGCACAATAACCTCAGGTGAATGGGGACACCGATTAAACATAAACTTAGCATACGCCTTTGTCGATTCAGAAAAAGCTGAAGTCGGAGACAAAATGATGTTGAACTTACTGGGAGAGATGATTCCAGTCAAAGTTATTGACTCAGGTCCTTACGATAGTAGTTATAGTAGAATATTAGCATGATAAGATTAACAAAAACTAGAAGAAGGTTTGTAGGTGGCTAGACGAGCTTCTGCACGTTCTGCCAAACACGCACAAAGAGCAAAAACGCCTGAAATAAATCCGTGCCCTCCGGGACAGATTGGCGGTCAATATAAGCCACTATCAGATTCTCAAGTCAAGCAAATTTATAATGAAGCTCTGCGTATATTAGAACAGATTGGAATGACTGATGTTCCGAAAGTTCTTGAAAAGCAGGCCTTGGCTCATGGAGCAAAAATAAATAAACAAGGGAGGCTTTGTTATCCTGCTTCTATGGTTGAAGGAGTAATCTCTGCAGCTTGTAAACAGTTTACATTTTATGGTCGCGACCCTAAGCACGATATTGTAGTTGGCGGTGATAAGGTTTACTTTGGAACGGGTGGTGCAGCAGTTCAAACTCTAGATATAGATACTGGAGAGTATCGACCTTCAACCTTGTCTGATTTATATGACTTCACTCGCCTTATTGATCAACTATCTAATGTCAGTTGGTTTACTCGATGCTGTATTGCGACTGATGTTGAAGATAATTTTGAACTGGATGTCAATACTGCATACGCACTATTAAAGGGAACTACAAAGCCAGTAGGTATGAGCTTTCATATTGCTGAGCATGTAGATCCAATTATCGATATGTTTGATATTGCGTTAGGTGGAAAAGGAAAATTTTCAGAAAAACCATTTTGCAAAGCTCATATTAGCCCTGTGATCTCGCCGCTTAAATATGGTGAAGATGGGGTTATGGTAGCAATGGCCTGTATTAAACGCGGAATGCCAATTAACAACATTATTGCAGCCATGCCTGGAGCGACGGCGCCTGGACCAATAGCAGGATCTCTCTCACTTACACTAGCTGAGACACTTTCTACTCTTGTTATGACAAATATTTTTGAGTCAGGCTATCCGATGATTTTTGGTAACTGGCCACTTGCTATCGATTTGCGTACTGGTGCATTTAGAGGAGGCAGTGGTGAAATGGCATTACTTAATGCGGCTTCTGCTCAACTTTCAAATTCCCTTGGTCTTCCATCGGGTTGCGCTTCTAGTATGAGTGATGCTAAATCTCCAGATGCACAAATGGGTATGGAAAAGGCACTCACTGCATTAGCTTGTGGGCTAGCGGGAGGAAATATGATCTATGAGTCTTCAGGCATGATGGCGAGCTTGCTAGGTGCTTCATTTGAAGCCTTCGTGATGGATGATGAAATGCTCTCACTTGTTTATCGAATGATCAGAGGCATAGAAGTAAATGAACAAAGTTTAGAGTTTGAATCAATTCAATCTGTCGTCTCAGATACGGGGCATTTTTTAGGACAACCCGAAACAATGTTATCGATGGAGAGAGACTATTTTTATCCAAAGTTAGCTGATCGTGAAGAGCCAACTGTGTGGCAAGAAAAAGGTTCACTCGATCATTTAAGTAGGGCAAAAAGCAGAGCCAAGGAGCTACTTAAACATCATCCAAATTATTTAACTAGTGAGATCGACAATTCAATTCGGCAAGCTTACCCTATTCTGCTTTGATTCAATTACATAAAGGAGCAATTTATGAACAGATACAGTAGTTTAATGAAAAGAGTCAGGGATGGAGAATGCATTTTAATAGATGGTGCTACCGGCACGGAAGTTGAACGTAGAGGAGTGCCTCAACATAAAAATGCTTGGAACGGTGCAGCTGCCCTAAGTCATCCTGAAATTTTAAGACAAGTTCATGAAGACTACATTAATCTGGGAGCTGAGATTGTAATCAGTAACACTTTTTCAACGAATAAGCATGCGCTGTCTGATGCCGAGCAAGGTCATAACTTTGAAGCTTTGAATGAGCGCGCTGTAAAACTCGCTGTCGAAGCAAGAGAGCACTTGAATAAAGGCAATGTTTTGGTTGCTGGAGGTATTTCCTATTGGACCTGGACTGGCAACAAACCTTCCTTGGATGAACTAAATTCTTCGATTACCCAACAAGCAAAAATTATGGCAGACGCCGGTGCTGATTTAATAATGCTTGAAATGATGGTTGACATTGAACAGATGTTGACAACACTGAAAGCCGCTGAAAGTTCTGGACTACCCATTTGGGTAGGACTTAGTTGTGAGCCTGACCAATCCCAAAAAATGTGTTTGCTAGATGGAGATAGCCTAGAAGAAACCGTTCATGAGCTGAAATCATACAACCCAGATGTCATAAATATAATGCATACTGAGGTTGAATATGTTGATCAATGCTTGGATATTCTTCAGAATGAGTGGAATGGTCATATCGGCGTCTATGCACATTCTGGAACATCGATAGACGGCGATTGGACATTCGATAACGTAATTTCAGCAAAGGAATATTGCGCATATTCTTCAAAGTGGAAAAAGCGTGGTATAAATTTTATCGGTGGTTGCTGTGGCGTGCATACAGACCACATCCACATGATGCGTAGAGATTTATTTGCGAATACGAGATAATTTCTCTGAACATATTGAGGGGTTATTTTTTTTGCATATAGTGCTTTTGTAGATCCGTCAATAATCCGATAACGTGACCATAACCATCTGCACCAAGACCAGCAACCACTGCATCTGCCGCAGGTGCCACAAAGGTCTCATGCCTAAAAGACTCCCTTATGTGAGGGTTTGAAATATGAAGCTCAATTTTGAACCCAGAGTAGCTCTTTAAGGCATCATGTATTGCAATTGATGTATGTGTATATGCAGCAGCATTGATGATAATAACATCAATTGCATTTTTAATGGCGTCTTGAATATATTCAACTAACTTACCTTCATAATTGGATTGCATAAATTGAACAACATGCCCAGCTTTGGAGGCTTGCTTCTGGCAATTCTCAGCAATAGTTTCTAAGGTTTCATTACCATAAATTTCTGGCTCACGAGTGCCCAAGAGATTTATGTTAGGACCATTAATTACGTAAATATTCATCTATTTATTGCGTAGTTTTTTATCGATTGACTGAATAGCCAGTACATAACTATACATGCCAAATCCACCGACAAAGCCGAGCCTACCTTCTGGGCCATGCAAAGGCTTATTATTGCCTTCCTTAAAAATATTTTCTATACGAACTTCGACAACTGGCTTGTCTTGTGAGCCAATTTCATTAATTACTGAGCTGTAGATCTCAAGATCCACAGACGATGTTTGTGAACGTCCAGCAGGGTTAATGATGAAAGCATCAAAATTATTAATGTCTTCGATCAAACCACTCAATAACTCAGCTTCATCATCATTTTGGCGAAAATCCATTTCAAGGCCATAACTCTCGCAAGCTTGTGCACATTTTTTTTGGACAGCAGCTAATGTTAGACCATCATGAGCTGTCTCATTGTAATTACTTAAATCTGACAGCCCAGGGCCGTTAATTATTAATAACCTATTATTACTCATTGATTGACTGAGTTCCTTATTGTATAAAATTACCTAATATTTTTTGCTGCATTCACTAAATAACACTCTGGCATATTATATATACCTCAAGGTTTGTTGTATATGGAGACTTGATCTTATAGTTTAAGTGAACCCTGGCTCAGCACAGTATTAACAATGATCTCAATTATTTCCATGCTACTATTAGCACTAACATCCTCGAAGTAAATTGTTCCCGGCCATGGCGGTTTACGTAACTTGTAGCCATTTTTTTTAATCGTTTGGGCAACTTTTTTTATGGATTCTACGTACTCCGATGAAAGCAGTTTTATTTCTTCTTTGGCGGCACTTATATCTGTGATGGAATTTCGATCAATTTGGGACGCTCCGATGCCTATAAATATTGGAAGATTGCGCTTAATAGCTTGTTCTTGATATAGCTTAAGTGGCATTCTGTCGTCATGAAGACGCATAACGTAATCAGTGCAAACTTCCTGCTTCGCCTCAAATAATTCAGAGAAACTAAGCTCATTAGAGATGTCCTTTTGAGCTGTTATTCTTCTTCTTGATGAACGGCTTGTTTTCTTTGCTTGGGTAACGTAGTCACCCCTATAGTTGGCGTCATAAACCCGAGAGCCCCAAGAATTTTCATTCTTTAATCTAAGGATTGAGCGGATCGCTGTATTTCTACAATTTTCCGGACCGATAAAGAAAGGTGAGCCTGAAGCATCTGACAATTCCAGCCAACCATTTGGAAATTTCGCAAAAAAATGGTCTGCCCAAGGTTTTAATACATTATCAACCAAATGGTCAAGCAGTTCATTGACATGGTTAAGGTCGAAATTTAGGGCTGTCGCCAATTCTGACTGCCCATAAATATCGGCCGCCAAACTGTAGGGTGCCGTTAGGTGTAAAACAGGTTCAAGTCCAGTTAAATCCTGATAAAACTCTAACATCTCATCGAAAAGCCTAGGAATTTCGCTGTCCATTTCGGGCGCTTTTAAGTCTTGCCAATTGTCTATATTAATTAATGGCAAGCCGGGATCAGTTCCAGGAGGGGCTCCGACAGGATACATCATGACGGCCCCAAGTGCTTCAGCGGTAAAAGCATAAACCGGCCACTCGAGATATAGCTTTGGTAGACCGAGCAGCTTGCGAATCATAAGCGAAGCACGAACGTAACGTTTCCCATCTCCCTTGTAGGCTTCTTCGGAATTAAGACCGTAGAGCCTTGTCAAAACAGCCAATACAAATAAATTTATCGAAGCAGAAGCCTGAACTGAGCTTGGATTATGTTTAAACGCAAAGATCTCGTCATATTCTCCAGCAATGGTTTTATCAAATATTTCTTTTAATCGATCTGAGGCTCGCGGGTCGCCCTCTTGCCATCGTTGAAAAAGCCGACAACCGGAGGGGAATATTAATTCTTCAATCATAAAATGATTCAATCAATTGTAACAATCAGCGTTTAACTAGAAGCTCAATCAACGGACGATAGTAAGAAAATGGCGGATGTTTTCTTTCCGGATCTTTGCCATCTTCATCCCAATATCGCAATTGTATAGACTGCTCCAAGTAGTCGTTTTTTTCAAATTCCTTAACCTCTTCTATATTCATTGGCCCACCTTGCAGCTTAAGAGAGTGCACAGAGGCTGGTGAAAGCCGCTTAAAGTATCCTGGATTGACCGCACAGAGATATCGTTTTGCTGCAACGTGTTGACGAATAGGTTCTACGACAGATGTTGGAAAGAAATCCTCTAGAAAATTAGCTCCCGCCTCTTCATGAAAATTGTCAACACCCTTTGCTAAAGATGTTTCAGGGATTTCGTTTTTGTAATGGCCGATATCGTGCAGCAAGGCAGCTACAATTTGACTATTATCGGCTCCAGCTTGTTCCGCACATTGTGCGGTTTGAAGCATATGCTGGGCCATGGTGACCTGCTCGCCCAAGTATGATTCAGCACCACGACGCCTAAACACATCTTCGAGATGGTTGACAATACCGTCAATACCAATCCTATCCATTTTGTTGTCGATTCTCCAAAACATTGAGCAGACTGTAAAGACCGTCCAGGTCCGTATAGGCGCCCTGTAAATGGCGCTTGCCCTTTTTAGAGAAGGCTGTTCTTGCATGCATTATGCGTGTGTTGTCAAGCAGCATTAAATCGCCCTCTGAAAGCTTAAATGTAATTTTCAAATCGTCTCTTTCAATAATTTCACTCCAATGTCGATAGGCTTTGTAAAAATGCCGCATTTTGCTTGCAGGCAATTTTATTGTGTCGATTGAACGATTGTTGTATCTCACTTTGACAATTTCATTGTTGTCGTTTAGCTCTATCATTGGAACTCTAGAGCGTAGGTCGGTTGATACATCTGAAAAGCGAAAATTAATCCACGTTCCGGTTAAGACATCAAAATCCGCTTTACTTTCTTGTCGTAGGATAGTGGCAGCTTTAAAGCCATCCACCAGTACCGAATCTCCACCCTCTGTGGAGCTTTCAAGGCAATGCAAGAGCTGCACTGTTGGAACCGGGTCTCTGTAAGGATTGTCGGTATGAGATCCGAGTCCCATATTGGTATAGGCAAGGTTATTGGGATTGACTTCAGTCCTTACTTCAAAGATGGCGCCATAATTTGTCTCTCGAGTGTAGCCCAACTCGCTAATAACTTTTAAAACTTGGCCTTCGGTAGTTGGAACATCTTCAAGAACAAAAAAACCGACATCTCTGACCAAACGCAGTGCATCCCGCTTACTACTCTCGTTATTACACATGGACTCGTAATTAATAAACGGTATACCAGCCTTGAAACTGTCACTTTGCCATAAATATTTTTGTTTTTCACTTCTGTCATCGAAGTGAAGATTAAGGTCGTAACAATTCTTTCTTAACCAGCTCTGCGAAAAAACAGACAAATGGTTCTCTGGCTGGAAACGCACAAGGATATTTCCTTCTTCATCCTTATAGGCTTTTTCGATGTAGTTCTCTTTAGGTATATCGACGACACTGAACAGGCGTTGTCCATTGTTGGCATCTATAGATGTTGGCATTTGGCAATGATCTCGCAACCAGTGGCCATATAGTCGACTCTCGTTGCCGTCATACCAATCAATGACTAGCTCATCATCAGCAATGGAGAGTTTTTTTATGAGCTCTTTTTTCTGTGGCATAACAATATCCTAAAAATTTCGAATGATAATCAAATATCTTTCATTTTGGATTGTTGGTCGAAGAACGATACCTCTTGGGGATACTCTGGCAATTCGACACTATAGCTGGTGGAACGAACGATGCCCGTTTTCTTGCCTCGAACAATCATGCCATCTAATTCACTTGGAAGTGGGTTTTCAGTGAGACTGACTGCGTCTTCCGCTGTATAAGAAACAATAAACAGAGAGCGTGCGGATTGAGTTTTATTTGATTTGGAGCCATGCATTAATTTGGAATGCATCAAACATGCTGAACCTGCCTTGCCTACACAGCTAATAGACTTTGTTTTGCATTCGGCTTCAACTTCTGCTGAAACGGCGCCAGTAAAAATGCCGTCATGCCATAGCGAATAAAGCGGACCGTTGTGTGAACCCGCAATAACCTCCAAGGGTCCGTTTTCAAGCGTGACGTCATCAAGGAAAAATAAAACTGTCATGATGTCTTCATTTGAATGAGGTTCATAGGGGAAATCCTGATGGAACTTCACCTCCGTGCCCGAACCCGGAAGCTTAAGGTTGATTTTGTTTGTCCAGTGCTTGATATTTGGACCAAAAATTTCACTAACAAGGTCCAAGGCTTGATTGTCCTTGACCACATCGAGACATGCCTGTGAAATTTCGGCAGGTGAGGTTATTCTTCTCAGTGCAGGCTTATCGAATGAATGGGTATCTAGTTGCAAGTCAAAACGAGGCCTTCCATCCATGATTTTTCCGTAAGACTTTACATTTCCTCTGCTCTCTTCAATCCACATTGACAAGTCACTATTGAGTGCCGACAATTGAGAATCAGTTAACGCATTTTCAAGAACGAGAAAGCCGTCCTTTTGAAACTTTTCAACTAGTTTTGCATTTTTTGTAGGTTTTCCATTTTCCATAAAGACCCCAGCAGTAAATGCATTATGACCTAAATTGAAAAAAAAATAAATATTTTTTAGACGAACCGCAATGAAAATTTTATTACTCTCCCATAAAGAATATAAAATCACCTTCATGGAAATGTTATTGGAAAACCTAAACTATTTGCATTGGCTTGTATTCGGGCTCGGGCTCGTCATCGTTGAACTTTTCTTGTGGTCAATGTTCCTGCTCTGGATTGGTGCCTCTGCTATCACCATCAGTATCGTGTTCTATTTGTACCCAGAAGTTTCCGCGGGATTACAGGTTCTCAGTTTTATATTTCTCTCAGCGGTTTCCACATTCTTAGCGAAAAAATACTTTCCGGTTAAAACGGTTGACGACGAACTAAACCTTAACGCCAAGGACCACATTGGCAAGGAATGCACAGTCGTCTCAATTGAAAACGGCATTGTCAAAGTTAGGCTGGGTGAGTCTTTGTGGTTTGCGAAGGGTTGTGAAATGAGTGTCGGACAAAAAGTTCGAATCATTGATACGGACTCTTCGACACTTATCGTAGAACCGCATACAGAAGCGAACTAATCGATTTGATTAGGAAATACCATAGTGGGAACGGTAACTCTCAATCCCGTTGATAATCTTTTTATCATCGTTGTCTTTCAGGTAGTCAACGATATGGGACAAGTCAATGATGCTCACAACGGCAATACCAAAATTTTTTTCCACCTCTTGGATGGCTGAGAGTTCGCCTTTGCCCTTCTCCTGTCGGTCCAATGCAACAACCACACCTTTCGTTCTAGCGCCATTGGCTTCGATAATGTTTTTTGCCTCTCTGATAGCTGTTCCTGCGGTTATGACATCGTCTATGATGAGAACGTCTCCCTCTAGCGAATGACCGACAATGTCTCCACCCTCGCCATGGTCCTTGGCTTCTTTTCGATTAAAGCTATAGGGAACATTTCTGTTGAAACTGTCATTGAGTGCAATAGCTGCTGCAGCTGCGAGAGGAATTCCTTTATAGGCGGGCCCAAATAGAACATCAAATTTGATGCCGCTGGCGTCAATCGCTTGAGCGTAAAATTGCCCGAGGCGGGATAGGTGGTTGCCCTGATTAAATTGACCTGCATCAAAAAAATAAGGACTCACGCGACCGGATTTGAGTGTAAATTCTCCAAATTTGAGGGCTCCGATTTCCAACATGAAGTCTACAAAATCGTTTTGATACTGTTCCATCAAATATTCCTAAACTATTAAAATAATCGCAATGAGAATTATAACCATTAATGTCAACGGGATTCGCGCGGCTGAACGAAAAGGTTTTTTCAGCTGGCTGGAAAAACAAAACGCGGATGTTGTCTGTTTGCAAGAAATCAAGGCCCAGGAAGACCAGCTTGATGAGCGCTTCTATCCTTCGGGAATGTACACCTATTATCATAGCGCGGAACGCAAAGGCTACAGCGGAACGGCACTCTATTGCAAATCCAAGCCCGATCGTGTGACCTATAGTCCCTGGCAGGACATCAACTCAGAGGGCCGCCTGATTCAAGCTGACTTTGGGGATTTAAGTGTGGCCTCTATTTACTTGCCTTCCGGCTCTTCGAAGGAGGAGAGGCAGGCCTTTAAAATGGAATTTATCTGCGATCGCCTGTTGCCTCATTTGCATGCGTTACAAAATGATGGCAGACAGTACATTTTCTGTGGTGACTGGAATATCGCCCACAAGAAGATTGATTTAAAGAACTGGCGATCGAACCAAAAAAACTCCGGATTCCTTCCTGAAGAGAGAGCTTGGCTGGACAAACTCTATGACGAGGTTGGATATATCGACGCTTTCAGGGAAATTAATCAAGATGAATTTCAATATACGTGGTGGTCTAATAGAGGCCAGGCCTGGCTAAACAATACCGGCTGGCGTCTTGACTACCAGGTGGTGAGCTCAAATCTTGCCGGTCATGCAACGGCTTGCGAAATCTACAAACAAGAACGTTTTTCTGACCACTCTCCACTGATTATGGATTACAAGCTATGAATGAGGCCAAGTCCTTGCGCAAAATTCAAAGTTTCGTTAGGCGCTCTGGAAGATTGTCCAAAGCTCAGGCGACTGCGCTACATGAATTGTGGCCAAACTACGGTGTCAGTCTGACAGGCAAGCAGCTCGACTTCGTGGAACTCTTCATGAACTCCCGTGATGTAACCCTTGAGGTCGGATTTGGAAATGGGGACAGCCTGCTGGAAATGGCAACTCAACAACCGCAGCAAAACTTCCTAGGAATCGAGGTCTACGAGGCCGGCGTCGGCAGGCTCATCAATGAAGCCAACAAACGCCGACTCAGTAACCTGAAAATTATTAAAGAGGATGCAGTTGAGGTCCTTCAAAACCATATTCCTGACGACGGCCTTTCAAAATTTCAACTATTCTTCCCGGACCCCTGGCATAAAAAGAGACATCACAAGCGCAGAATCATACAAATGAGCTTTCTAGACATTCTTGCAAAAAAGCTGAAAACAGGTGGCATCGTCCATATAGCCACCGACTGGGAAGACTATGCCGAGCACATTATGGAAACGCTGGAATCTCATCAGCACTTTAAAAATACCATGGGTGACCATATATACTCTCCAAGACCCAAGCATCGGCCGTTGACCAAATTTGAAAATCGTGGTCAGAAATTAGGCCACAGTGTCTGGGATATTATCTTTTCTAACTCGAAAGGAGGTTGAATGTTATTCCCTATTTTTGTGGTAATGACTCTTCTTGAAATTTACGTCCTTGTGACTGTCGGCCAGGCTATTGGCGGACTCTCAACTGTACTGCTCGTTATTGTCACTGCACTGATTGGCTCGACACTGTTGAGGCAGCAGGGCTGGTCAACGATGGCAAAGGCCCAGCAGAGCATAGCTGAAGGCAAAACGCCCGCCTTGGAGATGCTGGAGGGTGTCGTCATTCTTGTTTCAGGTGTTTTGCTATTAACGCCGGGGTTCATTACAGATGGCTTGGGTTTGCTAGGCCTAATGCCCTGGTCCAGAAGATATTTTATTAATCACATCCTTGAGAAAAATGCGCAACGTTTTTTTAGCCAGAGAAATGCAATTTTTATTCACAGAACTGGAAAGCAAGAGCAGGCGAGTAACAACAAAAATGAAACTATCGAAGGCGAGTTCTGGGAAGACAAATAACTTTTGACTAGTTTGAGATTAGGTATAGTAGCTTCCCATCATGAACAACAAAAAAACTCTTGATGAATGGCTAAGCTGGCAAGAGCAGCTGATGGAAGAAACCATGCTTCTCGGCCTAGAAAGGGTTCAACTAGTCTATCAACGCCTTTTCCCGGATGGAGTTCCATTTTTTACCATCACAGTTGCTGGCACAAATGGCAAAGGCTCCACGGTCGCCCTTATCGACAGTATTTATAGAGAATCAAAATATAGTGTGGGCTGCTGCACTTCACCGCACCTCATCAACTACAACGAACGTTACACAATCGACGGTGAGATTGTCAACGATGAAGTGATTATTAATGCCTTCGAAGCGATTGAAGCAAAAAGAGAAGATATCTCTTTAACTTACTTTGAATTTTCAACCTTGGCGGCATTAATTATTTTCTCTGAAGCTGATGTCGATATTGCCGTCCTTGAAGTGGGACTTGGAGGTCGTCTAGATTCGATCAATGTTGTCGATAGCGATGTCAGTGTTATCACCAATATTGCAATAGACCATACCGAATACCTTGGTGACACGCGTGAATCGATCGGCACCGAAAAGGCCGGCATTATGCGCACTGCAAAGCCTTGCATTTGCGGTGATCAGGATCCGCCAGACAGCGTAATAGCCTATGCCAAAAAGATAGGCACGCCATTGACGCTTGTCAAGGAACAATATGAAGGCGAAATAGGGCTAGAAGGTGTACATCAAAGACTGAATGCAGCTATTGCTTTAAAAGTCATAGAAGCAATCAGTGGCCATTTCCCTGTTTCCAGAGAAATGATCAAAAACGGAATCAAACAGGCCCAAATTGTTGCCCGATTTGAAACTCTCAATGTAGCTAACAAAACTGTCATTCTTGATGTTGCCCACAACCCTGCAGCCGTTGAGACTCTGGTCAACACATTGTCAGACTCGCCCATGGAGACGGTGGCTATTTTTTCCGCACTGGCAGACAAAAATATCGATGACATGATTAAGTTGGCCTCATCAAACATTAGACACTGGTTTTTGGTTCCACTCTCAACTGAACGCTCTGTACAAATGGACACCCTTGAAAACAAGTTTGACAACTCTCAGGAGACAACGGTTTGCGCTAATATGGCTAGCGCAATAGAACAGACACTTGCGCTGGAAGAGATCCAAAGAGTTGTCATTTTTGGCTCCTTCTATACGGTAGCCGATGCCAGTGTTATCTTGAAAGAAATCTGAGTATTATTAGTTAATGGAGATCGTGCCCCGTCCTAGGAAACTATTGTAAAATTAGCCTTATCAATCAGGGAGACCATGGGCAATTTTTTCGACAACTTTTGGAACACGATAAGTGTGCTGGCTTGGTCAGATTGGCTCACCCTCATCATTCTAGTCTTTTTTGTTATTAGAGGTTTTATACAGGGCCTTGCAAAGGAGATTATTAGCCTATTATTTGTTATTCTGGCGATTGCTCTTGCCTGGCTTTACTATGATAATTTAGCCAACGCCCTACTAAGCGACCCAAGCACTTCGGAGGGCCGGTCAATCTTCGCGCTTTCGTTTGGAGCGATATTTATAGGTATTTGGTTCGTCAAGAGGGCACTTTATAAGACAGCGGAGGCTTCTTCACAAGTTGAAAATCCCTGTGAGCTTAATCGTTCATTCACAAAGATAATAATAACGGTACTGATCGCCATTCTTAGTTACCACTACATGGGAGCTGTCGCTGAACTCCAGACCATGGAATCCATTGTGAGTAGTAATTCATTCCGTATTTTTGTATCATTCGGATTTGTTTTTGCTGCCCTTACTAGTGCTGTTTTGGCTTTATCCAAACTTCTCAATATTACTGTCGATACTGAAAAGCCTTGCCTGATGGCGCCGCTATTTGAAAGAATTCTTAACATTCTTCAAGCTCTTGATGTGTTAATTAATGCACGCAATGTTGGTGGATTGAAGAATAATTTTCTTGGTGCAGTTTTAGGTTTGTTTAAAGGTGGAATCTTTGTCTTAATAATAGTACTTGTATTGCAAAGCTTAAGCTGGGTCACCCAAAATTATGCCTGGGTTGAAACCAGTGGCGCACTAAGAACATTCCAAAATTGGGCAATTGATATCAAACCTTTTTTGTCAGAACATTTGTTATTTGTTAAACTCGAACCCGGTGACGCAGTTGCCAAATTTATAGAAAGCGAAATAACAGGGGATTAAACTATGTGCGGTATTGTTGGAATGGTGTCAACTACAAAAAAAGATGTAGGTGTCTATATATATGATGCACTAACTATTATCCAGCATCGTGGTCAAGACGCTGCAGGAATTACCACAGCCAGCAAAGGGCGCTTTTACATGCGCAAAGGTAATGGTATGGTACGTAATGTTTTTAGAACAAAACATATAACCAAATTGATAGGCGATATGGGGATTGGTCATATCCGCTACCCAACAGCTGGAAGTTCTTCAGGTGCTGAAGCTCAGCCCTTTTATGTAAACTCGCCCTACGGAATCGCTTTTGCACATAATGGCAATTTGACTAATACTGAGGCATTGACACAAGAGCTGTTTGAGCAAGATCTGAGGCATATAAATACCAACTCTGATTCAGAAATACTGCTAAACATATTGGCAAGTGAAATAGCAAAAGAACAAAAACACCGAATTAACGAGACGGATATATTTAAAGCAGTAAAAAAACTTCATCAGCGTGTTAAGGGAGCTTATGCAGCGATTGGGATGATCCCAGGCTATGGCATCTTTGGATTTAGGGACCCTCACGGAATAAGACCTCTCATACTGGGCGAAAAATCCACAGCGAAAAGCACTAGTTACATGGTTGCATCTGAAAGCGTTGCTTTAACTGCCCTTGGTTACAAAATTATGCGTGATGTAAAACCAGGCGAGGCTATTGTAATTGATCGCAAAGGAAACATTCACTCGAAACAATGTGCAGAAAACTCAGAACTATCTCCCTGTATTTTTGAATTTGTTTATTTTGCAAGACCTGATTCCATTATTGATAAAATTTCGGTTTATAAATCACGCCTCAGAATGGGTGAACGGCTGGCAGAAAAAATTAAGTTAAAGTGGCCAGATGAAACAATTGATGTAGTTATGCCTGTTCCTGACACCTCAAGAACAGCTGCCCTTCAGCTGGCTAATGAATTGGACCTTAAGTATCGTGAAGGATTTATCAAGAACCGCTATATTGCTCGAACCTTCATTATGCCAGGACAAAAAATAAGAAAAAAATCCGTACGTCAAAAACTCAGTGCAATCGAGCTCGAATTTAAAGGCAAGAACGTTCTTCTTGTGGATGACTCTATTGTGCGTGGTACAACCAGCAAAGAAATCGTACAAATGGCTAGAGTCGCGGGCGCAAAAAAAGTCTTTTTCGCATCCGCCGCACCCCCTGTTCGCTACCCTAATGTATACGGCATTGATATGGCCAGCAAGAATGAGTTTGTTGCACACGATAAAACCACCGATGAAGTTTGCCGAATAATTGGTGCTGATAAATTGATCTATCAAAATCTAGAGGATTTGATTTGGTCTGTTCAACAAGGCAACCCTGAGATCTCGTCTTTTGATTGCTCTTGTTTTGACGGCCAATATCTAACTCAAGATATTGATACCTCTTACCTGGAAAATATTGAAGCCCTTAGATCCGACAAGTTCAAACAAAACAATAGCACCAATGAAAACTCTGAATTAGTCTACAATGAAGCTGATTGACTGACCATAAAATCATATGAAAGATAAAAAATTTGAAACCAAAGCAATTCGTGAAGGCTATAGGACTAGTCAAGAACAAGAGCATTCTGCCGCTATTTTTCTTACCTCTAGCTTTACTTTTGATAGCGCCGAGCAGGCCGCTCAAAGGTTTGCCAAGGAAGAACCGGGCAATGTATATTCGAGATTCACCAACCCTACTGTAGAGGCTTTTCAAGACAAATTAGCCTCCCTAGAGGATGCTGAATCATGTCTTGCAACCGCTAGCGGTATGTCGGCTATTTTCGCCACCATTATGGCGCTAACCAAAACTGGAGATCATATCGTTGCATCTCGTGGAATGTTTGGTACCACTACTGTACTCCTCAATACCATTGTCAACAGGTTTGGTATCGAAGTAACATTTGTTGATTTACCTGATTTAGCCGCCTGGAGGGACAGCATTCAGTCAAACACAAAGTTATTTATTCTTGAAACACCATCAAACCCCTTGGGTGAGGTTGTCGATTTGCGAGCTCTTTCAGCCATATCCAATAAGCATAATATCGTATTAGCTGTCGATAATTGTATTATGACGCCAGCCCTTCAGAAGCCATTAACATTGGGGGCAGATATAGTCATCCACTCTGCAACAAAATACATGGACGGTCAGGGCCGATGTCTCGCAGGTGCTATTGCGGGAAGTAGTAAGCTACTGGAGGAGATAAGCAGCTTTATAAGATCAACAGGCCCAACCTTGAGTGCTTTTAATGCTTGGATTGTTCTAAAGGGTCTTGAAACACTATCCCTGAGAATGAGGGCACATTGTGAAAATGCACGACAATTGGCAAATTGGTTGAACAGTCAGCCCTTTGTAGAAAAAGTGCACTATCTTGGGCTTGCATCTCACCCTCATCATCAAATTGCCAAAGAGCAACAAAGTGATTTTGGTGGTATTGTTTCTTTCGAAGTATCTGGTGGGAAAGAAGGCGCTTTCCATATCATAAATAACACCAAAATGATTTCGATTACTGCAAATCTAGGAGACACCAAGAG
>CAXDLF010000013.1:0-29264 GCA_963989885.1 uncultured Gammaproteobacteria bacterium
ATTTTACAATGACTGTCAGACTACCAGAAAATGTTAAAGGTACTCACATGTCAAGGTTTTTTGAAATATTAAACGAAAAAGAGTGTACTTTTAGTGTGCAAACTTTCATGGATTTGGTTCAGACGGTAGCTGACAAGCTTAACTCAAAAGGCTCTCATATTATTGTTGATTTCCCATTTTTTCGTAAAAAATCCGCTCCATCCTCTGGTGTTGAAAGCTTGCTGGACTACCATGCTACCTTGAGTGGTAAAATCACTGACGGCAAGGGTAATTTATCAATTAAGGTTGTAGTACCCGTTACAAGTCTTTGTCCATGCTCAAAAAGCATTGCAAAATACGGTGCACATAATCAAAGATCACACATAACGATAGAAGCTACAGCTGCAGAAGGGGTTATCCTACATTTAGAAGATTTGATTGACCTAGCAGAACAAAAAGCCTCAAGTGAGCTCTACGCCATTTTGAAACGTGAGGACGAAAAAGTTGTCACGGAGAGAGCCTATGAAAATCCTGCTTTTGTTGAAGACATAGTAAGAGATATCGCTGTTGAGTTAAACAACAATGAAAAAATTGATTACTATCGTCTTGAGTCAGAAAATTTTGAATCGATTCATAATCATTCTGCGTATGCAATGATTACAAATCTAAAATAATGTCCATGAAATACAATACTGACAACGTTCGAATAATATCGAGCGCACCGATGGTGTCACCAAACACACTAATAAAAAAATTTCCGCAATCCGCGAAGGCTTCAAAGGGTGTTTTCAGTGCTAGACAGGTTATAAAAGACATACTTTATGGAGAGGACAAGCGCCTTATGGTGCTTGTCGGACCTTGCTCGATTCATGATACCAAGGCTGCAATAGAATATGCCAGTAAGCTTTTGCAATTAAAAGAAGAGTTGGATAAGGACCTTTTTATTGTGATGCGCGTTTATTTTGAAAAACCTCGAACAACTGTTGGCTGGAAAGGTCTAATTAATGACCCTTATCTGGATGAGAGTTTTGATATTGACAAGGGTCTTGCTAAAGCTAGAAAATTACTTTCAGACCTAGGTGAGATAGGGATGCCAGTCGGTGTTGAATATCTAGATGTTCTTACTCCTCAATATCTTTCTGATTTGATTTCTTGGGGTGCCATAGGTGCCAGAACCACAGAAAGTCAATCTCACAGAGAGTTGGCTTCAGCTCTATCTTGTCCTGTGGGGTTTAAAAATGGTACCAGTGGTTCGTTAGACATTGCAATTGATGCCATTTATTCAGCCAATAGCCCCCATCATCTTCTGTCAGTCAATAAGGACGGTGGCATTAGTCACTTTAACTCCTTAGGTAATGAAACGGCTCATATTATTCTTAGGGGAGGGAGAGACGGGACCAACTACTCTAAAGAGCAAGTTGAAAACACCTGTGAGAGATTAAAGAGCAAGGGATTGGTCTCAAAAGTAATGATAGATTTTTCTCATGCAAACTCCGAAAAAAAATTTAAAAATCAACTTAATGTTGGTGCTGATGTCGCCTCTCAAATTGAGAACGGTTCGGAGTCAATCTTTGGTGTCATGATTGAATCCCATCTTAATGAAGGCAATCAAAAGGTGGGACCACTAGCCTCATTAAAATACGGGGTCAGTATTACTGACGGCTGTATTGGATGGAATGACACCGAAGAGCTTTTGCGTGCTCTTGCGAAGTCGGTCAAAATTCGCAACAATTAAAACAATTTCTTTACCTTTTGTTTGCTCAAAATAGCTAATTTTTTGGTATGTTTTTGGCGCATCTAGGGTACAATTAAACCTAGTTCTCTTAACAGGTTTATTGTATGTCTGAAGATACCGATTCCCAAAAACTTTTTGAACCAAAATACCCTGTAGTAACGATTGAAGATGAAATGCGAGATTCCTATTTGGAATACGCTATGAGCGTCATTGTTGGCAGGGCTTTGCCAGATGTTAGGGATGGTTTGAAACCTGTCCACCGACGTGTCCTTTATGCCATGGATGTGCTCGGAAATGATTATAACAAATCTTACAAAAAATCTGCTCGAATTGTTGGTGATGTGATTGGTAAGTATCACCCTCACGGAGATACAGCGGTTTATGATACGATAGTGCGCATGGCGCAACCTTTCTCGATGCGCAACACTCTCGTTGATGGTCAAGGTAATTTCGGTTCAATAGATGGAGACCGAGCGGCAGCGATGCGCTACACAGAAATTCGCATGACTAAGTTGTCTCATGAGCTTCTTAGGGATTTAGACAAAGAAACAGTTGAATTTATCGATAACTATGATGGCTCAGAAAGTGAGCCTTCTGTTTTACCAACCCGTGTACCTAATTTATTAATTAACGGTTCCTCTGGAATTGCCGTTGGTATGGCAACTAATATACCCACCCACAACCTCTCCGAAGTTATTGGGGCCTGTCTTCAAGTCATCGACAACGATCAAGTTACAGTCGATGAACTTTTAGATATTCTTCCTGGACCAGACTTTCCAACTGCAGGAATAATCAACGGTGCCGATGGCATTCGTGAGGCTTACGAAACAGGCAAAGGAAAGATTTATTTACGTTCGAGATCACATGTCGAAGGGGAGGACAAACAAAGCATTGTCGTTACAGAGTTGCCTTATCAAGTCAACAAGGCAAGACTAATTGGTAAGATTGCAGAGCTAGTCAAGGAAAAGAAGATTGATGGCATTACTGGTCTCAGAGATGAATCGGACAAGGATGGCATGCGTATGGTGATCGAGCTGCGTCGAGGTGAAGTACCAGAAGTGATGCTTAATAATCTCTACAAACTGACAGAAATGCAAACCGTTTTTGGTATCAACATGGTCGCTATTGATCATGGAATGCCAAAATTGATGAACCTTAGGGCGGTTTTGGATGCCTTTATTGCCCATCGGAGAGAAGTGGTCACCCGCCGTTCTATCTATGAGCTTAACAAGGCAAAGGATCGAGCCCATTTGTTAGAGGGTTTGTCGGTTGCCTTATTCAATATTGATGCCATTATTAAACTCATCAAGGCGGCAGCCAATCCAACTGAAGCTAAAGAAGGTTTGATTTCTCACACTTGGAAGGGATCAGTAATAAAAGAGCTTATCGGTAAAAGGGATATGGCTCAATTCAAGCCTCAAGATTTGGAACCCGGACTGGGGCTACAAAAGAACGGCGACTACCGATTGTCAGAGAAGCAGGCACAGGCCATTCTTGATTTGAAACTCCATAGACTGACTGGACTAGAAAAAGACAAAATTTTTAATGAATTCAATGAACTACTAGAACAAATAAAAAACCTCCTTGATATTCTTCAAAATCCTGACTTACTGATGCAAGTTATCCGCAAGGAGTTAACTGAGATTCGTGACAATTTTGGTTCAACCAGGTTGACTGAAATCATTGAAAGCAAGATTGATCTCACATTAGAGGACTTAATCGCACAAGAGGACCGTGTTGTTACTTTGTCTCATGGAGGTTATGTGAAGGCGCAGTCGCTGAGTGACTATCATGCCCAACGTCGGGGTGGTAAAGGTAAAGCTGCTACAAAAATGAAAGATGAGGATTTTGTAGACCAACTCTTTATAGCAAACTCACATGATACAGTTCTTTGTTTTTCTTCGAGCGGCAAGGTTCATTGGTTAAAGGTCTATGAACTTCCTATGGCGTCTCGCATATCAAGAGGTAAGCCAATTATTAACCTACTACCGCTAGAGAAAGATGAATCGATTAATGCAATCTTGCCGGTCAAAGAGTTTAGTGAAGATGAGTTTGTATTTATGGTGACCAGTAGCGGTACATGTAAAAAAACCTCACTAAGCAACTTCTCTCGACCTAGAAAGGGTGGCATCATTGCTATTGAGCTGAGGGATGATGATAAATTGGTTGGTGTAGAAATTACTGCGGGTAAGCACGATATCTTATTGTTCTCATCCGCAGGGAAATCAATCCGATTTAGAGAATCTGACGTCCGTTCAGTTGGCAGGACTGCAATTGGAGTTCGAGGTATCAGATTAGCTACCAATGACAAAGTGGTTTCTTTAATTGTGGCGGAATCTACTGACCCCATTCTAACTGCAACTGAAAAGGGTTACGGCAAGAGAACGGAGCTTGATGAGTATCGAACACAGGCAAGAGGCGGCTCCGGTGTTATTTCGATAAAGACTTCTGATCGAAATGGACAAGTTGTTGGCGCCATACAAGTCACAGATGATGATGAAATGATGCTTATTTCAAATAAAGGAACTTTAGTTAGAGCAAGAGCAGCTGACGTTTCAATTATTGGAAGAAATACTCAGGGAGTGACACTCATCAATATCGCTGAAGATGAAGAGTTGGTTTCGGTGGCAAAAATTGCTGAATCTGATGATGATTCTGAATCAGACAGTCAACCAGAAGTAGAAACGTAAGTTGCTTTAAATCATAATTTGTATTATACTTCTTGCAATCGTATGCAAGATTTATTAAAAGTAATATTTTTCTATTATTATTTTCTATTTTAGATTACGAGGGAATTTAGCAATTTCGGTAAATTTATAAAAATAATACAAATACGTAAATTTGAGTTGCTATAATCTGGGTTCAGATTGAATGAATCTCATTCTGAATTCTTATATATATAAACAAAATCTTTTAGGAGACAGAAATATGAATATTAAATTTTCCACTAAAGTGTTTGGAGCTATTGCTGCTGCATTTTTACTCAGCACATCTGCTAACGCTGCTTGTGGCAAAATCACTATTGCAGACATGAACTGGGCTTCAGCTTCATTGATGGCTCATGTCGACGACGCTATTTTGACGGCAATGGGTTGTGAAGTAGAACTTGTGGCAGGTGCTACGATGCCTACATTCACCTCAATGAATGAAACAGGATCACCTGACGTTGCACCCGAGGTTTGGGCTAATGCCTTTCAGGATCTTGTAGACAGTGCGGTCGGTGCTGGTAGATTACATATCGGTAACGCTGCCCCTATGAGTGGTCTTGGTGAAGGTTGGTGGGTTTTGCCTCATACACTTGATGCACATCCTGAGTTAACTTCTGCTGAAGCTATTCTTGCACGTCCTGACTTATTTCCGGACAAAGAAGATCCTTCAAGAGGCGCTTTCCATGGCTGTCCTGCAGGCTGGGGATGCCAACTTTCAAACCAAGCTCTTTACGATGCATTTGGTATGGACGCTTTGGGTTGGAACTTAATTGATCCAGGTTCAGCTGCTGGTCTTGATGGTTCAATTGCCAAACATTCTGAGCAAGGTGAAAACTGGTTCGGTTACTACTGGAACCCAACATCAATTATAGGTAAGTATGACATGCAGGCAATTGACATGGGTTCATGGGCTGGTTCTGATAACTGGGATGGCTGTGTTGCTTTAGGTAATGTAGGTTGTGAAGCTTCAAGTTGGACTCCTTCACGTGTCAACACTCTATTGAGTGACAACATGTACTACAACGGACCTTCAGGTGCTATGGCTTACTTTGAAGCTCGTACGTACCCTGGTACGGTTATGAATGCAATGCTTGTATGGATGGAAGATACTGGAGGTACAGGAGCAGATGCTGCTACTGAATTCCTAGCTTCTCACGGAGATACTTGGAAGGCATGGGTTAGCGCTGACGTTGCTGCCTCTGTAGAAGCTTCTCTGTAATTCAAGCGACTTTGGTTAGCTAATATTTTTTAGCTAATTAAGTAAGAAATAATGAATTGCCCGTAGATTTTATTATTGCGGGCAATTTTATTGGTTGAGAATCTAAATTTCATCATATACATTTAATGTTTTTGATCGATTTGTTCAAGTTTTAACCTTGCTTTGATAATATAGGTTTAAATAGGAGTTAAATATGGCAATTAGACCCATACCGCAGCAAAGTATTATTGAATGCATACCACCTGCATCTGAAATTGCAGAGCTGCGTATTGCTAATAAGGATTTGAATTTTATTCAAGCCATGGTTAAAAGGGCGGATGATTTAACATCACAAGCCCTTAGTGCTACTGATTACACTCAGCTAGTTACTATTACTGATAACTTTACAAAACTTGCAGAACGATCTCAAGTCAAAGCGCAAACGCTGAAGGATTTAACAAGTGATGAGAACCCTTTAACTGGAGTAAATAACTCAGCTGAGCTTCTTGAAAAAGTTCAGTTATTAGCCAAAACTCTCGAAGATAAAACCCAAGAGCTCTCTTCTCTTTATAACTCAAATGAAAATTCTTTGTTCGAGACTTATGGAAATTCAATTTCAGAACTGAGTCAAAAAGTTGACTCGATAAGCTCCCCTAATGATGTTATTTCTGTATTTCCTGATCTGGAAACTTTATTGAAAGCTATTGATGAAAACGCTCGCTATATTAATAATAGTACAAAGGCATCGGATCTTGTAGAAAAGGTCGAAGAGTTATCAAAGGCCTATACTGATAAAGCGGAGCAATACAGTGATGCATTTATGAGTGATATGGGCTCACAAATAGCGTTATTAAACCAAAAAATTAGTGGTCTTATGGGGAATATCGATTCCCTCACCTCAAACTCTGCTCTGCAATTTCATGTAGAACAACTTTCACAAATAAGGGAGCAGGTTAACGCTTCGTCATCAATATATAAGAATTTTCCTGGTGTTCGAGATATGGTGTTTAATTTAGATACTTTAAGCATTTCAACGCATGCAAAAGCTCAGGACATGGCTGACAGTCATAAGGTTGTATCAGACTTAATGCCTTTAGTAGACGATCCTGAAGCGCTCTCTAGGGCAGTTAAAGAAGCCTCTATAAGAAGTGACGTTAGTACAGTTGAAAACGTATTAATGCCTTTAGTTAATAAAACAAATGAGCTCAATGCAAAAGTAATCGAATTAGCTGGTCAGTATGAAGCAGGTAACTATGCTGATATAAAAGTCAGAGTAGTGGCTAGTCTTGATAAGACAGTTGAAAGACTGGATAGGCAGTATCAATCCATTCGCTCAACCGACCCTGAAGCCTTAGCCGAAACTATAGCTGGTTTAGTTAATAATATAGAATCCAGTATTGTATCGATTCGCTCAGTTGACCCCGCTTCCCAAACCGAACATTTTAGTTCATTATCCACAAGAGTTAGTGACTCGATAAGCACTTCAGACTTTAGCTTGTTTTTTAATAATGTGATATCAATACCCGGCGATGTGATGATGAGTTCGCGTAAATGTGTTGACTTAGCATTTAAAGACTTCACAAGACAGTTTGGAAACAATATTGAATCATTTTTTGATCCATTATTGTCCTTTCTAATTATCATTGAAAAATTATTATTAGCGACACCTTGGCCCGTTTTTTTAGCTGTTGCGGGCGTTCTTGCTTGGCTAGGCTCTAGAAGTATCAAAGTCTCTATAGGTGTTATGCTTGCATTCTTTGCAATTGGATTCCTTAATATGTGGGAACCAATGATCTCAACGGTTACTATGATTTCAGCGGCAACAATTTTATGCCTAGCGATTGGCATACCCTTGGGAGTATGGATGTCAAGATCAGATAGAGCGCAATCAATGATTACTCCTGTACTTGATATCATGCAAACAATTCCGTCTTTTGTGTATCTCATACCTGTTGTTATGATGCTAGGAATCGGCAAGGTACCCGGATTAATTGCGGTATGTATCTATGCTATGCCGCCTATTGTGCGCTTGACAAATTTGGGGATACGTTTGGTTGATAAGGAGGCAATGGAGGCTGCAGATGCGTTTGGTGCTACCTACAGGCAGCGATTGTTTATGGTGCAAATTCCGCTCGCACTGCCCAATATCTTTGCTGGAGTTAACCAGACTATCATGATGGCATTAGCCATGGTTGTTATTGCCTCGATGATTGGAGTGGCAGGCCTTGGACTGCCAGTATTACAGGCAGTTCAAAATCAATATTTATCGATGGGTATGCTATATGGTCTAGCTATTGTAGCCTTGGCAATTGTATTTGACAGGGTTTCTCAGGCGTTTGGCACCCGGATTCAAAAGCATCGTTCTGGAGATGTATTATGAGTCAAGAAATAAAAATCAAAATTTCAAACTTGACGAAGATTTTTGGACCCAAGGCGAAGTCCGTTTTGCAGTATGTTGATAACGGCATAGGTAAGGATGATCTCCTTAAAGAGCACCAGCATGTATTGGGTTTGAGTAATATTAATCTTGACCTTGCAAACAAGAATATTGAAGTTATTATGGGTCTTTCAGGTTCTGGAAAATCCACGCTGATTCGCCACATCAATAGACTTATTGAACCTACTACTGGTTCAATAATGATTGGTGGCGAGGATGTTATTCAGATGCCATTGGAAAAGCTTAGATTGTTTAGGCAACAAAAAACGGCTATGGTTTTTCAGAGCTTTGCACTGTTACCCCATAAAACGGTGATGGATAATATTTGCCTTGGAATTCATTTACAAGGGTTAAAAGGAGATGAAGCTACACAGAGAGCAAAAAAATGGATTGATCGTGTAGGCCTTACTGGCTATGAAGACCGCTATCCTTCCCAATTATCAGGTGGCATGCAGCAGCGTGTTGGATTGGCAAGGGCGTTAACCTGTGACACAGAAATCTTAATGATGGACGAGGCATTCAGTGCGCTTGACCCGCTTATTCGAAGTGATATGCAAGATCTACTTTTAGAGCTTCAAACAGAACTCCACAAAACCATTGTTTTTATTACTCATGATTTAGATGAAGCACTTAAGATTGGTGATCGCATAGCCATTCTTAATGGTGGAGAATTGGTGCAACATGGAACCTCCCAGGATATTCTTATGACACCTGCGGATGACTATGTGAGAGATTTTGTGAAAAAGGTAAATCGTTCCCACGTCCTCCATGCCAAGTCAGTGATGAATGATAAAAAACCAGAAAACGGTGCAGTCAAAATTATAGTCAAAGAAGAAGACTCGATTGATAACGTTTTGTGTGAAATATTACGTTCCAATGCAGATTGTGCAGTGGTTAAAGATTCCACTGGCTCAGAGGTGGGTTACCTAAACAAGAAAGATATTGCTGAAGTGGTTAAGCCATTGGTTGAAGACTAGTTTAATGTTCTCTGGTAGCATTAAAGGTTAAATTTGGGTGGCGCTCCATGGTTAGTTGAAGATTAACTATGCTGGGTGCTAAGTAAGACAGCATTCCTGCACTATCTATAGCGATATTGTTGCTTGCTTTTATCTTAAGTTTCTCAAGATCTCTATCTGACCCGTTAACCCATCTTGCGGTAGCCACACTGATTGCTTCAAATTGACAGTCAACACCGTATTCGTATTTAAGTCGATGGGCGACCACATCGAACTGCAAAATACCCACAGCTCCCAAAATTTGTGAACTATTTGAAATCGGTCTAAATACTTGCGTTGCGCCTTCCTCAGAGAGCTGATCAAGGCCTTTTTTTAGCGCTTTTGCTTTGAGTGGGTCTTTGAGTTGAGCGCGTCTAAAAAGTTCAGGTGCAAAATTCGGTATGCCCTGAAATTTGAGTTTCTCACCTTGGGTAAAAGTATCGCCAATTCCGATCCCGCCGTGGTTGTGAATACCAATCACATCTCCTGCGTAGGCGGTTTCTGTGGAACTCCTTTCTTGCGACATAAAAGTAACAGCATTAGCTATTTTTATTTGCTTTCCAGTAGAGACTTGAAGAACTTTCATTCCTTTCTTGTATTCGCCGCTCACAATACGCATAAATGCTAATCTGTCGTGATGTTTTGGATCCATATTTGCTTGAATTTTAAACACAAAACCAGTCAGTTTATCTTCACTGGGAGTGACCTTTCGATTATCACTTTCACGGTCTTGTGGAGTTGGTGCATAATCAATAAAACCGTCAAGCAGGTTTTTTATCCCAAAGTTATTAATGGCTGAACCAAAAAATACAGGTGTCTGCCTGCCTTTAAGGAAATTCTCTAGCTGAAAAGGATTTGTTGTCCCTTGGATAAGTTCAATCTCTTCTCTAATAGATTTAGAAAGCTCAATTCCAAGGACTTTATCAAGTTCAGGATTGTCGATGCCTTCAATAATTTTATTGTCGCCAATTATTGTGTTTTTTCCGCTTTCAAATAGATAGACTTTGTTTTCTAGTAGATGAACCACTCCTTTGAATTCTTTGCCCATGCCAATTGGCCAAGTGATAGGAGAGCATTCAATATCTAATACCGATTCAACCTCATCCAATAAATCAATCGGTTCACATCCCTCACGGTCGAGTTTATTGATAAAAGTAAGGATCGGTGTGTCTCGAAGCCGGCAAACCTCCATTAGCTTAATCGTTCTCTGCTCAACACCCTTGGCGACATCGATTACCATAAGTGCAGAGTCAACGGCCGTAAGGGTCCGGTAGGTATCTTCAGAAAAATCTTCATGACCAGGTGTGTCTAGAAGGTTAATGACATGATTACTATATGGAAACTGCATAACGGAGGAAGTGACAGAGATACCTCTTTCTTTTTCCATTTCCATCCAGTCACTGGTAGCATGGCTGGCAGCTTTTCTTGCTTTAACGCTTCCAGCAGTTTTAATTGCACCACCATAAAGCAATAGTTTTTCGGTGACAGTTGTCTTTCCAGCATCAGGGTGAGAAATAATCGCAAAGGTGCGACGTTTTGAAATTTCTGACATATGAGTTAAGCCTTAGGTAGAGTGACGCCAGTTTGTCCTTGGTATTTGCCGCCTCTGTCTTTATAGGAAATTTCGCAATCCTCATCTGACTCAAAAAAGAGCATCTGGGCGACACCCTCGTTGGCATATATTTTGGCAGGTAGAGGAGTGGTGTTAGAGAACTCTAAGGTAACATGACCCTCCCATTCTGGCTCCAAGGGAGTTACATTGACAATAATGCCACACCTCGCATAGGTGGATTTTCCAAGACAGATGACCAGTGTAGAGCGAGGTATTTTGAAATACTCAACGGTTCTTGCTAAAGCAAAGGAATTGGGCGGGATAATGCACTCATCGGCATCTATTTCGACAAAACTTTGAGCGTCAAAGTCTTTTGGGTCGACAATGTTGTGGTTGATGTTGGTAAATATCTTGAATTCAGTGGAGCAGCGAACATCATAACCGTAACTTGAGGTTCCATAAGAAATAATTTTTTTATCATCAATATGGCGAATTTGGTTCGGCTCAAAGGGTTGAATCATCTCATTTTCAAGCGACATTCGGCGAATCCATTTGTCTGATTTTATGCTCATGGGCGATTATTTTACAGTGCCAAACTATCTGAGTTATCGAATCTTGATGCTGGCTAGGCTAATTAGAATTAGAATCAAAGTAATTATCCAGGCCCGTACAATGATTTTTGATTCGTGCAGACCTTTCTCTTCAAAGTGATGGTGTATGGGAGCCATCCGGAAAAGTCTTTTCTTGGTGCGTCTATAGTATCCAACTTGAAGGATCACCGAAAAAGTTTCTGCGACAAAAACACCACCCATCAAGAAAAACAAAATTTCTTGTTTAACGATAATTGCAATAACGGCCAAAATAGCGCCCAGTGAGAGTGAGCCGACATCACCCATAAATATCTCCGCTGGATAGCTGTTAAACCATAGAAATGCAAGACCAGACCCTATCAGTGCTGCACAAATAACAAACAACTCGCCTGTGCCCGGCATAAAGGGCATATTAAGGTATTCAGAAAAATTGTAATTGCCACCAATATAGGCAAAAATTGCCAAACCACCACTAATGAGAATCACAGGCATAATAGCCAAACCATCCAAACCATCAGTGAGGTTTACGGCATTTGAGCTACCAACAATAACGAAATAGCACAATATCAAAAAGCTGACAACCCCTAATTCAATAACACCATCTTTAAGGAACGGTATTAGAAGTTCAGTGGCTATAGTAGGAGAGTCCAGAGCAATCAGCCAACTTCCGATAAGTATTGCTCCAATCGATTGAGCAACAAGTTTTTGCTTACTGGTTAGTCCTTTGGGAGTTTGTCTTCTAAGTTTTAGATAGTCATCAAAAAATCCGATTGCACTATAAATGAAAGCTGTAGTGAGTACTATCCACAGATAAGGATTCCTCCAGTCGCCCCAGATAATCATACTGGTGGTAAACGCGAAAAGGATAAGTAATCCTCCCATAGTGGGTGTTCCGGATTTTTTGTGGTGTGATTCAGGGCCATCTCCACGAATGACCTGGCCGATTTGATATTGCTGTAGCTTGGAAATAATCCATTTTCCAAGTAAAAGGGTAATCAAAAGTGCGGTCATCATTGAAAACACAGCTCTTACCGTTAAATAGCTAAGTACATTAAAGCCAGTATCTAGTGAAGAGAGAAAGCTGATTAATTCAAGAAACATTGTTAGTTATCCTCTGCAGAAAGAAGTTCAAGTTCAAAAATCAGAACTGAGTCTTGTGGTATGTCACCACTAGAGTTTTCACCAAATACATCCATATAAGTAGTAATTATTGTTCGATTTTCATCAATTGACATATCTCTGATGTTACTGTCAATAAAGCTGATGATTTGACCACTTCCAAGAATGAACTCGATTGGACTTCCAGCTTCACGCAAGATTTGACCATTATCAGTTTTAAATGATACATCCACGGAAACAACTTGACCATCAATAGGTTGTATATCGTTACCTGATTTATTAATGGTTGTGAAGTAACCCAAGTTACTCTTCTTGATTCCAGGATAAGCAGTGGTGACGTAATTTTCAAATTCTTTTAGACGTAATTCTTGTTTTGCCTTTAGTTTCGCATTAATTTTATTGATTTGTTCTTGGAAAGATGCTTCATTAGCAATAAACTGGTTCGCCTGATCGCCAATACGCTCAATTGATATACTTTCAATAATATCACCTTGCTCAATCGAGTTAACAACATTCATGCCTTCAGCAACAAGACCAAAAACACTATGCTTTCCGTCCAGCCAAGGTGTTGGTACGTGGGTAATAAAAAATTGTGAACCATTTGTATTAGGTCCTGAGTTGGCCATAGACAGGACACCGGGCTGGTCATGTTTCAGGTCACTAAACTCGTCAACAAACTGATATCCTGGACCACCTCTGCCATCTCCCTGTGGATCTCCTCCTTGTATCATAAAATTATCGATAACTCGGTGAAACGTTATGCCATTATAAAAAGGTTTTCCAGGTTCCTTGTTGCTTCTCTTGCTACCTTCCGAGAGCGCTATAAAATTAATGACAGTTAGAGGAGCCTTTTCATAAGCTAATTCAACAATGATCTCACCTTTATTGGTTTTTATGTGGGCATAAATACCATCATCGAGAGAGGCAAATGAAAGCGAAGAAAACAATAAAGAAAAAATAATTAATAGTGCTCTCATAATAACCCTAAAAAGAAAACCAATAATGATACACAAATTCATCATTATAGTACTATTCATAAGTTAAAATAAGTTCCCTGTAATAGGGGTTCACCACAACTTATGTATAGTTGTGTTAACTTGTTTATTTATGTTGGAGATGTCATGTCATTGTTAATTACAGATGAATGCATTAATTGCGATGTTTGTGTACCAGAATGCCCGAATGAAGCAATCTATATGGGTGAGGAAATCTATGAAATTGATGGTGACCTATGTACAGAATGTGTCGGTCATTTTGATACTCCACAATGTGTCGAAGTATGTCCGGTAGACTGCTGTCTTCCAGACCCTGACAGGGTTGAGACTGAAGAGGAGTTGTTGGCAAAAATTAAAGACTAGTTAGACTTTTTTATAGTGTATCTTTAAGTGCAGACAATAAAAGTCCAACATTATCCTTCCTTGAAGTGTGTCCCATTAATCCAATTCTCCATATCTTGCCTTCAAGTGGACCCAGACCAGCTCCAATATCAATGTTGTAGTTTTCAAGCAATGAAGAGCGAACTCCCAAATCGTCTTGATCTTGAGGAATAAGTACACTGTTCAGTTGGGGCAGTCTACTAGATTCGTTGACCAAGTATTCAATGCCTAGTTTGTTAAGACCATCCCTAAGAAGTATGTGGTTTTTTTGATGGCGACTCCAAGAATTTTCAATTCCTTCTTCGGTTAACATCACCAAAGATTCATGGAGACCGTACAAGGTGTTGACTGGTGCGGTGTGATGATATGCCCGCTTTGCGCCTTTACCCCAATAACCCATCACCAAGTTGAGATCTAGAAACCAACTTGTTACTGGTGTCTTTCGATTCGTTAGTTTTTCAATTGCTCTCTCACTAAGACTAATAGGCGATAAACCGGGCATTGCAGATAAGCACTTCTGAGAGCCCGAATAAATGGCATCTATTCCCCAATCGTCAACCCTTAATTCAGAACCTGCCAGCGAAGTTACGGCGTCAACGATATTGATACAGCCATATTGATTAGCAATCCGACAGAGAGTTTGAGCATCAGAAAGTGCACCAGTAGAAGTTTCTGCGTGAACAAAGGCAACAATTTTAGCATCAGGATTATCAACTAATGCTTGCTCTAGTTTTTCAGGACTAACGGCAGTACCCCAATCGTGCTCAACAACAACCGCTTCACCACCAAGACGAGTGACATTTTCTTTCATTCGTAGTCCAAAAACACCATTGATACAAACGATAACCTTGTCGCCAGGTTCCACAAGGTTTACAAAGCATGTTTCCATACCGGCTGAACCAGGAGCAGAGACAGGCATAGTCAATGCATTTTCAGTCTTGAAAGCGTACTTCAGCATTTCTTTAACTTCATCCATCATGTCAACAAAGGCAGGGTCTAAATGTCCTATAGTAGACCGAGCCATGGCTTCTAAAATTCTAGGGTGAACAATTGAAGGGCCTGGCCCCATAAGTGTTCTTTTAGGTGGAGTAAATGATTTCATATTTTTTTGTGAGAAATTAAAAATTGGAACACATTATAATGTGTTCAACTGCAAGTATTATCTTAGAAATTTGGTTAGTCGTCAGCAATTATATTCATAACTGCTTGAATTCAACTAACCAGAGTTCTTTAAATATTTATTAGTCCAAATTTATGTCTACCTTAAGTCAATTAAAACGAGCTTTACCAAAAAATACTGTTCTCTCTGGTTCAGAAAATACTCGCCCATTTGAATGTGATGGTCTGAGTGTTTATAGGCAAGAACCACTTGCTGTGGTTTTACCAAACAATGTTGCTCAAATTAAGAAGGTATTAGAAATTTGTCGAAAAAACAATACACCTATTGTCACTAGAGGTGCTGGAACAGGCCTTTCAGGAGGTGCAACGCCACTTGAAGATTCTGTAGTTTTAGGACTTTCAAAACTGACTCAAATTATTTCGATTGACGAGGAAAATAAAATAGCAGTGGTAGAACCAGGGGTTCGGAATTTAGCAATAACAGAAGCGGTTGAAGAGTTTGGTCTTTATTATGCACCCGATCCATCTTCTCAAATCGCTTGCACCATCGGAGGCAATGTGGCTGAGAACTCTGGCGGTGTCCACTGTCTAAAGTATGGTCTGACAGTTCAAAACGTAGAGGCAATCAAAATGTTAACCATTGACGGAGAAGAGTTATCATTAACTCGACAAGATGAAGGTATTGGCTTACTGGCATTAATGAACGGCTCAGAGGGTTTACTAGGTGTGATAACAGAGATAACCGTGAAACTAACTCCAAAACCTGAACTTGCTAGACTCGTTATGGCTGGTTTTAGTAGTGTTAGAGATTGTGCCAATACAGTGGCTGAAATTATCAAGAACGGCGTCATACCTTCTGGTCTCGAGATGATGGATAAATTTGCAATAGAAGCCTCCGAAGCTTTTGCACACCCAGGTTATCCATTAGATGCTCAAGCATTATTACTATGCGAACTTGATGGAGATATAGATTCGGTCAATGAAGATTTGAACAAGGTTCTCAGCTTGCTTTCGAATGCGACCACTACAAGAGTCTCTGAGAATGAAGATGAGCGTTTACTTTTTTGGAAAGGGCGTAAGGCTGCTTTCCCTTCTGTAGGTAGACTATCTCCAGATTATTATTGTATGGATGGAACCATACCTAAGCGCCACCTAGCTAGCGTTCTTGAAAAAATAAGTGAGCTGTCCGTACACTATAAATTGCGTGTCGCTAATGTTTTTCATGCAGGTGATGGAAATCTTCATCCACTCATATTGTATAACGCAGGACGACCTGGAGAGCTCGAGAAGACAGAGGCTTTCGGTATGGATATATTGAAGCTTTGTGTTGAAGTGGGAGGTTCGATTACAGGGGAGCATGGTGTCGGTATTGAAAAATTGGATGCTATGTGCCATCAATATAGCAGTGCTGAACTGGATGTTTTTCATCAAATCAAGAACGCCTTTGATCCAAACTCATTACTTAATCCAGGCAAAGCCGTGCCGACTCTCCACCGCTGCGCCGAGTTGGGAAATATGCATGTTCATCATGGTGAACTCCCTCACCCCGAGTTGGAGCGGTTTTAATGATAAGCTCGATTGCAGAATTACAGAAACAAGTCAGGGAAGGTAAGGAGCTGAGAATTACAGGCGATATAGATAATACGGACAAAGGGTATATCAACATGTCATCTTATTCCGGGGTAGTCGAATACTTTCCGGAAGAATTGGTCATTACCCTTAAAGCAGGAACGACAATCCAAGAAATCAACAATACCCTTGCTACTTATGGGCAAGCATTACCTTTTTTCGCCGAGAACCTTGAAAAAACAATTGGCTCATTATATGCAACATCAGGTCCTGAATTTTCCGACAGTGTACTTGGTGTTCAAATCATTAATGGCAAGGGTGAGCTGCTGAATTTTGGAGGTCAGGTGATGAAAAATGTTGCGGGATATGATGTCTCCAAACTCCTAGTTGGATCTATGGGGCGTTTAGCCTTAGTGACTCAGATTAGCTTAAAAATCCTACCCCAAAGAATAGCAAAACAATTTCAACTAAAACCGCCATCAAAACATAAAGCGTCAGAGCTCAGTCTAAATTTAGAAAACAAACTAAAAAAAGTCTTTGACCCTTATGAGGTCTTTGTCTGATGCATGTTGAACTAAACCAGTTATCAATCTCAGAGCTTGATAATGAAAAAGCAAGTCAGATTATAGAATCGTGTGTGCACTGTGGTTTTTGCTTAGCCACATGCCCAACCTACCAGTTAATCGGCGACGAACTTGATTCTCCAAGAGGGCGTATTTATCTTATAAAGTCGGCACTCGAGAACAATCAATTCAGCTCTAAATCCCTTAAACATCTTGATAGATGCTTGACATGTCGCTCTTGTGAGACTACCTGTCCTTCGGGTGTAGAGTATGGCCAACTACTTGAAATTGGTCGAGAGTTTATGGAAAGTAAGCGCACAAAGCTGAAGAAAGTTTATCGATTCTTTGTCCGCAGACTACTTCTAACGCCTTTTCTGTTTAGGCCAGTTGGCTATTTCTTTAGACATTCGGCTATTGCAACAAAATCAACAAAGCCACAAAGTGGAGAGTCAACGGTCTTATTACTTGGTGGTTGTGTTCAACCCACTTTAGCGCCAAATATCAACCATAGCATTAAGAATATTTTAGCTAAACTCAGTGTTAAGGTTGTTGAAAGCCCACAGCGAGAGTGTTGTGGGGCACTTGATCTACATCTGGCGGCCTCAAAGGATGCTTTGAAAAGAGCGAAACGGAATATCGATTCATGGAATACACAACTCAATTCAGGTGTCTCGGTAATTATATCGAGTGCCAGTGGTTGTGGCGTGATGGTTAAGGATTACCCAGCCTTGTTTGAAAAAACGGACCCTTATTACGAGAAGGCAAAGTTTGTTGCTTCGAAAACCCAGGATATTTCGGAGTACTTAGCTGGCAAGGATCTCACTGAACTGCGTTTAACAGAAACAAACCTCTCCTACCACGAACCCTGTACATTGCAACACGGGCAGAAATTGAGTGGACTCGTTGAATCGATTCTTACACAATTTGGTTACGAAAGAAAACCAGTCAAGGATGCACATATCTGCTGTGGTTCTGCAGGTACCTACTCGATTTTTGAATCTGAAATATCGAATCAACTAAAAGAGAATAAACTAAAAAACTTGAAGGCTTCAAATCCTGAAATGATTGTCACCAGTAACATTGGTTGCTTATTGCATCTTCAAAAAGGAAGCTCAATACCCGTCAAACATTGGGTTGAATTACTGGATGGCTAGAAGAAGAAAAGCTAAAAGTAAAGTTTATGAATTAAATATTGAATCTTTGTCTCATGAAGGCAGGGGAATTTCACACCATGACAACAAAATTATTTTTACGCGTGGCACACTGCCAGGAGAAAAAGTTGTTGCTTCTCGTTCACTTTCCCGTGCTAAGTATGAAGAAGCAGAAATAGTAGAGATTCTTCAACCATCTCCAGACAGAATTGAGGCGAAGTGCGCTGTTTATGGTATTTGTGGTGGCTGCTCTTTTCAACATCTTTCAAGTCAGGACCAAATCAATGCAAAGCAGGGTTGGCTTCAAAGCGCATTTATCGGTCAAGCAAAAGTATTACCGAAAGAATGGCTCGATCCTCTTCAGGTTGAAAGTTGGGGATACAGGCGCAAAGCAAGACTTGGCGTTCGCTACGTCAATAAAAAAGATAAAGTACTGGTCGGCTTTAGAGAGAGAAGATCCTCTTTTATTACGGTTATGGAGCGTTGTGAAGTTCTACATCCTTTGCTTGGTGATAATCTTGAATTGTTGGGCGAATGTATTGGAAAGCTCAGTGTCAAGTTTCAAGTACCTCAAATTGAAGTTGCCATTGCCGAATTAGACACCATTTTGATCTTAAGACACCTTCAACCTCTAACTAGTGAAGATGAGGTCATCCTTCAAGAGTATGGCGAAAAATTAAAGATCACATGGTACACTCAGAGCGGTGGCTTGGAAACCGTTAAACCTCTTACTGAAGCTGTATCACTGAGTTATTCCTTGCCTAATCATGACATAATAATTTCATTTCTGCCTACCGACTTCACCCAGGTTAATTTTGAACTTAACCAAAAAATGATTAATCTGGCTCTAAAATTATTAGATCTAAACAAGGAAGACATAGTCATAGATCTCTTCTGCGGTCTAGGTAATTTCACATTGCCAATTTCACGCTATGTTAAAAAAGTAGTCGGTATAGAGAGTGACAGTGGTCTTGTCGAGAGAGCTAAAGAGAATGCCAGTCAGAACGAGATATCTAATGCCTCTTTTTATAAAGCTGACCTGTTTGAAGACGTCTCTGGATTTGAATGGTTTAGAGGCAAAAAATATAACAAAGCATTAATAGATCCGGCCAGGAGTGGTGCCATTGAAATTGTTGAATTGCTTCCAAGATTGAAGGTCGAAAGATTGGTCTATGTATCGTGTAATCCGTCGACCTTGGCAAGAGATACTTCACGTTTAATTGATTTAGGGTTTACACTTGATAGTGCAGGAGTAATGGACATGTTTCCGCAGACAGCACACGTTGAGTCGATTGCACTTTTTTTAAAGAAATAGTTAAATTCTTTACTCAGACTGAGATGTATAAAGAATTATAATAGTATTGGTTATTGTTTTACGACAGGGAAGAAATGAGTTATAAGCGAAATTTGTTGCCAAAAATGGCCATAGAAAGACTTCAAAACAATCCGCAGGCATTGTTTGTTGACGTTAGAACTAAAGCTGAACATAAGTATGTTGGTTATCCAGAAAACTCAATCCTGATTCCATGGATTGATGACCCAGACTGGGAGCCAAATCCAGAGGCGTTTTCCGATTCAGTGATGCAAGAGCTTGATGGACGTGAAAATTTACTTGATACTGAGATTATTTTGATTTGCAGAAGCGGTTTCCGTTCCAATGAAGCGCTCAAGTGTCTTGAAAATAGAGGTTTCACTCAAGTTTCACACGTTGCTAGCGGTTTTGAAGGCGACTTGGATGAAAACGACCATCGTGGTAATCTTAATGGCTGGCGACATGACGGTATGCCTTGGTCTCAAAGCTAAACAATCTCTAGGTTGGCATAGGAGCTAATCAGCCACTTCGTTCCAAATTTTTTAAATTTAATTTGCAGGCGCATTGAATCTCCACTTCCCTCACAATTAACGACCGTACCTAATCCAAATTTAGCATGTTTAACGACCTGTCCTATTGAGTACATTGAACTATCAGTTGAAGCCATTTTTGTATATTGTGATGGATCGTATTTACGGCTTTTTGTACTTATGCCATTGTTTGAATTTTTTATATAGTTCAAATAATTTATAGGTATCTCATCCAGAAATCTTGAAGGCATTGAGTAGAACGACTGACCATGAATAAAGCGTTTGCTTGCATATGAGAGTGTGAGTGTATTCATGGCTCTAGTCATGCCGACGTAACAGAGGCGCCTTTCTTCGTCCAATTTTTGTTCATCTTTGCTCTGTCTTGAGGGGAACAAGTCTTCCTCAAGACCGACCAAAAAGACAACAGGAAATTCCAAACCTTTGGCAGAATGTACAGTCATTAGTTGGACACAGTCTTGATTGCTTTGATTAGAATCACCGCTCGAGTCAAGAGTGGCAAGTGCAATGAACCCCTGGGTCTCGTTGATTTCGCTACCTTCCTCGTGGTTATATTGTTTTGCAGCACTGACCAATTCTTCAAGATTTTCTTTCTTGCTACCAGCTTTATCGGTTTTATCGTTTGAATAGTGATTCATCAAATTTGATTGCAACAGAATAGAGTCAATCTTTTCGCTGAGACTAAGGTGTTGAGTCTTATCCTTTATAGATTCTATTAAATCGATAAAAGCTTTCAAGGAATTTGATGCTCGTGCTGGTAGAGTATCAAGTATGGCAATTGATGATTGAAAAAGGTCGGAATGGTGCTCAATTGCATAAGTCCTAATTTTTTCTACTGTAGTCAGTCCTATTCCACGGGTCGGGAAATTAACAATACGTTCAAAGGCGATATTATCAGATGTGTCTTCAATGAGACGTACATAGCTCATTGCATCTTTGATTTCAGCGCGCTCAAAAAAACGTAAACCACCATAGATTCTATAAGCAATATTGCGGTTAATGAGAGATTCTTCGAAAACACGTGACTGAGCGTTCGAGCGATAAAGGATGGCGCATTCACTTAGATTTCTTCCCTGATTAAATTGATCTTCAACTTCACTAACAATATATTGTGCTTCTTCTGTTTCAGTCCTTGCGTTAAAAACATTGATGAGCTCTCCATCTCCGGACTTAGTCCAGAGAGATTTTTCAAGTCGGTTTTGATTATTTGCAATTACTGCATTCGATGCACTTAATATGTTTCCCGTTGACCGATAGTTTTGCTCAAGCTTAATAATCTCAATTGGTTTGAAGTCATTCTCAATCTTTTGTATATTTTCTATTCTTGCTCCTCTCCAGCCATAAATGGATTGATCATCATCACCCACACAGAAGATATGATTGTGCTGAGCATGCAGTAATTTGATCCATTGATACTGGATTAGGTTTGTATCTTGAAATTCATCAACTAGAATATGACAAAACTTTTTTTGATAATGATCTAAAAGAGATTGATTATTTTTTAAGAGATCATAACTTTTAACCAGTAATCCTGCAAAATCAACCAAGTCATTGGCCTGACAGTGTTTTTCGTAAAGATCAAAAATCTTAGCACTCTGCTTTACAAAATAGTTGTGTTCTGCATTAATTTGATGGGGCAAAATTCCCTCATCTTTCTGTTGGTTAATAAACCACTGCACCTGTTTTATCGGAAACTTTGTTTCATCAACTCCGTTTTCTTTCATTAATCGTTTAACAATTCGAAACTGATCTTGAGCGTCTAGAATTTGAAATGTGGGTGAAAGATTTGCCTCTACAGGGTGGGTTCTAAGAAGTCTATGAGATAGTGAATGAAAGGTTCCAACCCACATCCTACCAATTGGTCTTCTTAGTAGTTCACTCAATCGCTCTTTCATTTCATTTGCAGCTTTGTTAGTAAAGGTAACTGCAAGTATGTCGTCAACATGAAAGTTCTTTGCTGACACTAAATAATGAATTCTATGAGTTAAAACCCGCGTCTTTCCGCTACCAGCACCAGCTAGGATTAAAGCGTTGACATCTTCATTCAAAGCAACCGATTGCTGCTGCTTCTCGTTTAATTCATCAGCCATTGATGGTGAAATCATAATGAAGTGTCTAAGAGAGTGGTGAAATAAATTTGTTTAGATCGTCTACGGTTATTTCACCCATAAAGGTTTGTAGCAACTCTCCTTCAGGGCTATAAATCAACGTAGTAGGCATACCTACAATTTCTCCAAATTTTGAATATTCGGACTCATTCTTTTGATCATATAAGATGATCGGGTAATTAATAGAAAAGCGCTCAATAAATTTATTAATTGCTTTGAGGTTAATAGGTTCATAGTCCAATCCCAATATCTCTACTTGATCTTTATGCTGATTATAGAATTCTACAAATACCGGAATTTCTTTTAAACAAGGCGCACACCAAGTTGCCCAATAATTGACTACTAAGTATTTGCCACGAGTATTTTCTTGAGTATAGACATTTCCTGCTGTATCGGTCAGTTCAAATACTAGAGTGGGCTCACTGTCTTGCCAAGGCCATAGAGGCTTTACCCAATCAAGTATTTCACCAACACTTAAGGCTTGGCTTGTATGAAAAGGTATAACAAGAGAGAGTATAATGAAAATTTTTTTCATGAATTAGATCAATGATAGCTAAGATTTATCACAATACACGCTGCTCTAAATCTAGAGCAACACTGGCCATTTTAGAGCAAAACAATGTAGAGTTTGAAGTTGTTAACTACCTCCAAAATCCCCCAAGTGCATCAGAACTTAGATCAATTTTGCAAGATTTAGGGATTGGTGCACGCGATTTGATGAGAAAAGGGGAGTCGGCATACAAAGATTTGCAGTTATCGAATAAGTCTTTAACCGAAGATGAGTTGATAGAGGCGATGCTGAACCATCCAATTTTAATTGAACGTCCGATTGTAAGGACAACCAATGGTGTAGTGATTGGAAGGCCACCAGAGAACGTTCAAAGCATTCTTTAATAACTTTTACTACTCTCGATGGTAAGGGTGATTGGTTATTAACGTGTGGGCGCGATAGAGTTGTTCTATAACTAACAGTCTTGTAATAGCATGGGTCAAGGTCAGGTTAGAGAGTCCCCAAATGTAATGGCATTGTTGTTTCAGTTCCGATGACAAGCCGTCAGCACCTCCAATAAGAAGTGCAACATTATCACCATTAAGTTGCCAGGTTTCTATTGAATTAGCAATCATTCGACTGGATTGTTGTTTGCCTAGCTCATCGAAGGCAATCAGTGTTGTCGACCCTTTGGCTGCTTCAAGAAGCATATTGCCTTCAAGAGTTTTTATTTTATCGATGTTGTTTGTTTTACGATTCTGGGCCTCCAGGCTGGTGAGGGTGAAATTATAGTTACTGGGTAGTTGTTTTTGGTAATGACGAATACCAGAATTTAGCCAATCTGGCATTTTTTTACCGATGGCGATAAGGTTAATTCTCATCTTCCTCGACTGACCATAGTTTCTCCAACTTATAGAATGCTCTTGTTTTTTCAGTCATGATATGAACTATCACTTCGCCAAGGTCTATCAGAACCCATTCATTAAATTCTGTACCCTCAATGCCTAATATCATCATATTAAGCCTTTTGGCCTCAATTTTAATGTTGTTAGCGATACCCCTTACGTGCTGGATTGATCTTCCTGTAGCAATTATAATGGCCTCCATATCAACGCTTTGCTCTAAGACATTAAGGGTGACAACTTCCTCTCCTTTGAGTTCATCGATTACATCGACGACAACTTTTACTTGCTCGTCAAGATTCATGTAATCCCAGGTAACTAATAACGGATTGAGGTAACAAATCGTCAAGATTTTGCTTGGCGGCAATTCTAGTTCGAATATCGCTTGATGATATGTTTATCTTGCGGCAGTTGGAAAAATACAATAAGCCATTTAGCTCAAATTTAAGCTGACTTGCCTCTTTGATGGTATGGAAGGAATCTAGAGAGCTATCGGTCAAATCAAACCCGTGTCTTTTAAGTACAACGAGATGGACCAGTTTGGAATATTCTTGCCATTCTTTCCAGGTTTTAATTTTCAGATAGCTATCCATCCCGATAATTAAACAGATTGGCACATCTCTATAAATTTGTTTTAATTCGTGAAGTGTATCAATCATATACGAACCTCCGCCACGATGGATTTCACGAGAATCGATCTCAAGACTAGAAAAATTTTCTAACGCAAGATTTAGCATTTTAAGGCGGTCGTTGGTCGAGTATTGCAGACCATCTTTGTGGACAGGTTCGCAGCATGGCAACAAAAACAGGTGATCAAGCTTCAGTTCCGTTTTGAGTGATGTTGCTGTTTTAAGATGTCCCAAATGAACAGGATCGAAAGAGCCTCCATAAATACCTATCATAGCAAGGCGTTTACCTCTTCAAGCGTCATTGGCGACATTGGATAAGTGCGAGTAGAATCATGCACATGCATGCGATAACGGACAAATGTTTCTTCGTCCTCAATCAACAAAAATGGATTGGCTCTTTTCTGCTCAGCAAGTGTTGTGGTAATCTCTGATCCATAGTTGTGTCCACACAAAAGATGAATATCATCAGGAACCTGAGTTTTTAATTTATTCAGTGAATGAAACAATTTAACTGGGTTAGAACCAGCTAGACTGCAGATACCGACACCATAGACAAATAAAGTATCGCCAGCGATAAGGTGTTCATCCAAAAGATAACAAATACCACCGGCAGTATGTCCTGGTGTTTCAATAATTTGTATCTCGACTTCACCGAGTTTTATGGTATCTCCATCAGAAACCGTATGAACTTTGTTTTGAATGTTTAGGTAGGGTATTTCATTAACACCAGCAGTAATTTTTGCACCTGTTTTGTTGGCAACTTCATCGACAGCGTTGGTATGGTCGCCATGCCAATGAGTTATCCAGATGTCGGTAAGTGTATAGTCTTTGTCTTGAATCTTTTTCAGAAAAAGATCTGGTTCCCAGGCAGGGTCTACGATTGCACACTGTTTTGTTGCTTTATCAAAAATGAAATGAATAGAATTTTCGTAGGCACCAATATGGTAAAGTACTTCGATTGAGTAATTTTTACTATTATATATTCTCTCCATAAGGTTAATATTTTACCAATTTTGACTTGACTGAAATGAGATACAGATTATAATTTACGTTTTTGCTAAATAACCCAGTTATTGGGGCTATAGCTCAGCTGGGAGAGCGCAACACTGGCAGTGTTGAGGTCGGCGGTTCGAACCCGCCTAGCTCCACCAAGCAAATAATGATTTTGTCGCGTTCGTCTATCGGTTAGGACTCCAGGTTTTCATCCTGGCAAGAGGGGTTCGATTCCCCTACGCGATGCCATTTTTTTTAGATTCAATGAATTCAGTCCATTGCTCTAAATAGTAATTTTACAAAATACTTTGTCCCGTTCGTCTAGAGGCCTAGGACGCCAGGATTTCATTCTGGAAACAGGTAGTTCGAATCTCCTACGGGACGCCATTTCAAAAGGTTTTAACGTTTTATTTTTTGGCGCTTTTCCCCCTTCTTTAGATCGAATTTCTTTGATTATAAATAATTGCAGTTTACTTGATTTATACTGGCTTTTATAATTACTAAATTCATTATGGTTTTTTGTTGTTATATTTATACGACTTGAAATTATTAACAAAGACTTAAATTATTCTATATAAGGAAATTTGATGAGTCATATTATTTATGAACCTGTTAGACAGAGATTACAACGCAGTGAATTAGCAGTGCCGGGATCTAGTCCAAAAATGTTTGAAAAGGCCTTAAACAGCGCTGCAGATTATGTATTTTTGGATTTAGAAGATGCTGTAGCACCAGATGATAAGGTGCCAGCACGTAAAAATGTTATCGATGCTCTTAATGATTTGGATTGGAGTGGTACTGGTAAGACCATCTCTGTTCGTATCAACAGTATTGATACTCATTATATGTATCGTGATGTGGTTGAGGTGGTTGAGCAGGCTGGTGAAAATCTTGATACCATATTGCTTCCCAAGGCTGGAACGGCTTCAGATGTTTACATGCTTTCTGCCATGTTAAATCAAATTGAGACTTCCAAAGGTATTAAAAATCGCATTGGTATCGAAGTCCTAATTGAGACAACACTTGGTATGGCTAATGTAATGGATATTGCTAAAAATGGACGTGAAGAACGTCTTGAAGCGATGCATTTTGGCGTCGCTGACTATGCCGCAAGTTGTCGTGCTCGTACGACCGTTATCGGTGGCTTGAATCCAGATTATCCTGGTGACCAGTGGCATGCAGGCCTGTCTCAAATGTTGGTCGCCTGCCGTGCTTATGGTTTACGTGCAATTGATGGTCCTTTTGGTGACTTTAATGATCCAGAGTCCTATAAAGATGCTGCACGTCGTGGAGCAGCACTTGGTTTTGAAGGAAAGTGGGCAATCCATCCATCACAAATTGAATTGGCGAATGAAGTCTACACACCGCCAGAATCAGAGGTAACTCATGCAAAACAAATTCTCATTGCTTTGGATGAGGCTGCAAAGGAAGGTCGCGGTGCAGCTCAATTGAATGGCCGTATGATCGATGCAGCTTCTGCGAAGATGGCAGAGAATATCGTCAATACTGATAAAGCAATTCAAGCAAAACTAAAGGGTTAAATATGAACATTCATGAATATCAAGCTAAGAAGCTATTGGCACAATATGGAGTACCAGTGCCAAGGGGCGGAATAGCGCATTCAGCAACTGGGGCAATTTACCAGGCCAATGAATTGGGTGGTGACAAATGGATTGTAAAGGCTCAGGTTCATTCTGGCGCACGCGGTAAGGCGGGTGGAGTCAAGTTATGTAAGTCCCCCAAAGAAATTTCGCAATTTTGTGATAAGTTTCTTGGAAATAACCTAGTCACGAATCAAACCGGTCCTGCAGGCAAGATGGTTTCAAGTATTTATGTAGAAGAGGCTAGTGACATTACGAAAGAACTCTACTTCAGTATTGTTTTAGATAGAGCTATTCAAAAAGTTACTTTGATTGCTTCTACAGAAGGTGGAATGGATATTGAGCAAGTTGCTGAAGAGACTCCCGATAAAATTTCAAAAATTACAATCGATCCAGCGGTAGGAATGCAGCCATTCCAGGCTCGTCAACTGGTTTTCACCTTGGGTTTACCTAATGAGGCGATTGCTAATGCCAGTCGGGCAGTCATGAAATGTTACCGTGCTTTCCGTGATACGGATGCCAATTTATTAGAAATCAACCCGCTGGTTTTGACTTCTGGAAACAATATTTTGGCGCTTGATGCGAAAATGTCATTTGACGCAAATGCCCTCTATCGTCGACCTGAAATCTTTGAATTCCACGATAAGTCACAACAAGATCCAAGAGAAATCAATGCCGCTGAGCACGATTTAAACTATGTTGGTCTGGATGGCAATATTGGCTGTCTTATTAACGGTGCAGGCCTTGCCATGGCAACTATGGATATGATTCAACATGCCGGTGGTGAGCCAGCAAACTTCCTTGATATAGGTGGTGGTGCGTCCGCAGAAAGAGTTGCGACATCGATAGAGTTGGTCTTATCAGATGATAATGTCGAAGCCATTTTGGTTAATATTTTTGCGGGTATTAACCGCTGTGATTGGGTTGCCCAAGGTATCGTAGATTTATTAAACAAACGTGATATTGATATTCCTTTAGTGGTGCGCTTATCTGGGACCAATGTTGAAAAAGGGCAGAAGATATTAAAGGATAGTGGCAAAAAAATTATTACAGCTGAGACTTTGTCAGATGCAGCACATAAAGTTGTTGCTGAATGGAAAAAATCAACGGGAAAACAAGGGTAAATTATGAGTATATTTATTAATGAAAAAACCCCAGTTTTAATTCAAGGTCTAACTGGTCGCATGGGTTCATTCCATGCTCAGGAGATGATTGATTATGGAACTAATGTCGTTGCCGGAGTTACGCCAGGTAAGGGCGGCACAACACATCTAGGAAGACCTGTATTCAATACAGTCAAAGACGCTGTCGCGGCTACAGGTGCTGAGGCCAGCATTATCTTTGTGCCTCCTGCATATGCAGCAGACGGAATTATGGAGGCCGCTGAAGGTGGTGTCAAATATTGTGTCAGTATTACTGACGGCATACCGACTCATGATATGATTCGAGTAAAGCGCTATCTTTTTGCACGCGCTAAACCGGAAAATCGTATGATTTTAACAGGTCCTAACTGTGCTGGCACAATCAGTCCAGGAAAGGCTATGTTAGGCATTATGCCGGGCCATATTTACAAGCAAGGCAACGTTGGCTTAATTGGACGCTCAGGTACTTTAGGTTATGAGGCCGCATCTCAAATGAAAGAATTAGGTATCGGAATCAGCACCGGTGTTGGTATTGGTGGAGATCCAATAAATGGTAGCTCGTTTGTTGAAATCTTAAAGCATTTTGAGGAAGATGATGAAACTGAAGCAGTATTGATTATCGGTGAAATTGGTGGACCTCAAGAGGCTGCAGCAGCCGAGTATTTCCAAAAACATATGAGTAAGCCAATGGCAGCTTATATTGCAGGTTTGACTGCTCCACCAGGAAGACTTATGGGTCATGCTGGTGCTATTGTTAATTCTAGCGGAGAGAGTGCTGCTGAAAAAGTAGCAATCCTTCAAGATGCTGGTGTAATGGTTGCACCCACTCCTTCAGATATGGGATCGACTATGGCGAAACTTTTGAAAGGCATTTAATTACGTTAGCAATTTACCAAGTTTCTATTATTAAGGCGTTTATTCTAAACGCCTTTTTTTTATGTTATATTTTTCTATTTGAGATGAAGTGTTAATCTCTAAAGTAAAGCGGACTTAACTGAAATTCTTGAGGCAAGGTTATTTTATGCATCAAATTAGCAAAGCAATTCGCAAATGCCTAGTTGTCTCTTGCGTATTGTTTTTATTCTCTACTAGTGTCCAATCGGAAAACTATCAGATTGAGCAGATAGCTTCAGGTTTGGGTATACCCTGGGGAATGACCTTTTATTCAGAAAATGAAATACTCTTTTCTGAGAGGCAAGGAAGATTGGGAATTTTGAATCTTGGAAATGGCAAGGTGGTTTATCTATCTGGTTTGCCAAAAATTCTTGCCAAAGGCCAAGGAGGATTAATGGATGTAGTGAAAGCTCCTGCAAATTCAATCAATAACTGGACTTATTTCACTTATGTAAAACCTATTGATGATAAAGGTAATGGAGAGACTGTCTCTTATACACATCTGACGCTGCCGACGAAGGCTTAGGTGTAGATCTCGGTGGTCGCCGTATCAT
>CAXDLF010000014.1:0-27339 GCA_963989885.1 uncultured Gammaproteobacteria bacterium
TCTATAAATGCAAGGATACGGGTTCCAGCATTCATTGGTTTGGCTGGACTGATAATCTTTGCTCCTTGGGCCTCAAGGTCTTCAACAGCTTTATAAACATCAGGTGTTTCAATACAGATATGGCCCCAACCATTACCCTTGTCATAAGGTTCTTTTCGACCCCAATTATGTGTCAACTCCAATGCCGGAAATTCAGTCTCCGGACCATAGCCCACAAAAGCATTGGTGTAGCTACCACCAGGATAATCAGTTCTCCTCAAGACTTGCATACCCAGAATGTCGCAATAAAAATGAATTGATTTTTCTAGGTCTAGCACTCTAATCATTGTGTGAGCTAATCTATAGCCATTATCATTACTTTCAGTAGACATATGTCCTCCTTTAAATATTTTTTGATGTATTCATTACGGCTTCTGCGATCATTGTTTGGAATGCACGAACGCTATCCTCCCAATAAGGCGACAGAAAGCCACCTTCCTTTGCTACTGGTGAGGCACGACCGAGTTGCATTCTTTCGCAAATTGCATGGTCTTCTTTATGAACATCCCACCATAATTTTTTCACTGCATCGACTTCATCCTCTGACAGAGTTTGTCCCTCAGTCGTATAAATAACTCTTTTCTGTTGAGTGTGTCCTGAGTCAACTGGAACATTTAGGTAGACCCCAATCTGGTCAGGGAAATATCGACCAATAATAAAGTTGGGAAATAGTGTGAGATAGCGCGAGCTGACAGAAAGGCTGCCCTTCACTTTGTCTCCTTCATCCAGGTCAATAGCGCTTCCTAGACAAACATCATCAACGATAGTGTAATGGTCTTTGAGTGGTTGATTTGTTGTCGTTCGATGAACAAACTGAACATGATAAGGCTCAATAAAGTTTTCCATCAAAAACTTCCAATTAGTTGAAATTTCACCAAAATCAAGTGTCGCAACTGCTTTAACTTTTTCAAAGTTGATATCATGAAAATACTTGACCAAGGGAGCTGAATACTGTTCAAATTCTGGCGCTTCGCCACTCAGGTTAATGAAAATCCAGTCATGCCAGATAGCTAGTCTTGCTGGCTTGAGGCCATTTTCAGATAACTCAAAACCCTCAACCTGATGTTCTTCTCCAGCAAAAAATGGAGTTGCAATAAGTTCACCATCCAAACTATAGGTCCAAGAATGATACGGGCAACGCAACTTAGTTCCCACATTTTTTGGTTCATCAACCAATTTCAGGCAGCGGTGTCTACAGGCATTATGAAAGGCGTTGATTTCACCAAGATCATTCTTAATAAGAATCAAGGGTTGGCCGGCAACCGAACATGTAACAACGTCACCAGGCTTTTCGAGTTCATGAACAAATCCCACAAAAACCCAATTCTGAGTAAATACGGTTTCAGATTCTACTTTCCAAAATTCAGAATCATTATAAGCCGCAGCAGGAAGTCCATGAGCAGGAATACTGTTTTCCATAAAATTTGATAATAAAATGTCTATTCTTTCACTCATGACACCTTAAATTTAATCATATTTTTTACCCCATCGCTCAAGAGAAATTGTAGCTAACAAAATTATAAGCATGCCTAGCCACTGAGAATATCCGAGAACATTTTGCAATAACATAACGCCAAGAATGATTGTAAACACTGGCTCCAAGTACATCACATTAGCCGTTCGAACGGGACCGATTTTTGCAATAGAGTGAAAGAAAAAGTAAAAACCGCCACTCATACCGATAGCTGAAGCAATGCTCCACATTAACATCGGAGCAGTCACCGATGCTATGGGTGCTGCAGTAGTCATAAAATATGTTAATACAAAAACCGTCATAGGCAAAACCATAATATATTTAATTAAACCCCATCCTGGATCTACACTCTCGTGACGAGATAGAATGTTGACAAAAACCTGTGCAACTGATGCAAACAAGCCCCAAAATACACCCCACAAATTCCAGTCACTGGTATCACTCTGAACCATCACCCATATACCCAGCAAAGAAGCCAGTAGAGCGAAAACCGACAACATATCAACTGACCTACTCTTAATTAATGAATTAGCGAAAAAGGTAATAATTGGAAACGTGTAAATTACCACCACTGCCAAACTTAATGGGATCAGCTTGATAGAGTACATGTATGAGCCAACAAATATTGCTTGAAATATACTTATTAAAACTAACCTTACTCGAGTTTCCTTAGTTCTTCGTTTTTTGGTTGACTTATCTAAAACGCTCGACAGAGATAGGGTGAAAATATAGCGCACAGCAAGTAACAAGAAAACGCTACCCCCTACTTTGTAAAAGTATGGTACGGCTGCCGCTGCTAGCGAGAAGCTAAAAGCTGATATTATGGCTGCAAGGACATTTGTAGAGAATTTATTGCTCATTTAAATACAAATTTGCCTTGAAATGAAAGCCTGCATTTTATAACCCATTAAGAGTTATCGTCAAGAAGTATATTTATTTGAAAGCTGTTGCTTTAAATAACCTGGCTTGTTTGTTGTAATTGAAGTCGCCCCCCACTTCAATAATTGTTCAGCAGTTTGTATGTCATCAATAGTCCATGAGTGGTACTCAAAACCAGCTTTGGTGATACTGTTGACAAGTTCTTGAGAGTTTTTATTGTTTGAGCTAAGACCGTCGGCCTTGATATCTCTTAAAACACCTAGCAACTCGTCGCTACTCACCGTTTCATTCATGTCATATAACCAGTACGCTTTAATATGAGGCGCAATTGATTTAAAGGCTCGAATCACTTGATTATCAAATGCTATTATTGAAATTTGCTCCTTTCGAAGATTCGAATCTACTATCCGGTTGATCAGAGTAGGAACGATTTCAGGACCACATTTAACCTCGATATAAATACCTTTATTGTCAGGTATTGTTTTAAAGACTTCGCCAAGTAAAGGGATTGACTGTGGAGCTAAATCACCTTTAAAGTTTGCAGATGCATTAAGCTGACTTAATTCAGCATAAGTGCTTTCTGCAACAATCAGTTTTTCATCACAGGTGCGGAAGGTATCCTCATCATGAATACAGACAATCTGCCCATCTTTGGTAAGACGGAAATCTCCCTCAATCAAATCAGCGTCGTGCAACCAAGCCAAGCGGAATGCCTCAAGAGTATTTTCTGGTGCATCATCGGAAGCACCTCTGTGCGCAACAATCATTTATCAATATCTACAAATAATTTCATTATAAACTCTGTGATTTATAGTTGATTCTTAACGCGCTCCTAAACTATTTAGGCAATTTGCCTGATAATGCTTGATTAATTAAAACAAGGAAATGGCTAACTCCATCCAGTAGCTTGGCATCAAACCAAGAACTAGAATCAAAACTCCATTGATGGAAAGAATAATACGCATGTCTATGGGTGCTGATACTGTAACTTCTTTTTCAGCATCATCAAAGTACATTGATTTGATGATTTGAAGGTAGTAATATGCACTGATTACAGCAAACACAACTGCTGCAATCGCTAAATAAACATAGCCTGCTGAAATGACTTGCTGAAGAATAAACAGCTTTGAATAGAAGCCAATGAATGGAGGCACGCCAGCCATTGAAAGCATAACAAATAGCATTATCAAAGCAAACCAAGGTGAGTGTTTGCTCAAGCCTCTAAAATCAACAATTTGATCTGCTTCAAATCCTTGTTTGTTGAAAACAATAATAATGCCAAAAGCTGTCAAACTCATCAATACATAAGCCAAAACATAAAACACTGCGGCACCATAGCCTTCAACGACACCAGTTACAAAACCAAGCATAACAAAACCAATATGTGAAATAGTTGAATACGCCAACAAGCGTTTTATATTTGTCTGCATCAAGGCGACTAATGAACCTAAGCCGATAGAAAGAATTGCAAGAATAATGAACAAATCTGCCCAATAAGCTTGCAGCGCACCTAACCCATCGATGAGCAGGCGAACCAACATAGCGGTTGCTGCGATCTTGGGTACAGTGGATAAAAACATAGTGACTGAAGTTGGTGCACCCTGGTAAACATCTGGCACCCACATATGAAATGGAACAGCACCGAATTTGAAAGCAACACCAATGACTAAGAACACTAACCCAAAATTGAGAATAAGTACTTGATCAGAGTTCAAGTTTGCACTTGTTGCAAATGCCGCAATTTGGCCAATATCTAGACTACCAGTAATACCATAAATCATCGACATACCATAAAGTAGCAAGCCTGACGCGATTGCACCAAGAACGAAATACTTTAATGCCGCTTCTACCGCGACCGCTCTCTCTCTAGCCATCGCTATAAGTGTGTACAAAGATAACGACATAATCTCTAAACCTAAATAAATCGTCAGCATACTATGGGCAGAAACCATAACCATCATGCCAAGCACTGAGAGCAGAGATAGAATAAAGTATTCAGCTTTCAATAAATTATGTGCCCTTAGATAATGTCGAGAATAAACTAACGCCACTATGCTAAAGACCATCATAAAGACCTTAAAATAAGAGCCAATCGTATCAAGCACAAAAGTTCCATCAAAAATAACAGCTGATTCGCCAATTAGATTAAAGGCAAGGTAGCCAGTGATTGCCAGCGTGGATTGAGTGAGGTAATAAGTGAGATTTTGGAAGCGCTCCGAGACAAACAGATCAAGTAGTAATATTAAAGCAATAGCAGCTACCATAAACATTTCTGGAAGCGCAAAAAATAAGTCGGCGGTATTGAATTGATAATCCATCATGATACCACCGGTAGTTTGGTTGTGAGTGCCTGCTCAAGCAGGTTAACCATAGAGACATGCATCACCTCAATCAAGGGTTGAGGATAAACGCCAACAGCTAAGACAGCTACTGCCAGAACCGCTAAAACAAAAAACTCTCGAGTATTAATGTCACTCAACGTACTAACATCTGAATTCACAATAGGACCCCAGAAAACTCTCTTCACCATCCACAATGTATACGCTGCGCCTACTATTAAAATCATTGCCGCAAAAAAGGCGTACCAGAAATTTGCTTGAAGTGAAGCTAGAATGACCATAAACTCACCCACAAAACCTGAAGTACCTGGAAGACCTGCATTTGCGAGGGCAAAGAGGACTGCAAAGCCAGTAAATTTTGGCATTGAATTAATCACACCGCCGTAGCTAGAAATTTCTCTTGAATGTAATCTTTCATAAAGAACACCGACAACCAAAAACAGCGCTGCTGAAATAAAACCGTGAGATATCATTTGAATCATTGCGCCTTCAAGACCAAGATAAACACTCTCAAGGCTACCACCCGCTATTGAGTGGATCTGACCGTCAATACCCATCTTAACAACTGAGAATAATGTAAACACACCTAACGTTACAAAGCCCATATGCGAAATAGAGGAATAAGCAATAAGTTTCTTCATGTCTTTCTGCACGAGTGCAACAAATCCAATATAGACAATTGCAATCAATGAAAGAGCGATCACTATCGTTGCAAACTCTGATGAAGCGTCAGGTGTTATGGGCAGCGAGAAACGGAAGAAACCGTAGCCACCCATCTTCAACATTATCGCTGCTAGAATGACCGATCCACCGGTTGGTGCTTGAACGTGAGCATCAGGCAACCAAGTGTGCACTGGAAACATTGGTACTTTGACTGCAAATGCTAAGAAGAATGCCCAAAAAATCCAACTTTGCTCAACGAGCGACAATGGTAAATCATATAATGCATCCAGGGAGAACGAGCCGCCTTGAATGTACATGTAGATTAGTGACACCAGCATGAATACCGAACCTAGGAAAGTATAAAGGAAAAACTTGATGGCAGCGTAAACACGGTTCTGACCACCCCAAATACCAACAATGAGTAGCATTGGTATGAGAGATGCTTCCCAAAAAACATAGAACAGTATTGCATCCAGCGATGAGAATACACCAATAATTAGACCTTCCATGATCAAAAATGCTGCCATATAGTCGGCCGCCCTATTTTGAATAACTTCCCAACCGGCAATGATGACCAAGAAAGTTGATAAAGTCGTCAATAAAATAAGAGGCATCGAAATACCGTCAATGCCAATATGGTAGTTGATATTGAACTGAGATATCCAGGCAGTGTTTTCAACAAACTGCATATCTTGAGTTGAGGTGTCAAAGCCGACCCAAAGATTCAATGACAACGCAAACACAATAATGGAAACTGCGATACTCACCCAGCGGGCTAAATCGCTGCGATTGTTACCAATAAATAGGATTGAGGCACCTCCCAGTATTGGCAACCAAATTAACAAACTAAGCAGTGATTGCATACTATGACCCTAATTGAATAATCGGGTTTTCAGTAACAACAAGAACCCAAGTTAAAACAAGCATTAGGCTGATAATCATAAAAAAGGCGTAATGATAAAGATAGCCAGTTTGAACTGGCCGAATGACCGAACCCATGAAACGCATTAATCTTGCGCTGCCATTTACCACAATCTGGTCAATGATTGTCATGTCCGAAATACGCCATAAAAATTCACCTAGCTTTCTGGAACCCTTGACAAAGACAATATCGTTCAAACGGTCAAAGCCATAAAGCGATTCCAGTACATAGTTTGTGCGATGGAAACGTTCTTGAATTTTCTTTGCCCAATCTGTTCGATAAAGCGAAAATAACCACGCAGCCAAACTACCACCAACCATCATCCAGAAAGGAACGGTGACAATTGCATGAAGCATCAAGCTAAAGGCCGAATGAAAATGCTCCTTCAGAGCAACTAAAGATCCATGCGCACTAGCGTTAATATGAATAGAGTTGTCCAACCAGCCTGTGAACAACATCGGTTCAATTGTTAAATATCCAATAATTACAGAAGGTATTGCCAAAACAATTAATGGCACGGTAATCGATAGCGAAGTTTCGTGCACATGCTCTTCTGCATGTTGATCAAGACGAGATTCGCCATGGAATACAATAAAAAACATACGTAATGAATAGAAAGCAGTGATAAACACACCAAAAACGACTGCGTAATAAACCCAATCGGCAAAAGGCAAATTGGAGAAATGAACCGCTTCAATAATCATATCTTTTGAATAAAAACCTGCAAAACCCGGGAAACCAATCAACGCCAGCGTTCCTATCAAAGCCGTAATATAGGTAATTGGCATTTTCTTTCTGAGTGCGCCCATTTTTCGGATATCTTGTTCGTGATGCAAGGCAACAATCACTGAACCTGCAGCTAAGAACAATAAAGCCTTAAAGAAAGCATGTGTCATCAGGTGAAAAATAGCGACTGAGTAAGCACTAACTCCTAAGGCTACCGTCATGTACCCTAACTGAGAAAGTGTTGAGTAAGCAACAACACGCTTGATATCATTCTGAACGATACCCAGTAGACCCATAAATATTGCCGTAATCGCTCCAACCAACATCACAACGGTCAAGGCCACATCGCTGAATTCGAAAATGGGCGACATACGTGAGACCATAAAAATACCAGCAGTTACCATTGTCGCTGCATGGATCAGTGCTGAAATAGGTGTCGGACCTTCCATTGAACCCGGCAACCAGACGTGCAATGGAACTTGAGCTGATTTGCCCATAGCGCCTACAAATAAAAGCAGACAAATAACAGTAATCACTGAAATATCACCAAAGATTGTTTGCCCGTTTACTTGATTAACTAGTGAAAATACTTCTAAATAATCCAAGGTACCGAAAAACATTAGCAAAACCGCCAACCCTAATAGGAAACCGAAATCCCCTACTCTATTAACTAGGAAGGCTTTGAGGCTTGCTTCAACTGCTGATTCTTTATGGTGCCAAAAACCAATTAATAGATAAGAGACAAGACCTACAGCTTCCCAACCAAAAAATAACTGCATAAAGTTGTTGGAGATCACTAGCATAAACATTGCAAAAGTGAACAGAGATATATAGCTAAAAAACTTGGTGTAGCCTTCGTCTTCTCGCATATAGCCAATGGTATAAATGTGCACCATTAAAGATACGAATGAAACTACAAGCAACATCACCGAAGTAAGATTGTCTACGAGAAATCCAACACTCAGATTAAGTCCACCGATCTGCATCCAGGTGTAGATGTTTTCATTAAATACTTCAGCTCCCTTCAGTACATGATGATTGAAAACATAAAGTGCCAAAACCGTTGAAACTGTAACACCTAAAATGGTAATAGAATGAGATAAGGTTCGACCCAATCGGTGACCAGCAAGACCAACTACGATTGCACCAATAAGCGGCGCTAGAACAATTGTTAAATAGGTACTTTCCATAACTAGCCTTTCAAACTATTGGTCACATCAACATCAATCGAGCCACGATTTCTGTACATCAATGTCAGAATAGCCAGACCAATAGCAACTTCCGCTGCTGCAACCGTCAAAATAAAGAAGACAAATATCTGACCCGCTACATCTGAGGAGTAATAAGAAAATGCAATAAAGTTTGTGTTGACTGCTGCAAGGATTAATTCAACACACATCAGCAACATAATGATATTAGTCCTGTTGATAAAAATACCCGCCAAACCAATACAAAAAACAATGGCACTCAGAATCAGATAATCAGATAGTGCGATCATTTAGTCTCCTTAGACTTGGTTGACGAAATAGAAGCCAAATGCACCCTATCTGATGCCTGGACACTGACTTGCTCAGAAATATTTTGCCTCTTGCTTCTACTCTCTTTACGGTGCACAAGGGTAATCGCGGCGATAATCGCAATTAATAATAAGACAGCTGCAAGCTCAAATGGATAGACATAGGTGGTATATAAATCGCTTGCCAACTCAGTGATATTACTATAGCCAGCAATATGTCTAGTAGGCTCCTCAACAATTTCAAGATCAAATTGTCCAGCACTTAAAACAAGTACTATTTGAGCAATAACAATCACTGAAACAAAGATTCCAAGCGGCAAGTATGTAGTAAATTTTGCTCGAATCGTTGACTGGTCAATGTTGAGCATTTTTATTACAAATAAGAAAAGCACCATGACAGCCCCTACATAGACTAGGATCAATGTGATCGCTAAAAACTCAGCTTCTAACAATAGCCATAAACTTGCCACACTAAAAAAAGACAAAATCAAAAGCATTGCTGCCTTCAGGGTATTTCTTGCGACCACCAACATCGCCGAACTTGCAACGAAGCAGAAACCAAACACATAAAACAAAATTGATGAAAATTCCATAATCAGCCTTTATCTGTATTTCGAGTCCTCTTGTCTGGCTTTACTGATAGCCTTTTCGTGCTTATCACCTATCTCCATCAAACCTTTTTTGTCGATGATACTACCCTCTCTAGTCTCAAATGCGTAGTCGAAGATGTGGGTCCCAACGATGGCATCTACGGGACAAGCCTCTTCACAAAAACCGCAGAAAATGCACTTAAATAAATCAATATCATATTGTGTTGTTCTGCGCGTTCCATCGTCCCTCATCTCGGACTCAATGGTAATGGCGTTTGCAGGACACACCGCCTCACACAATTTACAAGCGATACAACGCTCTTCACCATTAGGATAACGACGCAACGCAAGTAAACCTCTAAACCTAGGCGAAATTGGTGTGCGTTCTTCAGGAAATTGAACGGTAATTTTGTCATTGGTTAACTGTTTTCCAGTAATCTTCATCCCTGCACGAATCTCACCTAATCCAAAGTTTTTAATAATTTTTTTAATTTTATTGATCATTACTTATCTGCTCCTTAGAACCAAGGCCCTAAATGAAGTTGAGTCATCAATGCCACAACCATAATCCAAACAATAGTGAACGGTAAAAACACTTTCCAACATAGACGCATAATTTGATCATAGCGATATCTTGGAAAGGTTGCCCTAATCCATAAATAAAGAAAAAGGAAAAAGCTCATTTTCACAAGCAACCACATTATGTCTGGCACAAATGCAAAGAATTCTTGTAAATATGGAACACCTTCAAATGGTGAATGCCAACCTCCAAAAAACATCAATACAGCAAGCGCTGCCATCATAATCATGTTGATATATTCGGCCATAAAAAATAATGCAAAACACATTCCTGAATATTCAACATGAGTACCACCCACAATTTCTGATTCACCTTCGACGACATCGAATGGAGCACGGTTTGTTTCTGTTAATGCAGAAATCCAGAAAACAATCATCATTGGGAATAATGGGATCCAGTACCAATTCCAAATACCGCCAGCCTGGCTTGAGACGATTTCATTTAAATTTACAGAACTTGCTGCCATCACCACAGTAACGGCTACAAATCCAATCACAATTTCGTATGAGACCAGCAATGAGGCACTTCTTAATGCACCCAATAATGGGTATTTTGAATTAGAAGCCCATCCTGCTAAGATGATGCCATAGACACCGACAGAGCCAATCGCTAGAACATAAAGTAGACTGATATCCAGATTGGTGATGTAGAAGTCTTGCCCCAGAGGTATAACCGCCCAGATTGCAATTGCAGGTACAAAAGCTAGTATTGGCGCCAATACAAACAAATAAATATTGGCCTTGGATGGAAAGATGATTTCTTTAAACATCAATTTAAATACGTCAGCAAATGGCTGTAATAGACCTATTGGGCCGACTCGGTTTGGACCGATTCTCAGCTGCATATAGCCAATAACCTTGCGTTCAGCATAAGTCATATAAGCCATCATGATAATGAGTGGCAATAATAGTGCGACGCCCTTAATCAGAATGATAATTACAACTGCTAGACCACCATCAAACCATGGTAGCAATTGATGAACAAAATCTACAAAACCTTGCCACATAATCTATACCGCTCCTAACTGTCTTGGAAGATGAGTGTGAACAAACACGCAACCTTCTGCTACTGATTCGTTAATATTGACTGGGACACCCTTATAAAAGTCACCTTCTGAGAGTTTTAGTAATTTTGCGGTTGCCTTGCAAACCGAAGCCTCGCTCATCCGGCCAATCCGTGTTTGTTGTAATGAGGACGCATGACGAACCACTACATCACTGGCATAGGGGGTATATTGCCAAACAGTAGTGATACTCGGCATTTCAGAATTGCTAATAGGAACTTCTATCTCGGAGATACTAGGGGTTAAAGATAACGCCTCATCAGCAATCTGGGGGGAATCTGTAAAGTCAAAACCTTCTAGATTTAGTAAATCTGCTAAAACTTTAATGACCTTCCAGCCTGGTTTCGATTCTCCAGCACTCTTAACTGAAGCACTATAGGACTGAGCAATATTGTCTACATTGATGTGTGTACCAGAAGTTTCATAGAAACTCGCAATCGGTAGAATTACGTTTGCAAAACTCAAAACTGATTCATCGGCAAAACTATTCATGGAGACAACAAATGCATCATCACGACTCAAATGTTCGATTGCATTTTTTGATTCAATACAGTCAAAATTCGGGTAAACATCGAACAAAATAAATCCAGTCAAATCAGATGAAAGTATTTGTAGCGCATTTTTACCGTTTTCGGGCTTAAAATTTACTCTTTCTGCAGAATGAGCATTGCCTGTTAAACTTGCATTTAGAGTTTTTGCATCCGTAGCTTTAGCGATTTCAGAAACCAGTTTAGAAACCTGGTCCGAACTTCTATTACCATTAACATGCTCTCCAAGAACAACTACTGGATGCTCGGCATTTAAAAGCGCATTAGCAATATCAATATGGGTTTGATGAACAGTCACATTCTTTAGATAGTCGGGCGAGGTTTGTGAACTTTTATCAAGCACCGCTTTTAAGACACCTGAAAGAGTAGCTACAGTATTTTGAGGGGATGTCAATACAGAGTGACTAATGCGATAATTGAAATTGAAAGCCTTCGCATTGATAGTTGAAATGCTTGCACCATTTAAAGTCGCCTTTCTAATGCGATGATTGATCATTGGCTGCTCTAAACGTAAATATGAATTTACAATAAGCGCATGATCGATTGTCTCTAATTCGGTTAAAGAAATATTTGATTCTAATACCTTGGCATTACACGGATTAGAAGTATCTAGTCGATAATCAAGATTATCTGACCCCAGACCTCTTGTAAATTTTTGTAACAAATATAGCTCTTCAAGAGTTGCGTTTTTAGATGCAAGAGTGCCAAATTTTAAGCCCTCTTTGGCATTCTTTTTGATGCCGTTTTTTGCAAAATCCAGTGCATCACTCCACGAAGCATCTTTCCATTCACCTTTGATTTTAAGCTTAGGAATCAAAACACGATTTTCACTATCAAGCCCTTGGTATGAAAAACGGTCTCTGTCTGAAATCCAAGTCTCATTGATGCTTTCATTTTCTCTGGCAACTACACGCTTGACCTTACTTTTGTGCGTTTGAGTAAAGATATTTGAACCCACTAGGTCGTGACGCGCAATGGTCTGAATCGAGTTCATTTGCCAAGACCTGACTTCGTAACGGAAAGGCTTAGAAGTTAGTGCACCGACCGGACATACATCGATCATATTGCCAGAAAGTTCTGACTGAATCCCTTCTGATAAAAATGGTTCGATCTTCAAATCTTCGCCTCGACCTGTAGCACCCATTTCAACTATGCCTCCAACTTCTGCTCCAAATCGAACACAACGTGTACAGTGAATGCATCGCGTCATATCGGTTTGAATCAAGGCGCCTATCCCCTTATCATCAACAATACGCTTACCTTCAGTAAACCTTGATATGTCAGAACCATATTCCATAGCAACATCTTGAAGCTCACATTCACCACCTTGGTCACAAATTGGACAATCCAGTGGGTGGTTGATTAACAAAAACTCCATGACAGCCTTTTGTGCAGTTTTAGCCTTTTCATTTTTGGTATGAACTTTCATGCCAGCAGAGCTTGGTGTTGAGCATGCAGGTTGCGGTTTCGGATTGCCCTCTATATCCACCAAACACATCCTGCAGTTTGCCGCAACAGATAGTTTTTTGTGGTAACAGAATCGAGGAATGTCGATACCTTCTCTATCCGCAATTGAAATCACAGTCTCGCCTGAATATCCGTGCACCACTTTACCGTCGATTTCGATTTCAATATCAGCCATCGTTTTTCACCATACTTTTTCCGTGCTTGATGTAGTACTCAAACTCTTCTCTAAAATGTGTAATAAAACTCTCAACGGGCATCGCAGCACCATCAGCCAATGCGCAGATCGTATTGCCTAACATCTTATCCTGTACAGAAAGTAAAAGCTCCAAATCCTCACTCTTGCCTTTTCCATCCATAATCCGTTTTAGGACTCGATACATCCATCCTGTACCTTCTCTGCATGGAGTGCACTGACCGCAAGATTCATCGTAATAAAAGTGCGTCAGGCGCGTTAAAGCCTTCACCATACAGGTTGTATCGTCCATCACGATAACTGATCCGGCGCCAAGCATTGATCCTGCCTTTTCAATGGAATCATAATCCATGGTCATTTTCATCGCCTTTGCTGCAGGAATTAATGGGGTTGATGAACCTCCAGGAATGACTCCTTTAAGAGTTCTACCTTTTCGCAAACCACCGGCTAACTTCAACAAATCACTAAAAGGCGTTCCCATTGAGACTTCAAAATTAGCAGGATTCTTGACATTGCCAGTTACCGAAAAACACTTGGTGCCGCCTGAATTTGTCACGCCTAGGTCTGCAAACCATTGCCCACCTCGAGAAAGGATGTCGGGCACCGATGCAAAACTTTCGGTGTTATTGATGGTTGTTGGTTTACCATAAAGGCCTACATTTGCTGGAAATGGTGGCTTAAATCTTGGTTGACCTTTTTTCCCCTCAAGTGACTCCAATAATGCTGTTTCCTCACCACAAATATAAGCACCCGCCCCAAGATGAGAATAAAGATCGAAACACACCTTACTGCCATTAATGTTCGTACCTAACAAGCCAGCGTCATAAGCCTCTTTCAAGGCTTCTTCGAAACGGTAATAAGGCTCCATGAACTCACCACGAATATAGTTATAACCTACCGTTGCATTCATCACATAGCCTGCAATTGCCATCCCTTCTATGACTGAGTGTGGATTAAATCTTAAAATGTCACGATCGTGACAAGTGCCTGGCTCGCCTTCGTCAGAATTACAAACTACGTACTTCTGTCCCTTTTGATTTCGCGGCATAAAACTCCATTTTAAGCCCGTTGGAAAACCAGCACCACCTCGTCCCCTTAGGCCTGAAGTCTTTAACTCTTCAAGAATTTTCTCAGGTGATAGCTCGCCATGAAGAATTTTGCGCCAGACTTTATAGCCACCCATGTTTTCATAAGTCACAAGACTTGAAGGGTTTTCTTTATCCATGGTTTTCAAACAAATGTTATTCACTTTAGACCATCCAAAATCTCATCAATGCTTTTCTCCGTTAGATTTTCGTAATATTGGTCACCAATTTGACACATTGGCGCTCCCACACAAGCACCCAAACACTCTACCCTTTTGACGCTCACTAGACCATCCTTACTTATCTCTCCTGTTTTAACGCCCAATTTTTCCTCTAAATAAGAGATTAACTCGTCCGAGCCATTTAGCATGCAAGATATATTGTGACAAAAACGAATCACATGTTTTCCTACCGGCTTGTCGTTGTAGTTCTCATAAAAGGTGGCTACCTCTTGAACGCTGATTGCTGGCATTTCAAGGTAATCCGCAACAGCGAGTATTAACTCATTTGTCAAATTCCCGCCGTTTTCCTTTTGGACAATCGTCAATGCTTGCATAACAGCAGAGCTTTTTTTTCCTTCTGGGTATTTTGCTACCCAAATGTCAATTTCTTTTCTCGCTTGGTTCGAAATCATCTATCAATTTCTCCAAAAACAATGTCCTGTGTGCCAATAATTGTGACAACATCTGAAAGCATGTGCCCTTTGGCCATCTCGTCTATGGAGGCTAAATGAGGAAAGCCAGGAGCTCGCATTTTGATACGGTATGGTTTGTTGGCACCATCAGAAACTAAGTAGACGCCAAATTCACCTTTGGGAGCCTCAACAGCTGAATACACTTCACCCTCGGGTAGGCAGTACCCTTCGGTGAAAAGTTTAAAGTGGTGGATCAATGACTCCATATCATCTTTCATATCACCCCGGCTAGGGGGAGATACTTTATGGTCTTCGGACATAACAAGGCCAGAGTTAGATTTTAACCATCTCACACACTGTTTAATGAGGCGACATGACTGACGCATTTCTTCCATACGCACCAAGTAACGGTCATAGCAGTCGCCCGTGACACCTACAGGGATGTCAAACTCCAATTGATCATAAACCGCATAAGGTTGTTTTTTTCGCAGATCCCACTCAACGCCCGAACCACGCAGCATAGGTCCAGTAAAGCCGAGCTGCTTTGCACGATCTGCATTAACAACGCCAATATTGACAAGTCGCTGCTTCCAAATCCTATTATCTGTCAAGAGGCCAGAGTACTGGTCAATGCTCTCAGGAAAATTTTCTGAAAAATCTGAGATAAAATCGAGTAAAGACCCTTGACGATTTTTATTCATCTCCTTCAGTTCCTCTTTTTTGCGTAATTTTGACTCAAGGTATTGAGGCATCTTATCTGGCAAGTCACGATAAACACCACCTGGACGATAATAAGTTGCATGCATCCTTGAACCACTGACCGCTTCATAACAGTCAATTAACTTCTCACGCTCTCTAAAGGCATAAAGGAAGACACTCATTGCACCAACATCAAGAGCATGTGTACCTAGCCACATCAAGTGATTAAGGATACGAGTAATTTCATCAAACATTACGCGAATGTATTTTGCACGCTCAGGCACCTCTAATCCAAGCATCTTTTCTATCGCAATAACATAGGCATGTTCGTTACACATCATGGAAACGTAGTCGAGCCTGTCCATATAACCAATCGACTGGTTGTAGGGCTTTGATTCCGCTAATTTCTCAGTACCTCTGTGCAAAAGCCCGATATGTGGGTCAGCACGCTCTATCACTTCTCCATCCATCTCAAGAATAAGCCTCAATACGCCATGTGCCGCAGGGTGTTGTGGCCCAAAGTTAAGGGTGTAATTTCGCATCTCTGACATAGTTATTTCCTTATAACCCTAGGAACGTTGACATTCGGTTCTATAGTTACTGGTTCGTAAACCACTCTGCCTAGTTCTTCGTCGTAGCGCATCTCGACTTCACCAATCATCGGGAAGTCTTTTCTTAGTGGGTGGCCGACAAATCCGTAATCCGTCAAAATTCTGCGTAAATCGGTATGGTTCTCGAACAATATGCCAAATAAATCAAAGGCTTCTCGTTCATACCAATCGGCTGAATTCCAGATGCCTGTGACAGATTCAATCATCAACGAGTCATCTGGAAGAAGTGCAATTACTCGTAGACGGTTATTGTTTGAAACCGACAATAAATGGTAGACAACACCAAATCGATTGCTTTGTTTCTTTTCAGAAATTTGCACCACACGGCCTCGACCGTAACCAGACGAGCTAGCGTTGCCATCCCAATCTGATTCTCCATAAGACAGATAATCGATACCACACAAGTCAACCAAAATATCAAAATTAAAATCATCTCTTAGCTGGCTGCAGATTTCCACAATACTGTTGCTATCAACCGTCAAAGTCAACTCATCAAAAGATTCTTTCACACTTTTTCTGCCGAATGCTTTGATTAATTGTTGTTTTATTTTTTTCATAAACTAGCTTCGAGCTATGGTATTGGTACGACGTATCTTATCTTGCAGTTGAAGTATTCCATACAGCAGCGCTTCTGCGGTAGGTGGGCAGCCAGGTACATAGACATCAACCGGTACAATTCTGTCACAACCCCTTACAACCGCGTAAGAGTAGTGGTAATAACCACCGCCATTAGCACAGGATCCCATAGAAATTACATACTTCGGCTCGGGCATCTGGTCATAGACTTTACGCAAAGCAGGCGCCATCTTATTGGTTAAGGTTCCTGCGACAATCATCAAGTCAGATTGTCGAGGTGTTGGTCGGAAAACGATGCCAAAACGATCGAGATCGTATCGTGACGAACCAGCCTCCATCATTTCAACAGCGCAACAAGCCAAACCAAAGGTCATTGGCCAAAGAGACCCGGTACGCGCCCAGTTGATTACCTTGTCCAACGAGGTGGTAACAAAGCCCTCTTTCATTAAACCTTCAATAGCCATAATAAATTCTCGTTATTCCCACTCCAGCGCTCCTTTTTTCCACTCGAAAATAAAACCAACCACAAGCAAAAACAAGAAAATCGACATCCCTATAAAACCAAACCAGCCAAGTTTCGATTGAACAACTGCCCAGGGTATAAAAAAGGCAACCTCTAGATCAAAAAGGATGAATAGAATTGCTACAAGATAATAGCGCACATTGAAGTGCATTCTTGAATCTTCAAATGCAGGGAAACCGCACTCAAACTGGGAATTTTTCTCTTCATCAGGTCTGCTAGGCCCAAGAAGATAACCAACAACTGTTAATCCGACACCGAAGGCGATTCCTAAGAATATAAAAACGAGAACGGGTAAATAATTTTCTAGCACTTTTTTTGTTTGTTTTAACCACAGAAGATTATAACAACTTAATCGCAAAAAACCAGAAAAAAGTCTTTAAAATCAGCAAAAGAAGAGGTGCTAATCTACATATTTAACTGCGTACCTCCAACAGTCAGCATATCAACCTTCAAACTAGGCTGACCAACCCCAACCGGAACATTCTGACCCTCTTTGCCACAAACGCCAACACCTGGATCTAATTTGAGGTCGTCACCAACCATAGAAATCTGATGCAGCACCTCGTCACCCGAACCAATCAATGTAGCACCCTTAATGGGCTTCGTTATCTTGCCAGATTTAATCAGATAAGCTTCATTGGCTGAAAAAACAAATTTTCCAGAGGTAATATCAACCTGTCCACCATCAAAATTTTTCGCGTAAATGCCATCCTCTACTGACAAAACCATGTCTTTAAGATGGTCCTTACCATTTAGCATGTAGGTGTTGGTCATCCTTGGCATGGGAATGTGGGCATAGGATTCGCGTCTAGCATTACCGGTACTAGGTTGACCCATAAGGCGACCGTTTAGTTTGTCCAACATGTATCCTTTCAATATACCATTCTCTATCAATACGGTCTCCTGGGTTGGAGTACCTTCATCATCAATTGTCAAACTTCCACGACGGTTTGCCAGAGTTCCATTGTCAACAATGGTGCACTTTTCACTAGAAATTTGTTCGCCAATTCTGTTACTAAAAACAGAACTACCCTTGCGGTTAAAGTCACCCTCAAGCCCATGTCCAATCGCCTCATGAAGCAGCACACCTGGCCAACCAGAGCCTAGGATGACAGGCATTTTACCTGCAGGTGCTTCTATGGACTCTAGAGCTACCAGAGCTAACCTAAGGGCTTCTTTGGTATAAGTTTCAGCTAAAGAGTTGTTGACAAAGTATCCGTAGTCATAGCGACCCCCACCCCCACTTGAGGCCTGCTCAACCCTGCCATTATGCTCCACAATGACAGTTACATTGATTCTTACCAAAGGTCGGCAATCCATTTGATAGACGCCATCAGTGGAAGCAATTAAAACCTCAGTGTAGGAGCCTGAAAGTGAAGCACTGACCTGAACCACCTTAGGTTCTTTTCGAGCGATCGTGTTAATTTGCCTAAGTAAATCAACTTTTTCTTTTGAGGTTAAACTCTCAAGTGGGCTTAAAGCTGGATACTGAGAAGGACAATCTATACTTATAAGAGGGTTTGAGTTTTGACCTTGAGGGCTATCAGATATTCCTTTTGCAAAATCGATGGCACCTTGGATTGCCTTAAGATTCAGGTCATCTGAATAAGAAAAACCTGTCTTATCTCCTTTAACACAACGGACACCAGTTCCGTGACTGATATTATATGAGCCATCCTTTACAATACCTTCATCCAACAACCATGATTCGGCTATTGAGTGTTGAAAATATAAATCGGAATAATCCGCACCAGTTTCTGATAGGGAATTTAGTAACCCATCAATCCCGTCTTTAGTAATACTATGATCATTAAGTAATTGATCTATCATAAAACTTTAACTCCATCTAGTTTTTCGATTAGAGGTTCAGACCAAGGCCCTGTAATAACAAAGGTGACCTCAACAACGTTATCAAATAAGGAACCAATAATTTCACCACCAAAAAGCATCTTATCGGCAGCCCATACACCAAAACCAGCCAAACCACCACCCGCCAAATAAGTTGCTAAGGGTATTGTATCAGCAATTGAAGGTTGTACATTTGCCGCCAAGTTGTAATCACGCTCGATTAAATCCACATAACCTGTCAGTTCAATGTCGCTTTCTTCACTTTCGACTTGAAAATAATCGACCTTTGCCCTACCGTTCTTAACCAACAATTTAGCATTAATTCGGTCATAGACAAAACCTTGCTCTCTAAGCTCACTTCTTGACATCCTCATCCTATTCGCGATAGACTCTAAATTAATAAATGAGAGCAACTTGAAGAAGTTTGGGTCTTGATTAGTAAAGACTCCTTCCTCTATATCAGTTGTCATAAAACCGCTTATTTTTGGTACCGTTACCTCCCAAGGATTGCACTTGCAAAATAGACGTACATCAGCTTTAAATGCGCCACCACTGACAGGCTCATCTACACCAAATTTGACTAAGAAATCAGATAGGTTTTGATGCGAAGCATTTGCTCTTAATGCTGTACGACCATCTAACCAACTGCCATTAAATATCAAATCATCTTCACTTAGCCCAATATTTTCAAATACCAAATTGCTGATTTCCATGACTGAGCCATGACTGATCAGATCGGCTTCAAGGTTTGGCACATCTTTCCCATTCACTACAGCATTTTTTGATATTAAATGAAAGCTTGGGAAATTTTCCGGAGAGATTTTCCAAGGACTCTTGATTTCTTCGATAGATTCTATATTGAGGTCGCTCAATTTAACAATGCTTGGACCATCATCGCGTAGTGACAAATCCACATCCACTTGCAGGCCTTTTGATTCAATTTGAGCATGCCATTCATTATGCATTTTCTTAGTTATGTAGGCATCAATGTTATCACCAGGATGACTCATTTTTACTCTTAGTGTTGAAGATTTATCATCAATCCAGTCACTAGGGTTTAAAGCTAATTCAAATAATTCACCGCCTATTTCCCCTCTACCTTTGGTTTGTATAAGGCCATTATGGTATGAAATCTGTGAATTGTATTGTTTAACGGAAAGCTTTTCATCAAAGAGGCTTAAAGTATTGTCGGTTACATACATGTCAAAATCAATCTCAAATTCTTTTTTTGTTTGTTGCTGCAATGGTGCGGCAATAGTCACATTACCCCAAATATCACCACTCAACTCAAATTCATTTAGGTAGTCTTTGACTCGAACTGTGACTGGAGACTGTCCTATAAATTGAGAAATTGTCTCACTATCTGAATTAAATCTACCATTTAATACTAATCTAGCTTCGGGCTTATCAAAATTTCGAATAGAAATACTTAGGTAGTTTAAATCAATGGTTTCAAGTTTGGCATTTCTTGCTGTTATATTGACAGAATCATTGGAAAACGTTACCTTTCCATTCAAGTCTGTTATCGGTCTCCAATCAGAATCCACGTTTAACTTGGCATCTTTAAGATTGGCTGAAAACTTTGTATTTGGTGTCTCAGGTTCACCAGATATATTAAACCGTGTCGTCAACATGATATCTGTCAAAATCCCCTCTGTGATAACTTTATCAAGCCAATTGGTGCTCCGCGTGTTGGCAAGTGCTTCAGGAATATTTTGATTGATTTTAGTGACATCAATCTGATCAATATAGCTTTGAAACTCTAGATAAACTTTGTCTTGTTCTGAAAAAATTTTAAGTTGAGCTGAAAGGTTAAAATCTTTATTTTTTATCGTAAATGGAATAACGGCAATCCTATCAGCTCTTGCCTTTTCAACATCAATACTGGTTTTGATGCTTACTGTGTTCCCTAGTTTTGGTATCTCAGAATCAAGGATAAGTGGCTGGCTCTCCATTGACAAAATAATCTTCTCTTTATTCCTCTTTAATTCTATAGGCGCAAGTTGGAGTGGTTCATCACCAACAAATATTGTACTATTGACCGATAGAGTTTGAAGAGCAAGCATGCCTGACAAACCCAAACTAGAAAACACTGAATCCGTATTAATAATAGAAATATATTCGTCAAGAGAAGAGGTATCAATGACCAATTCATTGATATCGATGTGTCCAGGTATTTCAATTCCTCTATAAAGAGCCAATAAATCAGCATCCCATCGTAACACATCGATTGACGCTATCGGCTTTAATCCTGTAGCACCAATATCAAGTCCTTTGACCGCCAACAAGAGTTCGTTGTCTTGGAATTCGAGTGACAATTTATCAACTTTAACCTCTAAGCCACTGATTTCCGAAAGTCTCTCCTCTAAGGAAGTTTTAATTGTTTGAGGGAATGTAACAAAAAATGCAACAGCCAACAATAAAAGAACTGAAACTATTGCAGCCAACCAGGTACTTAATTTCAATAAATTAAGACCTCTGAGAAGAGTTTTTTTAAGCATATTTATGTTGTATTCGACTGTAGGCAATTATAACCAAATGTATAATATGCCAGAATTTAATCGAACTAACGAGGAAAGATGTAATGAGTCAAGGCACCAAAGGTTCTACAAAATTAATGATTGCCGTCTGGGCTATTGTTATGCTGTTCATTGGTTTCAAGGCCTTTAACGCCTCTAGCAACGATTCAACTAGCAATGATTTCCAAGTTGATAGCGCAACAATAGAGCGTATCAAGCAAATTGGAGAGGTCAGAATTGACAACAACATCACCGTCGCATCAAATGATATTTCAAATCAATCTGAACGCACGGGTGAACAAGTCTATAGTAAGTGCCAAAGTTGTCACGATTCAGGCATCATGGATGCTCCAAAGTTTGGTTCTCTTGAAGATTGGGCACCAAGAATCGAAAGCGGTATCGACAATCTTCTTATGGTAGTTATTGCCGGTAAGGGTGGCATGCCACCAAAAGGGACTTGCATGGACTGTTCAGACGACGAGCTCAAGTCCGCCATTCAATACATGATTGATAACGCCAAATAAACTTTGATCAATAATTAGGAGCTTCGTGGCTGAAAGATACCTAGGCTCCTATTTTTCTCTACATCATGCCATGGCAGTATTCGCCCATTCATCGCAATATAGACTCCCGCTTTTAGCAACTGAACTGAACCTAAAGCACAACCAAAATTAAAAAAGGCATCAGAATCGCTGACTGCATAAGGCACCATCGATCCAAATAAAACGATTGTCTTGTCAATAGAGTTTTCTCCCAATAGTCTAGCAGTTTCACACATTGTGTCAGTTCCGTGTGTAATAAGAATGAATTTTTCATCACACTTAGAACACTTATCTAGGATTAACTCTCTGTCAGTATCAACCATGTCCAAACTGTCTATTAATAGCAATTCTTCTATTAACAAATCTACTTCTATTCTCGCTCTTGAAAGTATTTCAGGAAAATGAGTTTGATCAAATTCAAGTTCACCGTTTGATTGATTGTAAACTTTGTCAATGGTGCCACCGGTAATAAATAATCTAATTCTCATATCGTCATCTCGCATCAAAAGTTTTTAGTTCGTGTGTTCTTGTGTATATCAATTATATTCTCTCTCACCAAAAATATCGGTACCAACCCTAACAAAAGTGGCTCCCTTCTCTATTGCCAGTTCCAAATCAGCAGACATCCCCATAGAAAGGGCATCCAAATCAGGATACTTTGAAATCAATTCGTCCATTTTAGTAAAACTTGCAGCAGCATTATCTGGATTTGGAATACACATAAAACCTCTCAAGGAAATATTTGGCAACTTTTTTATTTCTGGAATAATTTCTTCAATATCCTCCAGAAAAAAACCAGACTTGGTTTTTTCTCGGTCGATGTTTACCTGTAATAGGACATTCAATTGGCCCAATTTAGGAGGTCTTTGGTCACTTAGCCTTTTTGCAATCTTGAATCGTTCAACACTGTGAACCCAGTCAAATTTTTCTGCAATACCTGCAGTTTTGTTTGACTGTATAGGGCCAATAAAATGCCAAATCAGATTCTTCTCTTTAAAAAAATCAATCTTATCCGAAGATTCTTGCAGATAATTTTCTCCAAAATGCATTTGTCCTGCGTCTATAGCTTCTTTAATTTCAGTGACTGAGCGAGCTTTACTGACGGCAATTAACTGTACTTGTTGACCGTGATGAACCGAATCGATTCGTTGCTTTACCTTTTTAAGGTTCTCAGCAATCATTGAAAAACTGATTGTGCATCAAACACAGGGCCGTCAACGCAAACTCTTCTCATGGCTGGACCGTCATCAGTTTTCACCTCCACTACACATCCAGCGCAACCACCTACGGCACAGGCCATATATTCTTCTAGTGAAACCTGGCAGGGCAAGTTATAGTCTCTAGCCAATTTGGCTACCGCCTCAAGCATTGGCTGAGGTCCGCAAGAATAAACCTCAACTTGCGATAAATCATCTTTCGAAAGGGTGTTTAAATATTCTTTTGCTAAGTCAGTGACATAGCCCTTATAGACACCTTTAAAACCTTGTAAACTTGCTAATCCGCATGCCACATTCCATTCCTCCAATAATGGCATGGTGTAAGTTTTTGAAGGACAAGTATTGCTTATTTCACTAGATTGTGGTGTAAAAGGAAAAGGCACTTCAGAACCCAAAATAACAAAAGGGTTATAGTCATTATTATTTTTAATTTGCTGTGCAATCGCAATAATGGGTGGCATACCCACACCGCCACCTATGAGAAGTGGATTTTTTTTATCAGTTACACGAAAACCATTTCCAATTGGGCCAATCACGGACAACATGTCGCCTACTTTGCACTCAGCCAACTGACGAGTACCTTCACCCACAACCTTGTAGAGCAGGTCGAAGGTGTTATTCTTTTTATTGACTGACATAACTGAAATAGGTCTGCGCATAGCGATAACGTCTGATACTGTGATATGCACAAATTGGCCGGGAAGATTTTTTTGGGCAATGTCAGAGGATGATAATGTTAGGATATATTGCTCGCCATCGTATTTATTGTGAGCTAGAACTTGACAGTCATTAACACTAATTGTTTCTCGATTACTACTTGCCATTTCGCGTAATCAACGTTCCAACACCTGAATCAGTGAAAATCTCTAAGAGTACTGCATGAGATACACGGCCATCAATAATGTGACTTCTTTCTACGCCATTCTCGACCGCTGAGAGTGCACAGCTTATTTTCGGCAACATGCCTCCATGAATTGTGCCATCCTTTATAAGTTTTTTCACTGTTGTTGAATTCAGTCCAGTTACAAGCTCGCCGTTATTATCTAACAAACCTGGAGTATTGGTCAGCAGCATGAGTTTTTCTGCATTCAGAGCTTCAGCGATTGAACCAGCCACTAGGTCTGCATTAATATTGTATGATAAGCCATCTTTGCCGACTCCGATGGGGGCTATAACGGGAATAAAGTCACGCTGTAATAATAAATCAATGACTGAAACATCTATTTCATTAACTTCTCCAACATGACCTAAGTCAACAATCTCTGAGGTGGGTTCGATTTTGCTTTTTAACTTCTTCGCGGTAATAAAGCGACCATCCTTCCCTGTTAAGCCAATCGAGTTGCCTCCATGTTGTTGAATCAGGTTGACAATCCCTTTGTTGACCAAGCCACCGAGCACCATCTCAACAACATCCATGGTTTCACTGTCAGTGACACGCATACCATCAACAAATTCGCTGTCTTTGCCTAGTTTTTCAAGGGTTTTTCCGATTTGAGGTCCGCCACCATGAATAACTATGGGATTCATTCCAACTGATTTCATAAGCACAATATCTCGTGCGAAACTAGACTTTAATTCTTCGTCCACCATGGCGTTTCCGCCATATTTAATAACAATAGTTTTGCCTTTAAATTTTTGAATATAGGGCAAAGACTCTGTAAGGACGTCAGCGATTTTATGTGATGTCATAATCTATACATATCTAAAAACTAGCGAGTATTTTAACAGCCAGTGCAACTAATGACAGGCTTTACCCAATTTTTTTAATCGCCAATAATTAAACGGCCATGGGGTTATAAATCCAAAAAATAGGGCAACCGGTAATACTGACCATTTGAATATAGCTCCCCCCGTAATCAAATAATCGACCAAATTCATTGCCAACTCCATTGACAACATAGAAATCAAACTCATCCCTGAAGCAGTTCTAATGGCATTCCCAAATCTGATCGATTGACGCATCAAGATGTATGTTTCTAGAAGAATACTTAAAATGATGCCATTCAGCATCGCCAAGGCAAAGATTATTAAAACTGACACACCAGTGTCTTGCATTACTGCGATAGTACCAAAATCGCCAATAGCGCAGCCAATCAAACACCACTTGGTGTTATTAGCACTTACTCTCCAAGTATGTTTACTGGACCAAAAATTATCACTCACCATCTAACCTGAAATATTATATTTGTGTTGCATTAGGCCATAGAACATATATATAGTCAAGAAAAGACCAATGAAATCTTTAAATAATTATTACAAAAATATTTCCTGCAAATCATTTAAAAAATTGAAACCCTTCGTGGTTGGCTTAAGCCACTTTTTTTGAATTTTTATTAAATCCAAATCAACCGCCTTGTCAAGCCTGGAAGTTAACACTTGAAATGGTTGACCTGTCCTGGTCTCAAATAATTCAACATCAAAACCATCCTTCAATCTAAGACTATTGAGCATAAACTCAAATGTTATATTATCAACAACCCTGATAGATGATTCAATATCATTATGTTGAAATTGGTTTAAGTAGTCTCTGGGAGATTTAGGCTTTATTGATCTAAATACCTTTTTTGTCTTAATGTCTGTAATTTTTCCGTGAGCACCTGCACCAATTCCAAGATAGTCACCAAACTTCCAGTAGTTGATATTATGCTGGGAAGGTATTTTGCCATGGGCTGATATTTCGTATTGCTCAAAACCACTATTCTGTAACAGAGATGCGCCTTTTTCTCCCATCTCCCAAATATTGCCTTCTGCAGGTAGTTTAGGAGGATATTTTGCAAACAAAGTGTTTGGTTCAAGTGTAAGCTGATAGAAGGAAATATGGTTTGGTTGAAGTTCAATAGCGCAACGCAAATCTTCCATACAGAGCTCAGTGGTTTGATCTTTTAAGCCATACATGAGATCTATATTGATGTTTTTAAAGCCAACCTTTTGAGCCTCCCTAATAGCTTGAATTGCCTCCTCAGCGCTATGAATCCTACCCAAGAACTCTAAGTTTTTATTGTTAAAAGACTGCACACCAATCGATAAACGATTAATACCAAGCTCTCTAAACTGAGCGAACTTGTTAACATCAAATGTACCCGGGTTTGCTTCAAGAGTGATTTCAATATTATTGGGTATTGACAGTTTCTCTCTTAAGCCTTTGAATAATTCTTCTAAATCATTGACACTCATTAAACTTGGAGTACCGCCACCAATAAATATCGAATGTATCTGTCGGTTCTGAAGATATTTTAGATCACAATCCAAGTCTCTAATCAATGCAGCAATATAGTCGGCTTGTGGGTCACCTTCATGTGAATTAAAGTCACAATAGGGGCATTTCTTGACACACCAAGGGTAATGTATATATAAAGAAATTGGTGGTAGCTCTAACAAACTATTCGAGAGATAAAAGGTGCTTCAAAATTTCTTGTAGCGCTTGACCACGATGTGATTTGCGGTTTTTTTCCTCTGCTGAGAGTTGTGCAGAAGTGCAATTAAGTTCAGGCAAATAAAAGATAGGGTCGTATCCAAACCCATTATTACCTTTAAGTTCACGCAATATTTGACCCTCCCAAGATTTTTCAACAATTATCGGCTCAGGATCACTGGCATAACGCACAAAAACCATCGCACACCAAAAACTTGCGCCACGATCATCCACATCATCCATACGAGAAAGTAGCTTAATGATATTGTCTTCGTCTGATGCATTTTCACCAGCGTATCTAGCAGAATATATCCCTGGCTCACCCTTAAGGGCATCAACAGCGAGTCCGGAATCATCGGCTAGTGCTGGAAGTTGGCTTTGAGAAGATGCGTTTCTAGCTTTAATGAGTGCATTCTCAATAAAACTAGCGCCAGTTTCTGGCACCTCTTCTACTTTCATATCAATTTGAGAGACAACGTTGTAGTGACCCTCTAGCATTGAATTAAGCTCTCTCACTTTACCAAGATTGCTTGTAGCGAGGATTATTTTTTTCATAGTGTATAATCTTTTTGAACTGAAAAAATGGAACAAAAGATGACCCAAGACGAAATGAAAATTGAGGTGGCAAAGGCTGCACTCAAATATGTCGTTCCTGACTCTATTATAGGCGTAGG
>CAXDLF010000015.1:0-26930 GCA_963989885.1 uncultured Gammaproteobacteria bacterium
ACGTAACACGGGGACTATTATTAAATTTACCCCTAACCCTCAATATTTTGATTCTGTAAAATTTTCAGTCAAACAATTACGCCACAATCTTCGCTCCAAAGCTGTTCTTTGTCCTGGACTAGAAGTCAATTTTGACAATAAAATTGATGAAACCAAAGATAGATGGCTCTATGATGATGGTATTAAAGACTACCTTGCAGCTTCTCTGGATGGTCTTGATTGCCTTCCACCTTCTCCCTTCATCATTTCTTTTAAAACTAAAGAAGAGCAACTCGATTGCGCACTAACTTGGACCGAGAATACCAGCAATACAACCTCCGAAAGCTTTGTTAATTTAATTCCAACAATTGGGGGCGGTACTCACGTTAATGGTCTTCGATCAGGACTCACGGAAGCACTCAAGGAATTTTGCGAATTCAGAAGCCTCATTCCAAAAAATATTAAATTGACGCCTGATGATGTATGGCAGAGAATAGCCTTCGTCTTGTCCATTAAAATACTTGACCCTCAATTCTCAGGTCAAACAAAGGAAAGACTTTCATCAAGAGAGTGTGCTTCATTTGTTTCAGGAGTTGTTAAAGACTCTTTCAGTCTTTGGCTCAACCAGCATACCGATATAGCTGAAAAAATCGCTGAGATAGCGATTCTAAATGCCCAGTCTAGACTCAAATCAGCTAAAAAGGTTGTTCGTAAAAAAATTGTTAGTGGCCCTGCCCTGCCAGGAAAACTTTCAGACTGTACAAGCACTGACCTTGACCAAACTGAAGTTTTTTTAGTTGAAGGTGATTCCGCTGGAGGGTCAGCAAAGCAAGCTAGAGATAAAGATTATCAGGCAATACTGCCGCTTAGAGGAAAAATTCTTAACACTTGGGAGGTAGATTCAACCCAAGTCCTAGCGTCCAATGAAATTCATGACATCAGTATTGCCATTGGTTTAGAACCAGACACTAATGATCTCTCTGGCCTGCGCTATGGAAAAATTTGTATACTTGCCGATGCTGATTCTGATGGCGCTCATATTGCCACTCTCATCTGTGCACTTTTTGTTAAACACTTCCCGAAACTTGTCAGAGAAGGGCATGTATATATAGCGATGCCGCCTCTCTATAGAATTGATGCTGGAAAACAAATTTATTACGCCCTAGATGACAAAGAAAAAGATGCCATCTCTGCAAGACTACTAAAAGAAAATAAGCGACAAAAAATTCAAGTACAAAGATTCAAAGGTTTGGGCGAAATGAATCCCAAACAACTCAGAGAGACCACCATGCAACCTGATACCAGACGTCTAATACAATTAACCCTCAGTAACACTTTACAGGTCTCTCAGACGATGGATATGTTGCTTTCAAAAAAGAGAGCTTCTGATCGAAAATCCTGGCTCGAAAGTAAAGGGAATTTGGCAAATGTCTAAAATCGTTGTTCTTCATTCTGGTAGACTTTGCTCAAATTATAAGTTGCTAATAGACTAACAATAAGGGTGAAACTTATGGTCAATGTGATGCATCCATCCTTTGTCAAAATGGATTTTCTCAAGCAAGAATTGTTGGCCCTACAAAGTATCAATGAAAAATTTATAATTTAGTATTTTTAGAGTGTTTTTTGACGATAAAATGTACACTTTTAAACCATTAAAGGATTAAACTCAAAATGAGTATTGAAGACAGAGTACGTAAAGTTGTAAGTGAACAATTGGATGTAAGTGGTGATATTGACAATAATGCCTCTTTTATTGATGATTTAGGAGCTGACTCTCTAGATACAGTTGAACTAGTGATGTCTCTTGAAGAAGAATTTGACTGTGAAATTGCAGATGAAGATGCAGAAAAAATTACAAACATTCAGCAAGCAATAGACTATATTAACGCAAATACGTAACAACTTCAAAATAATCCAAAAAGGCGCTTTCTTGAATTCTATAAGGCGCCTTTTTTTATATACTATAGTAATCAATTAATGTAATAAAAAGAGAATAATTGTTAAATCTAAGAATTACTAGCATCATATGAAAAAGAGAAGAGTTGTGATAACAGGTTTAGGAATAGTTTGCCCTGTAGGTAATACAATAACTGAAGCTTGGGGTAATATTCTTAACGGTAAATCTGGTATCGCTACACTCGAAAATATTAGTACTAAAGGTCAGACTGTGACTTTTGGAGGATCAGTTAAAAACTTTGACGTCTCTGAATATCTTAGTTCTAAAGAAGCTAAAAAGATGGACATCTTCATTCATTACGGTATGGCTGCCGCCATCCAAGCTATCGAAGATAGTGGAATAGAGGTTACTGAGTCTAATGCTGAAAGAATTGGAGTTGCCATTGGTGCAGGTATTGGAGGCCTAACGACCATCGAGAAAACTGCAGATCTTTTCCGAGAAAAAGGAGCCAAGAGAATTTCACCGTTCTTTGTGCCCTCATCTATAATTAACATGGTTTCTGGTAATCTATCAATTAAATATGGTTTCAAGGGACCTAACTTTGCAATTGTTACCGCTTGTACGACGGGGACTCACAATATCGGTGATGCTTCGAGAATTATCGAATATGGTGACGCAGATGTGATGATTGCCGGTGGGACTGAAATGTCGACAACCAACTGCGGTCTTGGTGGTTTTGCTGCTGCTCGTGCACTTTCTACACGAAACGATGACCCAAAAACTGCCTCTAGACCTTGGGACATTGACAGGGATGGTTTTGTCCTTGGTGATGGAGCTGGTGTATTGGTACTAGAAGAGTACGAACACGCAAAAAATCGTGGCGCTCATATTTATGCTGAACTATCTGGTTACGGTATGAGTAGCGATGCCTATCATATGACTCTACCTTCAGCAGGTGGAGAAGGTGCTGCAAGGTGCATGAAAAATGCCATCAATAATGCCGGTATCAATCCGAATGATGTTGACTATATAAATGCCCATGGAACTTCAACACCAGCGGGTGATATAGCTGAAACCGATGCCGTTAAATTAGCTCTAGGCTCACATTCAAATAACACGGTGATGAGTTCGACAAAATCAATGACGGGTCATCTACTAGGTGCTGCAGGAGGTATTGAGGCAATTTTTTCTACCCTTTCAATTAGAGATCAGGTGGCTCCGCCAACAATCAATATATTTAATCAAGATCCTCAGTGTGATTTAGATTATGCTGCAAATGAGGCGAAAGAAATTAGCATAAATAATGTCATCTCAAATTCGTTTGGCTTTGGTGGTACCAATGGTTCTATCGTCATATCAAAGTTAACCTAACTTTTCTCTATAACAATCGATGATGTATCCGAGGTATCGGAGCTTTCGATAGCGTCTTTTAAAATATTATAGATACGAATGGCACCATTTTGAACGCTGTGAAGAGCTTCTTGCTTATTAATGATGAGTTGCCAGCTGTGTTCATCTGACGCAAACCGAATAGCACCGCCAATGATGGCTAAAGCTAAAATCGCACCTAAGAAAAACTTAATCATTTACATTCAGACATTGTCTCATAACGAAGACATTTTACCCAGTTTAAGCATAATTTACCCTAATTCAAGAATCCTGTTTAATTAATCAAGTAATTGGTCACTACGTGTACGATCACTAACTTTGTCTTTATGATCCTTGGTAGTCTTACCATATAGGCCTTTGACACGTTGAGGATTACCAATAATGCCTGGCATTTCAGTAAAAGACTGAATCAATAAAAGTCGATCAATATTACCAGTATTATGTGTTACTCGATGCAGTGAAAAACGACCTAAAAAAAACTGTAAATCTCCTGCATTTAAGTTAAGACTTTTTACTCTAGTGCGATCACCATTAAGTACTTTTTTTACCTCGTCAAAGCATTCATCACCTTTTGTTCTTAGATTTGGAACATACTCAAAACAACCACCTGACTCTGCACCTCTAAGTAAAAATGTAATGGTAAATTCATTTGTATCAAAATGCCAGTTGAATGTTTGTCCAGGCTTACAAAGATTAACAATCATATTAGAGACAGGATCTTCATAAATATAGAGTTTTTTCTTGCTTAAGCAGACAGCTAGAAATTCTCTGAGAGGTTGCCAGTGGTAAAGCATATGTGAATAGGTTCCTTTACCCAATAGGTCTGCCGTAATAAAACCATTAGTTCTTTCCATGAAAATATTTTGTGGATGATCCTCTGCCTCATCGGGGTTGTTATTCGATAGATACACATTGTAAAGTTTTGAATCAGCATAATAGGCTTTAGATTTCCTTTCTTCGGCTTCATTAGCAATAGTGTCAAGACCCTCAACGCTTAAAAAACTTGACAAGACAGCGCAACCATCTTCAGCAAGATCTGATTTAACAGATTTCACTATTTCCAAATATTCGGCACTATCAGGTTGATGAATTGGATATTTATTAAGATCAATTAAATTTTCAACATTCATATAAATTTCTTTCGACATACTACTAATCTTGTCGACCCTTAATTACCACCTCATAGCCAGATTCTTCTGGCTCATCATCAATCATTTCTGCCGGGAAGCCTCGACCCAAAACTTCTACATCAGCAGCCTCTTCTAGTCTTTTAATAATGTTAGGCGAAAGCTCTCGAGAACCATAACGTTTCTCACCATCATTAAAGATGTCAACAATTAGAGGGGCGATTTCTAAATCTAGTCCTTTACGCTTAGCCAATTCATTGAAAATTCCAACATCCTTCGAGACAAGGTCCATGGTAAAGCTAATATCACGACTTCCATTCAAAATAACTTGTGACTCTGTCTCATGAACAAAAGAGTTACCAGAAGAGGCCTTAATCGCTTCATAAGCAACATTCATATCCATACCGATTAACTTCATCGTTGTTAATGCCTCAGCGATTGATGCTAGGTTCACTGTAGCCAAATAATTCGTCATCACTTTAAGGGTAGAAGCAGAACCCAAGTCTCCAGTATGTAAGATGCGACGACCCATAGTTGTTAATATCGGCAAAGCTAGCTCAAAGGTTTCACGAGAGCAACCTGCAAAAATCGATATATTTCCCGTATCAGCCCTGTGACAACCTCCTGATACAGGGCAATCCACTGGCAAAGCACCAGTAGCTTCAACCAAGGCTCCGATACGTCGAATTTCAGCTTCATCAGTGGTGCTCATTTCCAGCCATATTTTTCCCCTACCAATTCCTGCAAGCACACCATCATCAGCTTCCATTACTTGTGAGCATGCATTAGGAGATGGTAAGCAAGTTATAATCACATCACATTGATCAGCTATTTCTTTCGGAGAATTTGCATTTTTTGCACCTCTTGAAACAAAATCACTAACAAATTCCTCGTTCAGGTCTCTAACAGTTAGGTCATAACCATTGCGCAATAAACTACCGGCAAGTTTCCCGCCTGCATTACCAAGACCAATAAATCCTACCTTCATTTCACACTCCTTAAATAAAAATTAACTCAATGACCTTCCGATGGAGGATTGAGAAATTAGTTTATACTTTTTTTTACCTCTATTTATTGCACTTTCATAGTCTGGATAGTCGGTATATCCTAATTCATTTCCACCATAGAAAGTGTCCCGATCATATACATTTAATTCATATCCTTTTTTGATTCGTTCTGGTAAGTCTGGATTTGACAAAAACCACCGACCGAATGCAATTAAGTCATAATTTCCTTTACTCAGAGATTTCCTTGCTGTTATAGGTGTAAATCCACCCGCACCCAATAATGTGCCTTGGTATATTTCTCTGTACTTATAATTAGTTTCTGGAACTTCAAAGGTGTTATTTTTTGCAGGAATATTTGAAAGCACCCCTACTCGAGGCTCAGTCAATAGCAGGTAAGCTAAGTTATAGTCGTTAAGTTTTCTGATTGCATACTCATACAGCGGTCCAGGATTGGAATGCACTACGCCAAAATATATTTGATTAGGATTTTTTGTTAAAGGGTCAATACTAACTGGGGATAACCTTACACCGAGCCGTTCCTCACCCACAACATCAATCAATGTTTCAATCACTTCGAATAAAATTCGAGCTCTATTTTTTATAGAACCTCCATACTTGTCATTTCTAGTATTTACTCCATCACACAAGAATTGTTCGATCAAATACCCATGAGCAGAATGAATTTCTACTAAGTCAAATCCGGCCTCTAAAGCATTTATAGCAGCTTGCTTATAGTCGCTACAAATACGAGCAATTTCTTCAGTTTTAAGAGCTCTTGGAGTTACAGATTTTTGGTCCCAGTTATAGTCGTTTCCTTTTTCATCCAGAGACGAAATTCGAGTGGCTGAAGAGGAAACACTTGGAATGGGGAGATCTGTCCCTTTAACTAGAGGATGTTCAGCTATCTCCGGTTGAGCTACACGGCCTGCATGTAACAGCTGACAGGAAATCAAACCACCGTTAGAGTGTACTGCTCTTGTGACCATTTGCCAACCTTTAACCTGATCTGAAGTCCATATTCCAGGTGAATGACCACCATTTTCCTTTATATTCTTATAGATTGACCAGATAGGCATACCCTCTGGAGAAATATACACAGCTTCGGAAATCAATAAACCACCAGCTGTTGCTCTTTGAGCATAATATTCAACATTAAGTTTAGTTGGCGCTAAGGTTTCTTGATGTGCACGAATTCTTGTTAATGGCGCAAGAACAATTCTATGATTTAATTTCAATTTACCAACACGTAATGGTGTAAATAAATTATCTGATTGCATTAGTATTCTGACGCTTTATGTTGAATCATCACTAACAGAATAAGGTTTAGGGTTCATAGAAATATGGAGTTTATCGCTTTTATAGGGTGAAGAAGCCTCTACAACATTTTTGTTAAGCTCTATACCCAGTCCAGGTTTGTTTGATGGAATGATATAACCATCACGCCAAATTATTGGCTCGATCAAAATCTCTTCATAAAAACCACCCCAAGTTTGGATACTCTCCTGAATTAAAAAATTCGGTGAAGAAGTTGCGAGTTGAATACTGGCAGCAGCTCCTATTGGACCGTTATACAAATGAGGTGCGATTTGGACATAGAATACTTCAGCAAGACTGGCAATTTTTTTAGCCTCCAATATTCCCCCTACCCTAGCCAGATTCATTTGTATTATTGAAGCAGCATTATTTTTAAGTAGTTCAAAAAACTCATACTTGGTTGTTAGTCTTTCTCCTGTAGCCACAGGAATACTTGTTTTATTAGCAACTTCTGCCATAGCGCTTGATTGACCAGGAGGTACTGGCTCCTCAAACCACAACGGGTCGAACTGCTCTAATCTCTTCGCTAGCCTGATTGCAGAAGCTGGCGTCATCTGCCCATGGGTACCAATTAAGATATCGCAATCGTCACCGACAGCATCTCGTATCTTTTTACAATAATTTTCGCAATGTTTGAGACGTGCCAATGATATTTGATGTCCAGAATAGGCTGAATAAGGGCCCGCAGGATCAAATTTGATAGCGGTAAAACCTTTTTCTTTATACTCAATGGCGCACTCAGCACCTAAATCTGGATTTTCATAATCAAGCTGGCCGTTTTTGTCTTCTGGATAAAGATAGGTATATGAACGTAATTTTTGGTGAATCTTGCCTCCAATGAGCTCATAAATGGGCTTATTTGCTGACTTTCCGACAATATCCCAACAAGCCATCTCTAGGCCGCTCAAAACGCCCATCATCGTCAAATCAGGGCGCTGAGTAAATCCACTCGAATAACATTCCCTATATAAACGCTCTACATGATGCGGATCGTGGCCTTTTAAGTAATGATCGAAAGTGTCTTGGATAGCCTTAACTACAACTTCCGGATGAAAGGTTGCAGCATAAACTTCACCAACACCCTCTATTCCACATTTTGTTTCTAAACTCAAAAAAACCCAATACATGCCGCCGATATGTGGCTCAGGGGTGCAAACTATATTGGTAGTTAATTTATCAACTTGCATTTAATTATCGAAAATATTAGATTGATGGATATAGGTGTTATTTATATACTTCTTCTACTAAACATGCAAATGATATTTCAATAGACAATCAAGAACTAGTTAATGGTCTTTTAACTTCTCTTTGGCGTTGAGAATTTTGCCAATCTGGATCTATCCAAACATTAATATTACCGCTCGAAAGTGGCTGAATACCCAATATTACATCAGCTATTTTCTCGGCTGCCATGATGGTAGGTCCATTCAAGTTGCCGTTAGTTATAGTGGGAAAGATGGAAGAGTCCACCACCCTCAATCTATCAATACCATTTACTTGGCCCTTATTATTTACAACTGCCATTGGATCTTTATCAGAGCCCATCTTGCAGGTACAAGATGCATGGTAGGCACTCTCAACATTGGCCCTAACCCAAGCATCTATTTCATCATCGGTATTGACTTCTGGTCCCGGATTTGCCTCATCTCCCCGAAAATCATCAAGAGCTGGCTGATTCAATATTTCTCTTGTTAACCTAATACAATCCCGCCAGTCTTTCCGATCCTGCTCACTTTGTAAATAATTGAACAGGATGGTTGGCTTTGCTTCCGGATCAGGACTGTTGATTTTTATACTTCCACGACTTGCTGGCTTGTTGACACCAGCATGAACCTGATAACCATGACCGTCCATAGATGCTTTACCGTCATAACGCATCGCCGCTGGAAGGAAATGGTACTGAATATTAGGCCATTCAAGACCCTTTCTAGAACGAATAAAACCACAAGATTCAAAGTGGTTGGTGGCACCCAAACCTGATTTAAATAGCAGCCAACGTGCTCCAATAAGCGTCATGCTGAAATAATTCAACTTACTATTAAGGGTAATCGGTTTTTTACAATGATATTGAAAATATACTTCCAGGTGATCTTGTAGATTTTCACCAACACCCGGTAGCTCATGTTGCAACTCAACACCTGCACTTTTCAATACATCTACAGGTCCGATTCCAGATAGTTGAAGCAATTGCGGTGAACCTACAGACCCAGCGCTCAAAATCACCTCTTTACTGGCATTGACTGTTTTAATTTGATTATTTATTTTGTATTCAACACCCATTGCAGTTTTTCCTTTGAGCAAAACTTTTTGAACCAAGACACTTTGAATTATTGTCAGGTTTGACCTTTTTTTTGCTTCATTAATGTAGGCATTTGAAGCCGATGCACGAACACCTTGGTCAACTGTCATGTGCATAGCGCCAAAACCTTCTTGCTGTTCACCGTTATAGTCATCAGTTTTTGGATAACCCGCTTCATGACCTGCCTCTATAAACGCTTGGTAGAGTGGATTTAATCTCATATTGTTACCTCCACAGGTTGCCATAGGACCACTTCCACCACGATAATCGTCCTCGCCGCCCTGCCAACTCTCCGAACGCTTAAAGTAAGGCAGGCAATCTTTAAAAGACCAGCCTGCTACGCCATCTTCTTCCCATTGATCATAATCACGTGCATGGCCACGAACATATACCATTCCATTTATTGAAGAAGAACCTCCCATTACCTTTCCTCTAGGACAGTGCATTTTGCGATTATCGAGATAAGGCTCTGGCTCAGAATAAAACTGCCAACAAAACTTTTCAGTGTTCATTGGGTAGGATAACGCTGTCGGCATTTGGATTAAAATATTTTTATCGTTTCCACCGGTCTCGAGAAGAAGAACTTCATTCTCGCCAGACTCTGTCAAACGATTAGCCAAAACGCAACCTGCTGAACCTGCGCCCACAATAATGTAATCAAATTGTTTATTCATACCTTACTAAGTTTATATTGTTTTATGAAGTTTAATATGGGCTCTCTATATCATCTAATCGTACAAAAATGCTTTTTATTTGGGTATAGCTTTTTAGAGTTTCAGGACCATTCTCACGACCTATTCCAGACTCTTTATAACCGCCAACCGGCATCTCTGCAGGCGAATCTCCCCAACTATTAATCCAACAAATTCCTGCCTTTAATTGATTGATTACTCGATGAGCTCGATTTATATCTTGAGTGAAAACACCTGCTGCCAAACCAAACCTTGTATTATTTGCTCTTTCGATAACCTCTGCCTCACTTTCAAAACTCAATACCGACATTACAGGACCGAAAATCTCATCAGTAACATAAGGTAAGTCATCTTCGCAATCAGCAAATATAGTTGGTTCTACAAAATATCCATCACGAGTTTCTCTTGAGATGTGGCGACTTCCACCACAAATTAAACGTGCACCTGATGCTTTTGCTTTATCAATATAACCCATAACTTTTTCAAGATGTTTGTCGCTAATCAAAGCGCCCATCTGGGTTTCTAGATTCATTGGATCACCAAGCTTAATTTTTTTGCTTAGTTCACAAGCTTTAGCTAAGAATTTTTCATAAATATCCGTCTGAACGAACACTCGAGTGCCATTAGTACAAACCTCACCCTGAGTATAAAAATTAGCCAGTAAAGCTCCCGAAATAGCATTATCTAGATCGGCGTCATTAAAAATTAATAATGGCGACTTACCTCCAAGCTCTAAGGTTACTTCTTTCAACGAGCCAGAAGCATCAGTCATCACTTTTTTTCCGGTCTCGCTTTCGCCAGTAAAAGATATTTTCGCGATTCGTGGATGCCTTGATAAAAATTGTCCTACACGATAGTCCCCCTGCACAACATTAAATACTCCTGGCGGCATTCCAGCTTCAGTATATATTTCAGCAAGCTTGAGGACACTTAATGGTGTTTCTTCAGAGGGCTTAAATACCATCGAATTTCCTGCTGCGAGGCATGGTGCTGACTTCCAACAAGCTATCTGAATAGGGTAATTCCAAGCACCTATTCCGGCACAGACACCTAAAGGCTCCCTCCTTGACATAAAAAATGTATTAGCATCTAAATCCTGTTGTGTTCCCTGAAGTGCGGGAACAAGACCGGCATAATACTCAATCACATCTGCTCCAGTATGAATATCAACACAGTTAGCTTCTTGCAAGGGTTTTCCAGTATCCATAACCTCTAAAGCAGCTAACTCATCATTGCGTTGACGAAGCAAAGAAACGGCCTTTAGTAAAATTCGACTGCGCTCTACAGCAGTCATTGCAGACCACTCTAAGAAACCTTTTTCAGCCGATATTATGGCATTTTCTACATCTTTCTTGCTTGCCTGACCAATACGGCTAATTACTTGGCCATTAGCAGGATTGATTGTTTCAAAAGATTTCCCAGAATTTGCCTCTGCGTAAGCGCCATGAATATATAATGATTTCTTCATATTGATTAACTGAACTGTGATTTTTTATTTAAATAAAAATTGAATTATATAGCAGGATTATAATATTTAGCATGAAAGACAATTTCAAACAAGAGCGTGTTAATCTTGCTGCAGCTTTTAGATGGGCTGCTCGATTCAACATGCACGAAGCTGTTGCTAATCATTTTAGCTTAGCAGTTTCAGATGACGGTTCTCAATTCCTATTAAATCCTATCGGAATGCACTTTTCACAGATTTGTGCAAGCGACTTACTTTTACTAGACTCGAATAATGCTGAAACAATGTCTCAACCTAATGCCCCAGATGCAACAGCTTGGGCTATTCATGGAGCGATGCATAGAAACAATCCTCAGGCTCGTTGCATCCTTCATGTTCATTCAAAATATGCCACCATTCTTGCATGTCTAGAAGATAAAGTCATGAAGCCTATTGACCAGAATACAATGCGCTTTTATGAAAAGGTGTCAATTGATTATGATTATGATGGTATGGGACTTGGAGATGAAGCTGAAAGATTAAGTACTCTTCTGGGTGATAATCCAGTTTTATTAATGGGTAATCATGGAGTTTTGACTGCAGCTGATTCTGTAGCATTAGCATTTGACTATCTCTTTCATTTTGAAAAGTCTTGTGAGACTCTAATTGGAGCCTATCAAACAGGTAAAAAGTTGCATTTAGCCAGTCACGAAGTAGCCACAAAAACTGCCCAGCAATGGGCAAAATACGATGCTGCAGATCTTCATTTTGACGCTCTCAAAGCAATACTCGATAAAGAAGAGCCTGATTATAAAAAATAAGTCAATAAAATAAAAAAACGCTCAGCAATAAGGAAGAAAAATGTCAATAAATAACGTCTCATTGGATGTAGATTATGTAAGAGCTCAATTTCCAGCTTTTAATGACCCTTTAAGTGCTAAATGGTCTTTTTTTGAAAATGCAGGTGGAAGTTATGTTCCTCATAACGTTATCAATCACTTAAATCATTTTATGACTTCTACTAAGGTTCAACCCTATGCTGAGTTTGATACTTCAGCCATTGCTGGAGAAAGCATGGATCAAGCAACTGAATTATTTGCAAAAATGATCAACGCGAATAAAGATGAAATTATCATTGGTGCTTCCACAACAATGAATATGTACGTTCTGTCCAATGCAATGAGGCATTTTCTAAAGCCTGGTGATGAAGTGATTGTAACCAATCAAGATCATGAAGCTAATGTTGGAGCATGGAGAAGACTAAAAGAACATGGAGCGGTTATCAAAGAATGGAAAATTAATAGTGAAAATGCCGAACTTGAAATTACCGACTTAGAATCTCTGTTATCTGATAGAACCAAAATTGTTGCTGTTACTCATTGCTCTAATATCGTTGGATCAATGAATGATCTAAAATCTATTACCAAACTTGTTCATCAATATGATGCATACGTTATTGGAGATGGTGTGTCTTATGCGCCACATGGATTTCCTAATGTAAAAGATCTTGATGTTGATTTTTATGCATTCAGTCTCTATAAAACCTATGGACCCCATTTGGGGCTTCTTTATGGAAAAAAAGAGATCCTCAATAAACTGCCGAATCAAAATCATGAATTCTTAGAGGGAGATGTGCCATACACTCTCAATCCTGGAGGTCCTAACCATGAGGAACTGTCTTGTTTGATAGGCGTCTATGAATACTTTAATAACTTATACCACCACCATTTTAGTGATGACGAAACCTCCGTTCGACTCAAAATTGAAAGGGTTAACGATCTGATTTCCAAACATGAAGAGGAAATAGCAAATCCTTTATTAACATATATAAACTCTCGTGATGATATTAGGTTAATTGGAAAAAACAAGATTGGCTATAAAAACAGAGCTCCAACCATTGCATTTACTGTTAATAAAAAGTCGTCAAAGGAAGTTAGCAGTGAACTTGTAAAGAATGGAATAGCAACAAGAAATGACAACTTCTATGCTTGGCGTTGCTTAAAAGCTTTGGGTATAGATACTGAGGATGGAGTTGTCAGAACAAGTATGGTTCATTATAACAACCACGAAGATGTTGATAAATTAATCAAAGCCTTAAAGAAGATCTAGACTAAAATTTTTCATCACCAATGAACTTCATAGAGGGTTGGAAACATTTTCCCAGATAAATTATCTCCATTCTTATATCCATTTGCCTCCATAATTGCCCTTTCCTCTTTTGCCCAATCACCTCTATACTCTACTCTAGAGCCTTCTTTAGCCATTCTTAAAGTGTATCTGTGAATGTTATTTTTAGGGGAGACTTCATCTAAATTGCCGTGCAATGTTCTCATATCAAAAAATACACTATCACCCAACTCGAAGTCCCACTGCAAAAATTCATAATCATCTTTGTTTTTTAGTATGTCAGGAGTAATTTCATATTTTTTACCATTAATAACACCAGCCTCGCCATCCACTAAATGGCCGTCATTGAATCTTGTTCTTACAAACAATTTGTTCCAAAGGTGAGAACCTTTAATCCAAGCAATGCCCTCTTCTTTTGAAACTGGGTCGAGTGGTAACCAGAGAACACACATGGAACCTTCAAAATCAAAATAAGTAATATCATGATGAAAAGGAGCTCTTGATTTTGATCCTGCTTCCCTATAAAACCAGTTATCCATAACTAAATTAATTTTTGTCGCATCTAGAAGCTCTGCTGCAATTTTTGGTGTCGGCGAATTAAAAACAAAATCTTCAAATTCTTCATATAAATTCCATGTCCAAAAGTCTTCATAATAGCCAGGAGAATTTTTATTTTTCGTGTGGTTAACAAATCTTGGGCTTGGATTTTTGATATCTTTATTAATTCCAATTTTTAGTTTTTCTATCCAGTTAAGATCAAATTTCCCCTTGATGAAGATAGCGCCATCTTTTTGAAATTGCTTGATTTCTTTTTGAGTTAAAAAGTTCTTCATAGGAATGGAGTTTGGGCGTTTAATAGTATCAAAATACTATATTCTAAAGCCTATTAGAGTGGATTATATTTCTCCAATACTACAGAATTTTCGATTTGTTTTGACGAAATTTCCCAATATTTGTTAAGAAGTTGAGCCGTTTGTTTTTTGGTTTGACGAATAAATCCAAACTTTTCATAAAACCGAATTGCCCAAATAGCATCCTTCCATGTGCCAACAAATAAATGTGAACTTTTATTGAGTTTGAATAAATGTTGCAGCAATGATTTTCCGATTCCCATTCCCTGATGACTAGTCAATGTATATGCATGTCTTATCAGAGTGACATCTTTTAATTCCTGAATACCCATTACAGCCACTAATTCATTATTTTTTTTATAACCAAACATACGAACACCACCATTTAATTCATTGACTAATTCTTTTTTTGTCATATATGGTTCATGCCAACAATCATCTGGAATAACGCCCCTGTACTTTTTCGCAGCATCATTGATTACATGGAGAATGTTAGAAAGATCTTGTTTTGTATTTTCTATTATCATTCAACACCTTTAACTTTGTCCTAACAACAATTATAAGAAATGTTGATTAAGTTTATCTCAAAAAATGCATCGCAATTTTTGCCGCTAAGACTGCATTGTTTTGTATCAATTTGATATTCGCATTTAGACTTTTGCCTTGAGTTAATTCATTTACTTTTGACAACAAATATGGAGTTATTTCTTTGCCTGTTATTTTTTCTTTATCGGCTTCGATAATTGCTTCCTTTATCGCCTCATTCATAATAACTAGCTCCAGTTCAAATTTTTTTGGTATAGGGTTCGTTACCAATACACCTCCTTCAATTGAAAGGCTCCATTTGGTCTTTAATATTTCCGCAATATCGATTGCCGAATCAACTCGATAGTCAACATTAAACCCTGACTTTGATGAGTAAAAGGCTGGCAATTCAGAAGTCTTATACCCGATGACTGGAACTCCTTTGGTTTCAAGATACTCAAGAGTTAGTCCAATATCAAGTATAGCTTTTGCTCCAGCACAAACAACACACACATTGGTTCTTGCAAGCTCTTCAAGATCTGCAGATATATCAAATGTTTTCTCCGCACCTCTATGAACACCGCCTATTCCACCAGTAGCAAATACAGCAATTTTTGCCAAATGAGCAATGATCATAGTTGATGCCACTGTTGTAGAGCCGGAAAATTTTTGTGAAACGGCAATAGCAAGGTCTCGTCTTGAAATTTTTCTGACTTCATCATTCGTTGCTAAAAACTCAATTTCTTTTTTGGTAAGGCCTACTTTTAAGCGTCCTTTAATTATTGCAATAGTTGCTGGAATTGCATTATTTGCTCTCACTGTATCCTCAACCATAAGAGCGGTTTCTATATTTTCAGGGTAAGGCATACCATGTGAGATAATGCTAGATTCAAGAGCAACGATTGGCAGCTTGCTTTTTAAAGCTTTTTCTACTTCAGGATGGATATCTAAGTAACTATTTAGTTCCATCTTTATTTTCCTTTAATATAAGTTCTATATTTCTTGATGAAATGTCTTTACTAATAGTATTCTTGCTTTTCAATGCTATTGCTGCTGCAGCTGAGGCATATTCTGCAGATTTCTTAATACTATTTAATTTTAAAAATCCATACACTATTCCAGCCACAAAAGCGTCTCCCGCTCCGTTTCCACTATTCACTTCAATATTTCGCTGACAATAGTGACCATGCTCTATTCCATCGAAATAAAAGACACCCTCTTTACCTAAGGTTATGAATATTTGTTTACATCCCCTATCAAATATGTTTTGTGCAGCCTTAAGCATGCTTCGCTTATTGGTAATCTTCATTCCAGTGATAAGTTCGGCCTCTAGTCTATTAGGTTTAACTGTATGAAATTTACCAATAATTTCAATTATTTTTGAGGTTTTAGCGATAGATACCGTATCCAAAAATAACGGTACATGGCTATATTCATCCGTAACATATTCGATTACCCTAGTCGGAATATTTGTGTCAATAACGATAACAGAGCTTTGATTGAGAGCATTACTAAAACCTTTGATATCTTCGATACTCATCTCATTGATAATTCTCATATCAGATATCGAAACCAACATATCGTTATTGTCGTCTAATATTGATAAGTATTGACTTGTTGGCAATGTACTATGTTTTTTAATAAAAGAAGTATCAACGTTAGCGTCTTGCGTTTTTTTAATTAAAAAATCTCCTAATGCGTCTGCACCAACATAGGAAAACATTTTTGTGTCTAGAGAAATACGAGACAAGTTTTCTGCAATGTTGCGACCTACTCCTCCTGCTGACATAGAAATTTCACCTGGATTTGAATCATTTAGAACGAGTGGACTATCGGTCGATCCCTGAAGGTCAATATTTGAACCGCCAATAACTGAAACATGTGGCTCTGACTGGGTTACATATCCCCTACCCTTAATCAGATTTTTTTTGACCATATTGGATATATGAACACCTACAGATGAACGCGTAATATTAAGTTTCTCTGCAAGCTGATCTTGGCTTATCATGGGATTGGAGTTTATTAGTCTTAATATCTCTCTTTCCCTTGTTGTTATCTTCATATAAATAAATATTTATAATATAAGCTAATCTTTATTATAAACACTTTAATATGAGATTCGTAACTACTGTAAATAAAAAAAGGGCTGGTAAAACCAGCCCTTAAATGCTCAAATTAAGCTTTTATTATTCCTGGGTAATTCTGTTATCGGTATAACCCGAATATCCAGGGTTTGCTTTAATATAGTTCGCAACAACATCCGCTAAATCTGGACCAAAGTCATAGATATCAGATGCAGATCTGAATACTTTATATCCATCTCCACCTCCACGAATAAAGTTATTGGAAACCATACCATACGTTTTGTTTAAGTCTAAAGGTTGCCAAGAGCCATCTTCATCAATTTCAATTGATGTGACTCTTTCATTAGGAGCCTTGCTTAAATCAAATGAATATCGCATTCCTGACACTTGAGGGAATCTTCCAGCGACATCTTCAATCTGACTAACACCATTTTCGATCGCTGTCAGAAGCTGCTCACCGGTCACCTTGAAAGTTGACAAAGTGTTTTGAAACGGAAGTATTGTCATGATTTCACCGAGCGTGACATCGCCTGCATCAAGTGAAGCACGGATTCCGCCAGAGTTTTGCAATGCAATAGTATAACCTTTATCAATAACAGCATCTCTCATAGCATCTGCAATCATATTACCCATATCGCATTCTTGAACGCGACAAACAGCCCTGTCACCAGTTAGAGGGTTAGAAACCGTTCCAACAATAGTCTCCTTAAGTGTGTTTATTGGCTTCTCTAGTTCATCTAGACGCGCAATAATTTGGTTATTTTCATTAACTGAACCGTCAATTAGAATTGGTTCACCTGACGCATGGATGACATTGCCCGCTTCATCAAAGAGAACTGAAAGTTCGCCTAAGAATTTACCATAGGCATATGCCTGAACGATCTGTGTTCCATTGACTACCGTTGGATAGGGACCTTTCGCCCTATCGCTGACGTTTGATAAAAGGGTATTATCATGACCACCAACAATAACGTCTACTCCAGTAGTATTTGCTGCAATCATCTTGTCTACCCCGTATGACGAGTGAGAAAGAAGTATGATTATATTTACTCCAGCTTCGGTCAAAAAATCTACCTCAGACTGAACAGCGGCAACAGCGTCTGTAAATATAACGTTTTCGCCAGGACTAGATAATTCTGCTGTGTCCACAGTATTGATACCTATCAAGCCAATTTTTCGGTTGTTTTTCAACACCGTCGTTGATTTTTGTAAATTACCTTTAAGCTCTGGCTCCATATCTATATTGGCATTTGCCATAAGGATAGGGAAATTTACTGAATCCATGAATACTCTAAGAGTTTCAGGCCCATCATCAAACTCATGGTTACCCACTGCCATTCCATCATATCCAAGCATATTCATCATTTCTGCGGCCACTTTTCCCTTGTATAGATTATAGAAAAGCGTTCCTTGAAATTGATCACCACCATCTAAAAGTATTGTATTAGAATGCCTTGAACGAGCATCTTCAATTGCTGTACTTAAACGCGCTGAACCACCAAAACACTTACCCTTAGCATTATTCTTTGCAGAACAATTATTATCGTATTTGCTGATTGGTCTAAAACGAGCGTGGAAATCATTAGTATGAAGTATTGTTATTTCGTAGACTTTATCATGAGCGGCTATAGAAGACTGACTGAATAGCCCAAATGAAAGAAAACAACTCAGAAGTATAGCCACATTAATCGGGACTATTTTTTGCAAACTGAGCGATTGCAATTTATTAATTTTTTTCAAAATTATTCTCCTTTATAAATTAAAAAAATAAACTAATCATTTAGTTTAGATTTAATTATAAACCTGTTTTATTATTGAAATATAACTAGTTTAAGATTCTTGTTATTCTCTAGAATAAATAATCAATGTTTTATAGGAAATCCACAAACCCCTTTTCCTCTCTTACGTGATACTTCAATTAGTGTTGAAGTTTGTAGTTTATATAATCAAAGAGTTTTGGAATCTTAATATGGTGGAGGGAATGGGATTCGAACCCATGATACCGTGAGGTATACACGCTTTCCAAGCGTGCTCATTCGGCCACTCTGACATCCCTCCAAAACTTTATTTTACTAATAATCTATGCCTTGGAGGATTCAACCATCTGTTCAATTTGATGATCCTCTATACGCGTCATTAAAGGTTTAAATTTATTGATTTTATGGTTTGTTAAAGGGCACTCAATTTTAGACCAATTTAAAGATTCAACATTGAGAAATTCTTCAGAGCGTCTTGCCATATCTGGTAGTACTGGCTTCAAATATGTCATCAAGACTTTAAATAGATTAATTGCTAGGGAAGTAATCTCGTGAACTTCTTGTTCTTTGCCTTCAATTTTCGCTAATTGCCAGGGCTTTTTTTCATCAATGTATTGATTAGCCTTGTCAGCTAATTTCATAACTATGCGCATAGCCTGGCTAAAGTTTCTTGCCTCATAATGCTTCGCAATGTCAGAACCTGCTTCGACAAATTCATCATAGAGAGACTTTTTAATACAGTTACCCGACAACTGTTTATCATATTTTTTCATCACAAACGATGCACTTCTAGAGGCAATATTGATAACTTTGCCGACAAGGTCTGAATTAACGCGCTTTTTGAAATCTTGTAAATTCAAATCAATGTCATCGATTTTAGCTGTCAATTTGCAGGCATAGTAATAACGCAAACATTCAGAATCAAGATTCTCTAAGTAGGTTCTTGCGTTAATGAATGTGCCACGAGATTTGCTCATCTTTTGGCCATTCACAGAAAGGAATCCATGGGCGAAAACAGCGCTAGGGGTTCTGAAATCAGAGCCCATAAGAGTTGCCGGCCAAAAAAGAGCATGGAAGTAGACAATATCTTTGCCAATAAAATGATAAAGTTCGGTATCAGAATCCTTACCAAAGAAGTCGTCAAAATTTAGTTCACTGTTGTCACAGAGTTTTTTAAAACTTGCCATGTAACCTATTGGAGCGTCTAACCAAACATAAAAATACTTGTCTTCAGTGCCTGGTATTTTGAAACCAAAATAAGGCGCATCGCGAGAGATATCCCATTTCTGCAACCCTTGATCGAACCATTCTGCTAGCTTGTTGCTTACCTGCTCCTGGAGATGTCCTGCCTTAGTCCAATCTTTCAACTTATTTTCGAACTGCGGCAAATCAAAAAAGTAATGCTCTGAGTCCTTTTCAATTGGCACTGCTCCTGAAATAACTGATTTGGCGTTCTTTAATTCAGTGGTAGAATATGTGGCGCCACAAGCTTCACAATTATCTCCATACTGATCGTCGGCCCCACAATTAGGGCACTCTCCTTTAATATAACGATCGGGCAAAAACATTTCCTTTTCAGGATCAAAGGCTTGTGAAATTACCTTCCTTTTGATATAGCCCGAATCGTTAAGGCGATTGTAAATTAATTCAGAAATTTCACGGTTCTCCTCTGAATGTGTTGAGTGGTATTGACTAAAATCTATATGAAAATCGTCTAAATCGGCCTGATGACGGATTTTGACCTGTTCTATAAGCGTTTCAGGATCTATACCCATCTCGTCAGCTTTAAGCATAATAGGTGTTCCATGGGCATCATCCGCGCAAACATAATGGCACTCGTTGCCCATCATTTTCTGAAATCTGACCCAGATATCTGTCTGAATAGTCTCCAACATATATCCCAAATGAAGTTCTCCATTGGCATAAGGTAGAGCCGATGTTACGAGTATTCTGCGTTTTGACATGGTCAGTTCTCAAAAAGCCCAATATTATTAGGGATTGGAGTGATATTTGTGCGATAAAATAGCGTTATTTTACAGACTGGAGTCAACGAATTGACAAATTTAACACAAGAGAAAGTTGAAAGCGTTCTAAGCACTGTGGTTGATGTGCATACCAACCAAGACCTTGTATCATCAGACAATGTCAAGAATATTGTTATTGATGATGAAATAGTCAATGTTGAACTTTTACTTAAATATCCAGCACAGAACTATCGTGCAGAACTGCAAGAATCTATTGAAAAGGCTTTTTCTGAAGCAGGAATTAATTATTCATCCATCTCTATTAAATCAAAAATAGTGTCTCATACCGTTCAAGGTGGTGTTGAAGCGTTACCTGGCGTTAAAAACATTATTGCTGTCGCCTCCGGCAAAGGTGGTGTTGGAAAATCAACTACAGCGGTAAATCTAGCGCTCGCACTTCATTCAGAAGGTGCAAAAATAGCTCTTCTTGATGCGGACATCTATGGGCCCTCGCAACCACGCATGCTGGGTGTCAAAGAACTTAGGCCCGAAGGTACTGAAAATGGCAATATGAAGCCAGTTTTAGCACATGGATTACAAACAATGTCAATTGGATTTTTGGTCGATGAAGCCTCACCTATGGTTTGGCGTGGACCAATGGTTACTCAGGCTTTAGAACAACTCCTAAAGAACACAGAATGGAATGATGTGGATTATATGATTGTAGATCTCCCTCCAGGCACAGGAGATACTCAACTCACATTGTCACAAAGGATTCCGGTTAGCGGAGCCATCATTGTCACTACACCTCAAGATATCGCCCTTATCGATGCCAAAAAAGGTCTTGGTATGTTCGAGAAGGTCAATATTCCCATTCTAGGCATTATTGAAAACATGTCTATTCATATCTGTTCAAATTGTGGCCATTCAGAGGAAATATTTGGTCATGGTGGAGGTCAAGGCATGGCTCTCGATTCTGAGACTAACTTTCTAGGTGCATTGCCGCTTCAAGTTGACATTAGAACGGATGTCGATGAAGGCAAACCCACGGTGATAAAAAGTCCAGAAAGCATGGCCTCTTTGATTTATCTAGAAATTGCACGCAAAACAGCTGCAATGTTGTCGCTTCAAAGTGAGACAGTTGGAGCCTTTCCAAATATTACGATTGAGTAGTAACTTTTGAATTAACTGTTTTCAGAAACCTGGTTGATGGTGTACTTCGGTATCTCGATAACAATATCATCCTCAGCCATAACAGCCTGACAGGAAAGCCTTGAGTCTGGATCAAGCCCCCAAGCCTTGTCAAGTAGGTCATCCTCTATTTCGTCAGACTCTTCGATAGAATCAAACCCTTCTCGGATATAGACATGACATGTTGTACAAGCATTAGACATCTCACAGGCGTGTTCAATTTCGACATCATTAGCCAATAAAGCCCTACAGACAGTAGTTCCAGATTCGGCTTCAATAACGACGCCTTCTGGACAATAATCTTCATTAGGTAGAACGATTATTTGAGGCATATTATTCTTCTATTTTTTCACTAAACTCATCTACATTGTGACCCTGCATGACTTTCATAACCGATTTATTCATGCGCATCTCAACAAATTCAGCACTAGTTTCTTCTAACGTTTCAATTGCTTTTTTGATCGCTTCTGCATCATCTGATTCAGCCAAGGATTCAAGCTCATCTCTTGCTCCAATGATATCCTTTAACATCAACTCATTCAGAAGTTCTTTGTCAGCATCTAATGCGGAATTGATTGCCAAAATGGTACGATCAGCATTCACTTTTTGTTCCTGTAGCTGTCTTAATAGAATATCTTCCTGCGCAAAAATAACTGAATCCTTTAGCATTTTTTCAACTTCAGTATCAGTGAGCCCATAAGAAGGCTTAATAATGATTTCCGATTTAACCCCAGAAGTTTGTTCTTTTGCACTGACAGAAAGCAGACCATCAGCATCAACTTGGAATTCCACAAGAATTCGAGCACTTCCAGCTACCATAGGAGGTATACCCTTGAGCTCAAATTTTCCAAGAGATCGACAGTCTTGTGTTAGTTCACGCTCTCCCTGGTACACATGAATACTCATTCCGGTCTGTCCATCCTTAAAGGTGGTAAATTCTTGAGCTTTCGTTATTGGAATGGTGGTGTTTCTATGAATCACTTTTTCAACCAGACCACCCATAGTCTCAAGACCCAGTGAAAGCGGCAATACATCTAAAAGCAAGACGTCATCTCGGCTTTTATTGCCCGCTAAGATATTGGCCTGTATGGCGGCACCTTTGACAACGACTTCATCAGGATTAATTGAGCACAATACTGGCTTGTTAAACAACTCACCTACTCTCTCCCTCACTGCGGTCATGCGCGTTGAGCCGCCAACCATAATAACATCCTTGATTTCCGACATTTCGATACCTGCATCTCTAACAGCTCTCTTGGTCAACTGCAAGGTTCTTTTTAATAAAGGTTCAGTTAACGCTTCGAAGTGAGATTTAGTAATTTGGTATAGCTTACCATCAACCAGAAACTCAGCTAGGCTCTCATTAGTTAAAGTTTCTTTTGCCGTTTTTGAAAGCAGTTTAATAGTTTGAATTTTAGCTGGTGTCAGCTCACCTAGATCAAGCACTTTTTTACAATCTTCAACAATTAGTGCATCAAAATCGTCGCCACCTAAATTGGAATCTCCACCAGTAGAAAGAACCTGAAAAACGCCTTTATTAAAACTCAGTAGTGAAATATCAAATGTACCACCACCTAGATCATAAACAGCATGCATACCCTCTTCTTTAGAGTCTAAGCCATATGCTATAGCTGCAGCTGTTGGCTCATTTAACAACCTTAAAACCTTGATACCTGCAAACTTTGCCGCATCTTTCGTTGATTGCCTTTGTGCGTCATTGAAATAAGCTGGGACAGTAATAACCGCTCCCACCAAATCACCCCCAAGCGCTTCCTCGGCCCGACCCTTTAAAGTGGATAAAATACTGGCCGAAATTTCGACTGCGGACAGATTGCCTATTGACGTTTGAAATAAAATGTTATTGCCTTGTTCGAGCATCCGATATGGACAGTTTTTAAGTTCGCCAACCTCGTCATAACCCAAACCCATAAATCGCTTGATTGAAAAGATGGTGTTGGTTGGGTCTGTTTGAGCATAATCGATAGCTTCACTACCAACCGTCATCTTCCCGCCCTGACCAAAATGAACAATTGATGGCAACATCACCTTGTCATTGTTATCTGCTATGAGCTTGGTCTCACCACTCATGACACTTGCAACTAGAGAGTTTGTCGTCCCTAAATCAATTCCACAGGCTAAATTATGATGGTGAGGTGCGGTTGACTGACCAGGTTCCGAAATCTGTAATAACGCCATATTATTGTCCTATAACCACTCATCCATCAATCTATTCGCTTCCTTGTTAAGTTGCTCATAAAACTTTAATTCTCTAACAAGCTTTTTGATCTCTTGTAAATCTCCTGACTGCCTGAAAGCTTCTGAAATTGACGCGACATTATCATTGATAAAATCCTGTACTCGCTCTATAAAGTTGTCCAAAGCTTTGCTGTCTTGCAGTTCCTTGATATCTTCTAATTGCTCTCTTAATTCAATTTGTGACATTAAAAAACTAGCGTCCATATTTGTATCTTTTTCATCAAATGGATTTATATCCTCTAAATTTAACAGGTAGCTGGCTCGATTCAGTGGAGTTTTAAGTGCTGTGTAAGCTGAATTCAGAAGTGAAGTGCTTTGAAGAGCTTGGAGTTTTTCCGCCTGGCTCTTAGTTGCAAAATTATCGGGATGAAGCCTTGTAACTTGAGCTTGGTAAGCCTTATTTAAAGCTTTGTCATCAACAAAAAAAGAGGTTTCAAGGTCAAATAATTCAAAATAATTTTGCATTACCTTAATGCCCTTAGAACTTAACCGGACTAATTATACGGTAAATGATTCACCACAACCACACTCAGCTTTAGAATTAGGATTGTTGAATTCAAAACCCTCATTTAGACCATCTTTTAGAAAATCTACTTCGGTGCCATCAATATAAATTAAGCTCTTTGCGTCAATAACCAATTGAACACCTTTATCCTTAAAAAGGGTGTCATCCTCATTAAGTTTATCTACAAATTCCATGTTATAACCCAGCCCCGAGCAACCAGTAGTCTGAACAGAGAGACGGACACCAATACCTGAACCGCGATTAGCTAAAAAATCGCTCATACGCTCTGCAGCCTTGTCAGTTAAGGTAATTGCCATAATTTAATTATCCAGCCTTACTCTTGAGATCATTGATTGCAGCTTTAATAGCATCTTCAGCCAGAACCGAGCAATGAATCTTAACTGGAGGTAGCTCTAGCTCTTCAACTATTTCAGTGTTTTTAATTTCCGAGGCTTCATCAACTGTCTTACCTTTAACCCACTCCGTCAAAAGCGAAGATGAGGCAATCGCAGAACCACAACCATAGGTTTTGAACTTAGCATCTTCAATAACACCTTTATCGTCGACTTGAATCTGTAGACGCATCACATCACCACACGCTGGTGCACCAACCATCCCGGTACCAACATTACTAGCGTCCTTATCCAGAACACCTACATTACGAGGGTTTTCATAGTGATCTAAAACTTTTTTTCCGTATGCCATAAATTACTCCAAATTAATCCCTATATTTTACTCAATATTTCTTAGTGAGCTGTCCATTCAACTTTGCTAATATCAATACCTTCCTTAAACATATCCCATAAAGGCGACAGATCTCTTAACTTTTTAACTTTCTCACGTACCAACCTGATTGCATCATCAACATCCTTTTCAGTCGTAAAACGGCCGATACTGAAACGGATAGAGCTATGTGCCAGCTCATCATTAAGTCCTAATGCACGCAGAACATAGGAAGGCTCTAGGCTAGCTGATGTACAGGCTGAACCAGAAGATACCGCAACATCTGAAATCGCCATCATCAAGGATTCACCTTCAACATAATTAAAACTGATATTTAAATTGCCAGGAACCCTTTGCTCAATATCACCGTTGATCACAACCTCTTCCATATCAGAAAAACCCTCAAGAAGGCGCTCTCGAAGCTGTTTTATTTTTTTACCCTCTTCCAACATTTCTTTTTCCGCGATGGCAAAAGCCTCCCCCATGCCTACAATTTGGTGCGTCGCTAATGTGCCTGAGCGCATACCACGCTCATGACCTCCGCCATGCATTTGCGCTTCCAACCGAACTCTAGGTTTACGACTAACATAAAGTGCGCCGATACCCTTTGGCCCATAGATCTTGTGAGCGGAAAAACTCATCAAGTCAACCGGTAGTGAAGCCAAATCTATCGAGATTTTTCCTACAGATTGCGCTGCATCGACATGAAAAAAGATTTTATGTGCTCTACATACATCACCAATAGATTGTATATTCTGGATAACGCCTATCTCATTATTAACATGCATAATTGAAGCCAGAATGGTGTCCTCTCTAATCGCATCTTTAAAGACATTTATATCCAATAAACCGTTTGACAAAGGTTCTAGATAGGTTACCTCAAAACCTTCCCTTTCCAACTGGCGACAGGTATCCAGGACAGCCTTGTGTTCTGTCTTTAGTGTGATAATGTGTTTTCCGCGCTTATGGTAAAAATGAGCAATGCCTTTTATGGCGAGATTGTCAGATTCAGTGGCGCCAGATGTCCATACAATTTCTCTTGGATCGGCACCTACCAAGCTTGCCACCTGAGCGCGAGCTTCATCGACGGCTTTTTCAGCCTGCCAGCCATAATAGTGCGAACGAGACGCCGGATTACCAAAATCTCCTTCCATCGTCAAATATCGAGCCATCTTTTCAGCAACACGCTTGTCTACAGGCGTTGTAGCAGAATAATCCATGTAAGTTGGGGTTAACATTATTAAATTTCCTTAACTATTAATTTATGGTTAATGCTTCTCTTGTAATATCTGGCTTCTGACGATTTTCATTTGTTACTTTTTCGTTTGCATTGTAGTCATCAATCACTTGTTGCAGGTTTCTGGTGCTCAAAAAATTCCTTATTTGATCACTCACCTCACACCAAAGGTGGTGTGATAGGCACTGTTTGCCCCGAAGACAATTCCTGAGTCCTTGGCAACGACGTAGATCGATATTCTCATCAACAGCCTCTATTATTTGGGTAAGAGTAACATCTTCAGCGTTGACATTTAAAAGATAACCACCTCCAGGCCCACGAACACTTCTAACCAGTGAAGCTTTCCTCAATTTCGCGAAAAGTTGCTCTAGATAAGACAGTGAAATGTTTTGTCTTTGAGATATCATATCGAGAGTTACAGGCCTAGTTGTTTCGTTCGAAGCAAGGTCTAACATGGCAGTTACCGCATATCTTCCCTTTGTAGTTAATTGCATATCGTTCTCGGCTTATTTAAATCGGGATAATTATACAAGTAACCAAGTAAAATAGTCAAGTATTAAAT